>DATHDM010000305.1:0-6217 GCA_035319065.1 Terriglobales bacterium
GTGGTGCCGGTCATCATCGACGGCCTGCGTCGTCTGGAATATCGCGGCTACGACTCGGCCGGCATCGCGGTAGCCGGTAACGGCGACGGGCTGCAGATTCGCCGCGCGGAAGGGAAGCTGCGCAATTTGGAAGAGGCCGTCCGCCTCAAGCCGCTCGATGGCACCTATGGCATCGGCCACACGCGCTGGGCCACGCACGGCCGCCCCACGGAGGAGAACGCTCATCCCCACCGCGACTGTACTGGGCGCATCGTGGTGGTGCACAACGGCATCATCGAGAACTACCTTGCCCTTAAGCGCCAACTGGCCGAAGAGGGCCATCGCTTCACCACCGAAACTGACACCGAGGTGATCGCTCACCTGGTGGAGAAGTACTTTCATCCCGCCAAAGGCAACGGCAATCGGGTGCCGCTGGAAGAAGCCGTGCGCAAGGCGGTCATGCAAATGACGGGCGTCTTTGCCATCGCCGTGATCGCGGCCGACGAGCCCAACAAGATCATTGCCGCTCGCAACGGTCCCCCGGCGGTAATCGGTCTGGGCAAGGACGAATACTTCGTTGCCTCCGACGTGCCCGCCATCCTCTATCACACCCGCGATCTGTTTTTCCTTGCCGATGGTGATCTGGCGGTCATCACTCCGGCGGGCGTGAAGCTCTCCGATTTCGAGGGCCGTCCCATGGAGCGCCAGGTGCAGCACATCACCTGGGACCCCATCATGGCGGAGAAGGGCGGCTTCAAGCATTTCATGCTGAAGGAAATCTACGAGCAGCCCCGCGCCGTGCGCGACACCACCCTCGGCCGGGTCTCGCTCGACAGTGGCAAGGTTTTCCTCGACGACATGGAGATCACCGAAGCCGAGTTCAAGCGGCTGCGTAAGGTGAACATCGCTGCCTGCGGCACCAGCTGGCACTCCGGGCTGGCCGGCAAGTTCATGATCGAGCGCCTGGCGCGCATCCCGGTGGAAGTGGACTACGCCAGCGAGTTCCGCTATCGCGATCCCATCGTCGGTAGCGACACGCTCACCATCCTCGTCACCCAGTCCGGGGAAACCGCCGACACCATCGCGGCCCTGCGCGAAGCCAAGGCCAAAGGCTCGAAGACGCTGGGCATATGCAACGTCGTGGGCTCCATGGTGACCCGCGAGGCCAACGGGACCGTCTATACCCACGCTGGACCGGAGATCGGTGTTGCCTCGACCAAGGCTTTCACCGCGCAACTGACCGCCGCATTCCTGTTCGCGCTTTACCTGGCGGAGGTGCGCGGGACCCTGGACTCGGAGGAGGCAAAGAAGCTGATCACCGAGCTCAACCGCCTGCCGGGGAAGCTGGAGACGCTGCTGGCTCACGAAGAAGACACCGAGGACCTGGCCAAGGAATATCAGCGGGCGCAGGATTTCCTCTTCCTGGGACGCGGCATTCACTATCCCATCGCGCTGGAAGGCGCGCTGAAGCTGAAGGAGATTTCCTACATTCACGCCGAGGGATATCCCGCGGGCGAAATGAAGCATGGGCCCAATGCCCTGATCGACGAAGATCTCCCGGTGGTCATCATCGCCACCCGCGACCAGAATGATCCCGGCTCCGTGGTGCGCTACGACAAGACGCTCTCCAACCTGAAGGAGGTTAAGGCGCGCTCAGGTCGCGTGATCGCGGTGGCGACCGAGGGGGATGAGGAGATACGCGAGGCTGCCGACCACACCCTGTTCGTGCCGGCGGCGCCCGAGCTGCTCTCCCCGATCCTGGAGATCGTTCCCCTGCAGCTGCTGGCCTACCACATTGCCGTCCGCCGCGGATGCGACGTGGACCAACCGCGGAACCTGGCCAAATCGGTGACGGTGGAGTAGGCGGAGTCTCCGAGCAACGGCCCCAGTCACTGAGCCTCTTGCAATCCGCGCCATGGCGGGCCTGGGAAAGCACCCCTTGTATTTACGCATTAGATGAGAAAGCTCCGGCGACATCTCGATTTTCCACTTTTGTTTGTCGTGTCTCTCCTGGTGTGGTGGCATCCATTGGTCACCACCCTGAGACTGGCTGCCAGAAGATACGAGTACACGCACGTCCAACTCATAGCCCCGCTCTGTCTCTGGCTGATTTACCTCAATCGGAAAACGCTGTTCCCGGTCTTCGAACGTAACGTGCGTTCTGGATCGGTTTGGCTGGGTGTAACTTTGCTCATCGCTTTGGTAGTGCGAAGCAGAGTGGACTGTTTGTCACGCGATGTCCAATTGTCACTTGAAATGCTAGCACTGGTTTGCTGGTGGATGGGTAGTGTCCTATTCTGTTTCGGAATTCGCACTCTCAAGGCGCTTCTCTTCCCTCTCTGTTTGCTGTTCCTGATGATTCCTCTACCGGCACCAGTGTTGGACAAAATCATATTGTGGTTCCAACAGGAATCCGCATTCGTGGCCAGGCTTCTCTTGTTGGCGGCTGGAATTCCCGTCAGTCAGAACGGCATTGAACTGTCCATCCCAGGCCTAAACGCGGAAATCACACGGGAATGCAGCAGCATTCGCTCCAGCTCAATGCTCCTGTTTGCAACCATGGTCTTGGCACATCTCTTCCTTCGTTCTCCGTGGCGAAAGGCTGTCGTTATTGGGGCGGCGATTCCGCTGTCGATCGCGAAGAATGGATTGCGAATATTTGTTTTGTGCTCGTTAGGAACTCAGGTCGATCCAGCTTTCCTGCAAGGAAGACTTCATCACCAAGGAGGGATTATTTTCTTTGCGCTGGCCCTAGCCGCCCTGATCGGCTTGATATGGGCTCTAAGGCGAGGCGAGGATTCTCTGCCACGAAGCCTTCTTGTTCCGCCGTTGAAGGAGGTATGAGTCGCAATGGTCTCCTCTTCGTGGTTACCGCCAGCCATTCCAAAGCGCAAGCCGGTGCTGGTTGCTTGATGATCTCCGATGAATAGGCGTAAATTCCTGCGCGCTTCTGGAGCTTTCTTGGCCACGGCGGCTCTCGCTAGCGTAACAGATGCCGGCATCGTCGAGGCAGATAGACCTTATGTGCGAAAGCTCGACATCCAGCTGGATCGATTGCCGCAAGCATTCGATGGATTTACGATCGCGCAGCTCAGTGATTTTCATTACGACGAACTTTTCTCGGCAACCGCAATTCGCAATGCGGTCCAGATCGTAAATGGCCTAGGCCCAGATCTTGTTGTGCTTACGGGGGACTTCGTAACTGGTCCGTTGCTTTCCAAACGGTCGCACGAAGCCTCTAGAAAGGCAGCACAAGCTGCAGGCCCCTGCGCGGCTTTGCTTCGTGATCTGACCGCTCTGGTTGGGAAGGTAGCCGTGCTCGGCAACCACGATCTGGTTGCCGATGCCGGGGTCGTCACTGACGCCCTTCAATCTCAGGGTATTCCGGTACTGAGAAACTTATGCGTGCCCTTCGAACGCGCGGGGGCCAGAATCTGGGTTTCGGGAACAGATAGCTGTCCTCCAGGCCGTCATTTAGATATCACTCTTAAGGGAGTTCCACGGGATGAAGCGTCAATACTTCTTGTTCACGAGCCGGACATAGCTGATGCGGTTTGTAAATATCCGGTTGATTTGCAACTGTCCGGACACTCCCACGGCGGCCAGATCCGCCTTCCGGTCATCGGCCCTCTGTACCTTCCAAAATTCGGCAGAAAGTATGCTTGGGGCCTACAAAAAGTCGGACAATTGACTCTGTACACAAACGCTGGAATTGGAACCGTGAGAGTACCGATGCGATTAAACTGCCCTCCGGAAGTCACCCTCTTCACTCTGAGAAGGGCTGGAACCTCTTGACAGCTCTTGGCGCTCTTGAATGGTGGGCCATCGCGCCGTCTGACTCAAGACCAGCTATCCGGACATGCTCCAAAGTGATTGGAATGCGCAATAACTTATCAGCAGGTTTGCACGAACTAATAATAT
The DNA here is from genome assembly GCA_035319065.1 of Terriglobales bacterium. Taxonomy (GTDB): domain Bacteria; phylum Acidobacteriota; class Terriglobia; order Terriglobales; family Acidobacteriaceae; genus DASPRM01. The sequence goes on from DATHDM010000305.1 coordinate 3,901, forward strand.
AAGGTTGCAAGCTATTGCAAACTGGCGGTCGGATCTCCATCTCCTCGAACTTATGTTATTGATTTTGCAAGAGGTTGGCTCAACAGACAGTTTGGCAGTCATCTTGCTTAAATAGTTTCGGCGTTAGTCTGGGATTGGTTTGTCGGTGGGGACCAAGTGACCTACGTGACGCGAAAATGCGGGAGAGCAGCCGTGATGGTCGCGGCTTTAGCTTTTCTGACGCTGGCATCGCTGGCGTTTGGTGACACCATCGAAGCGCTCAGTGTCCCCGGAGCTGGTGGAACACTCGATTTCACTGGTACCAACGCCCTTGGGAGCCTCAGTGCTCAAAGTGGGTTCCAGTTGACGGGCGTCAGTATCTCCTGGAGATCCGCCACGACGGTTGGCAGTTACTCATGGTCCTCTTCTGGAGCTAGTAGTTGGGGTGCCACACTTTCTATCAAAGATCCTTCGTGGGTGACATCACTGAACATTTCAGTTAAAGACCCGAACGGGAAGGTGACAACCTATTCGGGTTTCCCCGAAGGACCCGCTTTCCTTGACGAATTGCTGCTTTGCTTGGTCGTCGGGGTCGTCTCCTTCACAATGTATCGGCGGAGAGTGGTGCAACAGAGCCAGACAATCACCACCGCTTAAAATGCTCGAGTAACCAGAGCCACCTTGCTTAGAAGCCGCCTCAACGGGCGGCTTTTTTGTTTTTCTGAAGATGGTCGTCTGGTGATTACTGAACATGCGGAAGTAACAGGGCAAGTGAGAAAGATCATTTCTCAGGGTAGGGGGAACATGAAAAAGGCTGCTCACAAGCAATGGCGACCATAAAAGTCCCAAGTGGAGATCGTTTCTCGATGCGAACAACCTGACCCTTAGCAATTAAGTTAATAGGCTTGGGGGACTTTGCCGGACTGAGCTGCAATTCAACCCCTACCTTGGACCCCGCGGGGATTTGGGCATCACAGGTCAACAAGACTCCGCCGAGGCTGATGTTCCGAGTCTCAGCCTGAATTTTGCGCATGACTCCGCCGCCGTCGAAGTCAATGAGTGCCGGGCATTGCAGGGTAAAACGCGGGTACTTTCTGGTTTTGGCCCAAACCACTTATAGCCTCCGAGGGACTCTTCAACTGGCGAACAGACCGTGGCTGCCTGAAACCATCATCTGGTCCGCAAGCTACTTCAGCAACGGCACGACGGTGCATCGTACGGCCAGCCTGGACGAAGGGGACGCTGTGCGAATGAATATCAGGGTAACCAATTGCCGATAAGTGCCTTGACAGATTCTCCGAAAAGGGGCAACTGAAGGGCCATTTCAGGTGTCTGCTAGCTCCAAAGTGTGTGCACCCAGGTGTAAACCTTATAGCTGAGCAGTCGTAGCCCCCCTGTCCGTGACGAGACTTACAAGTGCGCTGGAAGATGAGTTGTGTCTCTAGTTTGATGGAATAACTGCAGAGGCTTCATTGGAATATGCACTCTCTGAGCCGGTTGAATCGACTGCTGTGGTTACGTAGTAGTAAGTGCTTCCAGCCTGAGTAGCGGTGTCGGTATAGCTGGTGCTCGGATCCAGTGCTGAATTGATCTTCGAGTAAGGTCCGCCGGATTTGGTGCCGCGGTAGACGTTGTATCCCGCTACCTGTGACGAATTTTCAGTCCAAGTAAGGCCGACGTTGTGCTGCGCCGGCGCCGCACCTGTTCCTGTAAGAGATTCGGAGCCCGAGGGGTTTGAGGCGTTACTCAGAAACGATATGCTCCCTGATGCAGACCCGCTCGTTTGCGGCAGGAAGGTCACGGTGAATGTCGCACTTTGTCCCACCCCAATCGTGACAGGCAAGGCCAACCCACTTAGAACAAATTCGGAGCTGTTGGAGGTGGCAGAGGTTACTGTTACCGCGGAGCCGCTTGCCGTGACCGTACCAGTCTGACTCTGGCTGGTACCTACGACTACGCTCCCGAAATTGAGAGCCGACGGTGATATCGCCATCCTTCCTGGTACGTAACCTGTACCTGCAAGAGGTATGCTCAAGCTGGAGTCCGCTGCATTTGAGAGAATCGCAATACTGCCCGTGGCGGCTCCACTCGATCGCGGCGAAAAAGTAACGCCCAGCGATAGGCTCTGTCCCGCAGTGAGGGTCAGCGGAAGAGTTAGGCTTGGTGTGGTGAATCCCGCACCCGTCGTTGTTACCCGAGAAATAGTCACGGTAGAGTTGCCGGAGTTAGTAAGCGTCTCCCATCCGGTCTGTGTGCTTCCCACCGCGACTGTGCCAAAACTCAAGCTTCCAGGGTTGGGGACAAGCTGGCTTGACGTGACACCGGTCCCTGAGAGAGA
>DATHDM010000306.1:0-26070 GCA_035319065.1 Terriglobales bacterium
GTCATCACCGGCCTGATCAAGGCCAACTTCCCCGCGCGAATTTCGTTCCGCGTGGCAACGAAGGTCGATTCCCGGACGATCCTCGATGCCAATGGCGCCGAGGCCCTTCTGGGACGTGGCGACATGTTGTATCTGCCCTCGGGCTCGGCCCGCGTGCATCGCCTGCACGCACCCTTCGTCACCGAAAAAGAAATCGCCGCGGCGGTGGAGTTCTGGCGCTCGCAGGGTACCGCGCAGTATCAGCAGGCTTTCCTGGAGGCGCCCAAAGAAGACGCGGGACGGACGGAAGCCGACGGCGCTGAGGCCGGAAACGACGAGAACGATGAGCTCTATCAGGATGCGGTCCGGCTGGTCCTGGAGTTCGGCAAGGCCTCCACTTCCCTGCTGCAGCGGCGGCTGCGCATCGGTTATGGACGGGCCGCGCACCTCATCGATCTGATGGAGCGCGACGGAATCGTGGGAGCAGCCGATGGGCCCAAGCCGCGCGAAGTGCTGAAGCGACCGGACTGGCTTTCGGAGGTGGAGCAGTCGCTGAGGTAGTGGGATCACGTTGATGTGAACCGTCGGTCTGCCTGGCGCTGCCGTCGCCCGAATCCTGCTCGGATTCGATCGCCAACTGCAAAGATCCGGTGAAATACCTTGGAACTCAGAACGGCTGTGCCTGCTTCGCCTGCGAATACGCAATGTCCACGCAACATACGGTGTGCACGCGGAACAGCGCCGATCGAAACGCGCTGTTGAAGAGAGCGAAGTAGTAGCCCCTGCGAAGGGAATAAGTTGAAGACTGTAACCGACGCTGCGAACGGTACCACCATCAACTTGGACCTTAACGCCTCCGCAGAACTCACTCTGCCCGAAGCCCGCACCTCGGGCTATCGTTGGAATGCCGAGGAGACCGGCGCGCCCATCGTTCAACTCCAGGATCGCGGTACAAGCCCTCCACAGAAGCGGACTGGCGGGCAGGGAATGCATGTGTGGATACTAACTGCCCGCCAGCCCGGTGAAGTGTGTGTCCGGCTTCGACAAAGCCGTTCCTGGGAACCGGCAGACTCCGGCACCCTATTCACAATCACTGTGTCCGTTCGGCCTTGATCATGCAGCGGCTTTCGCCTGGGCCGCCTCTCCAGTCACGCCCCTTATCGTCCAGAAATCGCTCGAGTAGCTCGAGTCAGCGAGGTACGCATAAGGCATGGTGCAGTAGCCCTTCATTCCCCACGCGTCTCCCCACGAATTGCGGACGATGAAGCGCTGCTGGCTGTCGTCGTATCCGACGGCAACCACCGCGTGGCCGCCGATTTGATTCTCCCCTGGGGCCGGCATCGGCACTTGGCCTGTCTTGGCCACCTGCGGAGATTCAAAGCTGTCGTACACAGTGAAGCCAAAGACAAAGGGATAGCCCTCCGCCAGGCAGCCTTTCATCTGGTTCAAGCTTTGCGTCACCCGATGGTACGAAATGGCGCGGTTCTTCGGAGCGTCCACCAGGGTTTGCGGTGGTGGCGGTCCCACAAACTGCTGGATGATGTATGGCCAGTCGCTTTCGGGACAAACCCCGGTTTTCACCGTGGTCTTGATTCCATCCCGGATGCGGGCGCCGCTGTCCTGGTCCACAGTTCCCTCAATCTTGCGCTCGTTGTAGTAGATGAACAACCGCGAGGGAACAAACTCCTTCAGGTTCAGTTTTCGTTGATCGAATTGGAAAGCGCCTGCGATTGCGTTAGCGGTGCAGCTTCCGAGCTGGCCCTGGTCGTAAACGCCGGGAAATTGGCTTCGTAAATCGACGTTTTGCGGCAGTGCAGCCAGAACGGTAGGCGGAGCCGCGTACAGAAGATCCCGCGGGTCCGGTAGATCGGGAATCCACCCGAAACGCTGTATCCTTCGTGGCATGGTGACTCCTTTCAGACTTGCAAGCGGGTAGCAGTTTTTCGCGCGTGATGGCGCGAAAGAGACGCACATCCAGGGACGGCGTCACGACAGACGCCCCAGCACGTTATTGTCCAACGCATCTCGAGGCTTCCAGACAAAAACTCGTTCTGTTCCGAAATTCGGAAATATCGACAGGTACTGTCGATCACTGGAGTTACCGCTGGTTCTGCTGAGGAGGAAAACGCGGTTCGGTCTATTTGCGGTACCGCTTGGCGGAGATTGCCCTATCAAATCGGATTGTGAACTATCCGAATGTCCTCGCTTACCATCACAACCAGTGCGGGGCCCATCCAGCAGTCCAAAAAGGCAAGCCCAGGCGGAAGGGCCTGGGCTTCATCACCTTCGATCGAAATCTCTTCGGCTAGCCAGCGCTCGATCCCAGCCACCGGTTCACTGCGGATTTCTGCTTTACAGCGAGCTCATGTTGGCCAGGAATTCGCCGTTGCTCTTGGTCTTGCCCAGTTTGTCGATAAGAAGCTCCATCGCTTCCACGGGCGAGAGCGGGTTCAGCACTTTGCGCAACACCCAGATGCGCGCCAGGTCTTCCTTGGGGATCAGCAACTCTTCCTTGCGGGTGCCGGAGCGCTGGATATCAATGGCCGGGAAGACACGCTTGTCGACCAGCTTGCGGTCGAGGATGATTTCCATGTTGCCGGTGCCCTTGAACTCCTCAAAGATCACGTCGTCCATGCGGGATCCGGTGTCGATGAGAGCGGTGGCGCAAATGGTCAGCGAGCCGCCTTCCTCGATGTTGCGCGCGGCGCCGAAAAAGCGCTTGGGCCGCTGCAAGGCATTGGAATCGACGCCGCCCGAGAGCACCTTGCCCGAGGGCGGAACAATGGTGTTGTAGGCGCGAGCCAGACGGGTAATCGAGTCGAGCAGAATGACGACGTCGCGCTTGTGCTCCACCAGACGCTTGGCTTTTTCGATCACCATCTCCGCGACCTGCACGTGACGGGCGGCGGGCTCGTCGAAGGTGGAGGAGATCACTTCGCCTTTGACCGATCGCTGCATGTCGGTGACTTCTTCCGGGCGCTCGTCGATGAGCAGCACGATCAGCACCACCTCAGGGTGGTTGGTGGTGATGGAGTTGGCCAGATTCTGCAGCAGCATGGTCTTGCCGGTGCGGGGGGGAGCGACGATCAGGCCGCGCTGTCCCTTGCCCACCGGGGTCAGGAGATCCATCACGCGGGCGCTGACGTTTTCGCGTGCGGTCTCCAGCTTGATGCGCTCCTGCGGATAAAGCGGCGTCAGGTTGTCAAACAGAATCTTGTTGCGCGCCTCTTCCGGGGACTCGAAGTTGACGGCCTCGATCTTGACCAGCGCGAAGTATTTTTCGCCTTCGTGCGGCGGCCGCACCTGCCCGCTGATGGTGTCGCCGGTTTTGAGGTCGAACTTGCGGATCTGCGAAGGCGAGACGTAGATGTCGTCGGGCCCGGGCAGATAGTTGTAGTCAGGCGAGCGCAGGAATCCATAGCCATCGGGCAGGATTTCCAGCACGCCTTCGGCAAAGATGTGGCCTTCCTTTTCACTCTGCGCCTGAAGGATTTTGAAGATCAGGTCCTGCTTGCGCAGGCCGCTGGCGCCAGGGAGGTCGAGTGAGCGAGCTATGCGGGTTAGCTCGGTGATGTTCTTTTCTTTCAGTTCAGCGATAGTCATGTTCACCTACGGGGGTATGTAAAGGGGGGTCTTTCTGAAGATTGCCTTAGATACTCTTAACTTTGGCGGCGCGCCCTGCGGGAAGGGGCGCGCCTAGAAGCTCTATTATGCAGCCCGCTGCTGCGCCTCGACAACCACTTCCGGTTCCGACATGACCTGGGTGCGGTCCGAATCGGCGATCTTGCCGAGGACCTCGTTCATCGTCTCCTGGATGCGCGTGTTGGGACGATGGAACTTACGGGTTGCTTTGGAGGCAAGCTGGCAGAGCATATAACGATTTCTAAGTGTCTGTAAAGCTTCGAAAACGAGGTTCGAGCGCATCTTCTATCTTGAGAACTCCTTATCCGGAAAATTGCCACATCGGAGGCGGTAGGCAAACCCGACCCGTTCCGAGGTCCTGACATCTCCTGTTTTCGGTGAGCTACCCAGAAAGAGCATCCCGGGGACGCAGGCCTACGACTACCGGAATAGATGCTAAGAAGTATACCAAAGTTGCATCTTTGTCCAAGGGAAAGTGTAAGTAGCTCAGCGAGTTAGGGTTACTACTGTTCTCCATAGATTCGCCTGTTGGACAGGTGCAGGTTGGCTGAGCGGCCAGCATGAGCAATACGATTTGGGCGGTGACGGTACAGAGTAAGCCCTCCGGCAGGAAGGCTACCCTGCCAGCAAGGAGGCAGACCCTTTCACACCATCGCCAATTGGTCGTCTCGGGGAAGAGGGTCCCCCACGATGTGCGTACCGGCGGACCCGGCCACCGCGCAGCACAAATGTTGATAGGAGGTGATGATTACCTCCTTGCCGCCGGCGCGCAGGAAGCGCAGAGCCGACTCGATCTTGGGCCCCATGCTTCCTGGTGGGAAGTGGCCCGCGTGCCGGTAGGCTTCGAGCTCCGAGGCTGTGACCTCAAACAGCGGGCGCTGCGTGGGCCGGGCGTAATCCAGGTACACGAAGTCTTCGTCGGTGCAGATCGCAAACAGATCCAGACCGAGGCCGGAGGCCAGCAGCGCGGAGGCGCGGTCCTTGTCGATCACCGCTTCGACGCCCTTGAGAACGCCGCACTCGCGAACCACCGGGATGCCTCCGCCCCCGGCGGCAATGACCAGTACGCCCTGGTCGATCAGGCGGCGGATCGCCTCCAGCTCCACGACTTCGACGGGCTCGGGCGATGGCACCACCCGGCGGTAGCCGCGGGCGGCGTCTGCAACGATTTGCCAACCCAGGCGGCTGCGGCGCTCTTCAGCCTCGGCGCGAGAATAAAACGGACCGACCGGCTTGGTGGGCCGCTGCATCGCGGGATCATTGCGATCGACCACGCACTGCGTCACGACGCTGACCACCGGGATGGAAAGTCCGGCGCGCGAGAGTTCGTTCTTCAGAGACTGCTGAAGCAGATAGCCGATTTCGCCCTGGGTGTCGGCATCGCAGACGTCGAGGGGCTGCGAGTAGGCCTGCCCGGCAGCGCGTTCCGAACGCAGCAGTGCGGCCCCCACCTGGGGGCCGTTGCCGTGCGTGATCACCAGGCGATAGCCGTTGCGGATCAGCCCGATGATCGCGGCCGCGGTATGACGGATATTGGCCAGTTCCTCGGCTACGCTTCCCTGTTCGCCGGCGCGGATCAGGGAGTTGCCGCCGATGGCGATGAGCGCAGTCCTGGGAAACTCGGGACGGGTGGGGTGAGCGCGCACGCCGCTCAACAGGGCTTCTGACGAGTCGATACTTGGGTTCATCCGGCTTTCACGCATTCGTGCTCATCAAACCTGAACTACCTGCTCCCGAATCGGGAGGTGAGCCTGATCGTGCGGCCCGGCCACGTCCTTCATCAGTTCCAGCATAATGGCCTTCTGCACGTGCAGACGGTTCTCGGCTTCCTGAAAAACGGCGGAGCGGGAACAATCGATCACCTCGTCAGTCACCTCTTCGCCCCGATGCGCGGGAAGGCAGTGCAGGAAAATGGCGTCGGCCTTGGCCAAGGCGAAGAGGGCGGAGTTGACCTGGTAGGGCTGAAAGGCGCGCTGGCGTTCTTCAGCCTGCTTCTCCTGGCCCATGCTCGCCCACACGTCGGTGTACACAACGTCGGCACCGGCGATCGCCTCTGCCGGGTCATTGGTAATCGCGCAGGTTGCACCCGTCTCCCAGCAGCGCTGGTGGGCCCACTCGATTGCATCCGCCTTGGGCTCAAATCCCGCAGGAGTTGCGATCACGACGTGGGCGCCGAGCTGCGCGCCCAGGAACATCAGCGAGTGCGCCACGTTGTTGCCATCGCCGATGAAGGCCACCTTCAGGCCTGCCAGCCGGCCCTTGATCTCCCACATCGTGAAGTAGTCAGCCATGGCCTGGCAGGGGTGGCTGTAGTCGGTAAGTCCGTTGATCACCGGAACGGCGGCATACTCCGCCATGCGCTCGCCGATCTCATGCGCAAAGGTGCGCACCATGATGCCCTGCACCATGCGCTCCAGGTTCTTAGCCACATCGTACACGGATTCGCGTTTGCCCAGATTGATCTCTGCCGACAAATACAGCGAGAAGCCGCCCAGTTGGTGGATGCCGACATCGAAGGTGACGCGGGTACGCAGGGAAGGCTTCTCGAAGATCATGGCCAGCGCCTTGCCCTTCAAGGCCTCGCAGTAGGCGCTGGGGTGAGCCTTGATTCGCTGCGCCACGCCCAGCAGATGGCGAATCTGCCCGGGCGAGAAGTCACGGATAGAAAGGAAGTCTTTGCTATGCATGTCCCTACTCCACTGCCACCGTAACGTGGTGATGCGCGGCCTGAAACTTGTGCGAGAAGTCGCCGAGGATGTCAGCCAGCGTGGGCTTGGTGATCTCTTCGATCTCGTAGCCCACACGCACGCAAGGCTTGTTCAGGTTCAGAAGCCGCCCCAGATCCACCGGCGTGGCAACCACCACCAGGTCGCAAGGAGCGCGATTGATCGTCTCCTCCAGTTCATGGCACTGCCGGGCGCTATAGCCCATGGCCGGAAGGATGCCGTTCAGGTGGGGAAATTTTTCGTAGGTCAGGCGGATGGATCCAACGGCGAACGGGCGCGGATCGACGCGCTCAGCGGCGCCGGTGTGGTCGCTGTCCGGCATCTCCCCATGAGTGAGCGTGGGACCGTCCTCGACAACCAGCACGCGCTGGCCGCGGATCGACTCGGGATACTCAATCGAAACACGGCAAGCGGCCTCGATCACCACGGCTCGCGGGTTGCACGCGTGAATGTTGCGACGCACCGTATCAACGGAGTTGGAGGGAGCCGTGTCCACTTTATTGATAACGATCACCTGTCCATGACGGAGATTCACTTCTCCTGGGAAGTAGGTGATCTCGTGACCCGGCCGGTGGGGGTCGGCGACAACGATTTCCAGATCGGAGCGGAAAAACGGAGTGTCGTTATTGCCGCCATCCCAAAGAATAATGTCTCCCTCGGCTTCGGCCTGGCGGAGGACGGCCTCGTAGTCCACGCCGGCGAAGACCACCGTGCCGGCCACGATGTGAGGCTCGTATTCCTCGCATTCTTCGATGGTGCACTTGTGCTTCTGCAAATCTTCCAGGCTGGCGAAGCGCTGCACCGCCTGCTTAGCCAGATCCCCATAGGGCATGGGATGACGCACCACCACGGGCTTCCACCCCAACTGTCGCAGGTCGCCAGCCACCTTGCGCGATACTGGGCTCTTGCCGCAACCCGTGCGCACGGCGCAAACCGAGATCACCGGAACACGGGAGGGAAGCTGGGTCTGCTTGGGGCCGGGCAGCCACCAATCCGCTCCCGCCGCCAGGGCCCGCGAGGCCAGATGCATCAAATTGAGGTGGGAGATGTCGCTGTAGGAGAAAACCACGACGTCAATCTCCTCGCGCTTGATCACCGCTTCCAGCAGATCCTCCTCGATAATCGGGATGCCCTCGGGGTAGAGAGGACCGGCCAGCTGCGGGGGATACTTGCGGCCGGCGATATCGGGGATCTGCGCCGCTGTAAAGGCAACGACCTGGTAGTCGGGGTTATGACGAAACAGGGTGTTGAAATCGTGGAAGTCCCTGCCCGCGGCGCCAAGAATGACGACTTTCCTCATAGGGCCTCCTGTGCACCACGCCTCCATGCTGTCTCTGCACTTGGGGAAGGGCAGTGAGAGTCATCACCAGGAGGGGTGAGGAACCAGAGGACACGGCACTGCCAGGTTCGAATCGGGACAATTTTGTGGCATAGATCACATGGGAAAGGGACCATGGTCCCAGCGGGCTGTGATCAACTAGCCGGCGGATCCTGCGAGCGGCAATCGGCCAGTTGCGGGCAAAGGGACGCAGCGCCCAAGAAAGAAGGAAAAAGCAGGTCCCTCGACTCCCCGCCCGCGAGCCGCATAAAACACCGCTCGGAACAACACGCGGCGCTTCGCTCAAGATGACAAGTGAACAGTTGCCACCAGTGCAGGCTTCCAGCAGCCGCTTGGAAAAACACTACGCTCAGAATCGCAGCTTCAGTTCGGTCTGAATCGCCCTCGGGGTGACGAAGTGCGTGCCGGAAAAGCTCGAGAGAAAGTTATAGAGTGCCACTCGGTCTGTAAGACTAGTCGCAGTGATTTTGGCGTCCAGATGGTAGTGCTCACGATGCCAGAGATTGTCAAAGCCAACCGCGAGATCAAACAGATTTCGCGTGGTTATGCGCGAAGGGTTGCGGTCGGGATCGTAGATACCGGGAGCGACGATGTGCACGCGGGCAGCCCCGAAACTTGACGACGCACATGAGCGTAGCGGGGCGCTGACCGTGGCTAACACGGTGCCGCAGAAGAGTCCCATTTGTGCCTGCTCATCTCCCGTCAGGGTGAGCGCAGTCGCGTAGTCGGGAACCGCGACCGCCACCAGTCCGCTGTCGAATCTCCAGGTGAACCCCAACCAGGGTGCGTGAGCCGTGGGCTGGTAACGCACGAAGGTGGTTTGCTGGAAGGCCTGGTCGTGGTCGGGACGAGCCACGGGCGCATATTGCGTTCCCAAATTGATGCCTCCGATCTCTGGGCTGAAAAGCCGGGAACGTGTGTGACCTAGCACGGTAAAAGCCGAGACGCCGTGCGTGTTGGCGAGACTTACTCGTGCCATAGCGCCGTCAATCTTGGCTTTCCGGAATTCGATGGGAAAATTCAACGGCGTATTTAGGATCACGTTGAAGTCAAATGCGCCATCGGTGAATTTCCAGAAGTATTCCGCATCCACGGTGATTTTCCTGCCGATTGCCTGAGCAAATCCCACATTGAATTGATTCCGACGGCCGGGTGTCAGTGGCGTCACCGTAGCGTTGCCCAGAGCGCCACCCGCCAGCCCGCCCGGACCGGTGGAACTCGATAACACCAGATTCTCATTGTACGGGGTCACCATGATTCGGGCGTAAGACGCCCTCAAGATGGTGCCGGTCCACGGCACCCGATAGCTGAAACCGACCCTCGGCTGCGCCGCTGTGCTGCGCGAGATGCCGTCGTAGTGATCGATGCGCAGACCGGGATGAATTGCAAGCCGGCCCAGCGTGATCGAGTCTTGCACGTAGCCGCTCTGCTCGCGAATTGTGGCGTCCCCATGGAACTGAAATAACCCGCCCCCGCGGCTCAAGTCATACTGCAACAGGCTAGGTTGAAACCCGGGGTTTGGCGCAGCACCCCTTGTGCCGCACTGTGCCGGACGGCTGAGGGCGGGATTGGGGACCGGGACGCCACTCTGATCAATACATGGAGAGTTGAATCCGGGATCGGTTAAGCCAGTTGAGAACGATTCCGACAGCGGCGTCCACTGGGCCGACGCGCCGGTCTTGAGATTATGTCGCCCCTTGGAGAAAGACATATCCGCTTTCGCACCCAGGTTCTTGAGTGAGCGATTCTGCGAAAGTGTCGCCGGCTGATCGGCAAGCAGACTGCTGGACGGATAGTAGTGAACGTAATCCGCACGCCACCAAACGTTAGCGTCGAGCAGCCAGGTGGGGCTTAAAACGTGGGAATAGGCCAGAGCAAAACTGCCGCTCTGCATGAACTGTCGCTGATCCTGCCCGCTGGCCTGTTGGTCGTAGGTGTTCGGGGTCTGGAACCAGGAGCGCGCAAACGACAGATTAACATGCAGTGAGTCAGCAGAAGTCGGCTGCAAATCGAAGCGGTCGAAAAAGTTCTCCGCGTTTCCGTGGGCGTGCAATGGCACGAACTCCGGAGTATCGAGAAAACGCCGGCTGTTCACAGCATCGGCAGAAAAGAAATTACCGATCTTCTTACTGCCCATTCCCAGAGAAAGGTCTGTGGTTGCAGTACCAAAAGAACCATAGCCCAGCGAGATTGCGCCCGTGAGCGAGCCTGCACCCAACCCAGATTTAATCACTGCGCGCACGATCATGCTGGTTTTGTCGCCGAATTCCGCTGGGGGGGCGCCATTGATAATGTCGATGGACTCCACGGTGTTGAGCGACACCTGGTTGGAAAAAGTGCGGCTCTGCTGATCAGTGATGGGCTGGCCGTCGATGCTGAAAGACACCTCGGCGTGCTCTCCCAGGGGGTGGAAGCCGCCGTTTGACTCAGCTGCAACTCCTGGAGATGCCAGCGTCAGGACGCGACTGAAGCCGCCGTTGACAGCCGTGTTCGGGAGAGCATCGGTGAGCGCGGAAGGGATATCAACGTGCGCCCTCGCCGCCGTTTCCACATTCGAAGCCGTACCCTCAACGGTTACGCTCTCCTGCGTGCTTTGGACAGCAAGCACGATGGTGATCGGCGCGGTGTAGCGCGCGCCGGCGTCGATGACAGCTTCCGCGGCTTTAAATCCGGGCGCTTCAGCATGGAGGACGTAACGGCCGGGAACAACCTGCGTCAGGGAGAACCGGCCGGTGTCGTCGGTCGTGGCGGTGCGTGAGAGATTTCCGCCCACTCGCGAAGCCATTACGCGGGCCGCGACGATTGCGGCGCCACTTGTATCCGTCACTACACCTGTCACTGCGCCAGCCGGTGCGGCCTGTCCGTGAGCAATTGAGAAGGAAAACAGAAGCCAGCATGCGAGCGCGAAGCCCTGCTGGAGAGAGACGCACACGCCGGCCTGATGTGGCTTCATTCCGCCGGGAAGCGCGGTCTCTAGCAAGACTCTCACGCAACCCCGACAATGCCGCTGCCCGAAACACATTAACGGAGCATTCCCCCACAAGGTGAATTGAAGTATATAACATCATGTTAATTGGAGTTAATGAAAGAAACCACTACGGATTGGGCCGGGGGCATGAATTGGGAGGGCATTGGTATCCCTGAGGGACTGGCAGTCCCTCAGGGAGCCGACGTCTTTTCCTTAAGTGCGGACCGACTCCGGTCCTCGGAAAGAAGTTTGGTTTATTATGGAATAAGCTGTGGGGTGGATCAGTTTTGCAATTCAGCGGCCTTGAGCCGCCGGCCTTAGCCCTATTGAACGAATGCGCCGAATCATCTCCAGTCTGTTGATGCTCGTTGTCGCGGCGGCATTGCTTCTGCCGCTGGCGACGGCGCTTTCCGGAAACAGTCTGCCCCAGTGCTGCCGGCGCGATGGGCGGCATCATTGCGGCATGGCCACCCGAGACGGTTTTCTCGCAGCCTATTCGGTGTGTCCACTCCGCCGGGCACCATTTGTCCGGACAGCACCTACGGCAACAATTTCCCAAACCCCGCTCCACTTTGCCCCGCGAGCGGTTCACGCCCAGACTGTAGCGTCTACCCAAGAGCCGCTGAATTCTCCCATTCTTTCTTACCTGCAGCGTGGGCCCCCTCCCTCCCCGACCATCTGATTCGAACTGCGGACTGACACGCGAGCCACTGATCGCTTGCGGGGAGTCCGTTTCCCTTCCCTTCTTTCGAGTCAGGGGGATTGGATGTTTTCTCTCAAGTTTTTGCTTGGCTGTATGGCCGTACTCTGTGCCGCTACCGCTGGAGCCACTATCTTCGGAACGGCGCGTGGGCTGGTGCATGATCCCCAGCATCGACCAATAGCCGACGCACAGGTGATGATTCATGCGGTGGATTCGGACTGGAAGCAGGGCACGCGCACGGCTGGCAACGGCGAATTTCAATTCGATGCGGTTCCAGTGGGCGAATACGAAATCACTGCTTCCGCGCCAGGTTTCACAGAACGCAGCGAGCGAATCACCGTCACCTCGGGAAGTTCGCCCTATCTGCATTTCCCACTGTCACTGGCTAGCGTAAACCAGAAGGTTGAGGTCTCGGAGACTGCAGAGCTCGTTAATCCGGACGCGTCCAGTCCGAGTGTGGTCGTTAGCCAGGAACAGATCGAAAGAATGCCGGGCGCGGACGACGCCAACAGTCTAGCAATGATCACCAATACAGTTCCTTCGGCTTACATAGCGCACGACCAGCTGCACATCCGTGGAGGCCACCAAGTCTCGTGGCTTATCGACGGAGTCCCCGTACCCAACACCAACATTGCCTCCAACGTCGGACCGCAATTCGATCCCAAGGACATCGATTATCTTCAGGTACAACGTGGTGGATTTTCTGCTGATATCGGGGATCGCACGTATGGAGCTTTCAGCGTGGCGACGCGCTCCGGCTTTGAGCGCGATCGCGAGGGCGAGCTGATCCTAGGGTATGGAAGCTACAACAACACTGATAACCAGCTGAGCTTTGGCGATCACAGCGCACGTTTTGCCTGGTACGCGAGCCTGACCGGGCATCGCACCGACCTGGGCCTGGAAACGCCGGAGCCGACCGTACTGCATGACCTGAATTCGGGGCTCGGTGGTTTCCTGTCTCTGATCTTCAACAAGACTCCTTCGGACCAGCTGCGGCTGGTGAGTTCGCTACGGGGGGACCACTACCAGATTCCGAATACAGCAGAACAACAGGCATCAGGAGTCCGGGACACCGAAAAAGAACGGGATGCTTTCGTTAACTTCTCGTGGGTGCACACTGGCTCGAGCGGACTGATGTGGACGCTTTCGCCCTTCTATCATTTCAATCGTGCTGCCTACGAGGGCGGACCTAACGATGTGCCGATACCCGAACAGGATCTCGGTTCGAACTACGGGGGCGGGGAATTCACGATTTCAAAAGTGCGCGGCAAGCACAATCTGCGGGCGGGAGCTCTTGGATTTGTGCAGCGTGATAATACGCTGTTTGGAGTAACTGCGAATGATGGAAGCGGAGACGCGTTTCGCCAGCACGAAATTTTCTGGGGCAGCTTGCAAGCAATTTTTCTGGAAGAGCAGTACAAGCCTGTCGGATGGCTGACGCTGAATGGCGGCGTGCGCCTGACGCGCTTCTCCGGCATCGTGAACGAGCATGCTACCGATCCGCGGATTGGCGCGGCGATCCGCATCCCTCATCTCGGCTGGGTACTGCGCGCTTTCTATGGAAGGTATTACCAGGCCCCGCCGTTGTCGACGGTTTCCGGACCGCTACTCGACTTTGCCGCCAGTCAGGGATTTGGCTTCCTGCCGTTGCATGGCGAACGCGATGAGCAACGCGAGTTCGGGCTCTCAATCCCCTTGAAAGGCTGGGCGGTGGATATCTCGAATTTCCGCACTGGCGCGAAGAATTATTTCGATCACGACGTGCTTGGCAATTCCAACATCTTCTTTCCCCTGACCATCGATCACGCCCGCATTCGCGGCTGGGAGGCGACGGTCAAATCCCCTCGCTTGTTCAACCGGGCTCAGTTCTATCTTGCCTACTCCCACCAGTACGCAGAGGGGAGTGGCGGAGTCACCGGCGGGCTGACAGACTTTTCTCCTCCAGACGAAGGCACCTATTTTCTTGATCATGACCAGCGCAACACTTTTACAGCGGGCATGAACACAAATCTTCCCTGGCGGAGTTGGGCATCATGGAATGTGGCCTATGGCTCGGGCTTTCTCGATGGTGATGGGCCCGACCATCTGCCCTCACACACCACCTTCGACCTGGCAATCGGAAAGTCCTTTGGCGAGCGCTTCTCGGCCAGATTTTCGGCGCTCAATCTCTTTAACGAGCAGTTTCTTCTCGACAACAGCAACACTTTTGGCGGCACGCATTACGCCAATCCTCGGATGCTTGCGCTGCAACTGCGCTACCGGTTTCATTTTTGACCCGTCCCAGGGCTGAAATTCGTGCCCCCAGGGTTTCCTATCCTGGCGCGGGCTGATACCCTGCCTTTCATTTAACGTAACGTGGATTCACGACTGAGGCTGCTCATGTTTACTACCGATCTGCTGCAAGGCAAGCGCATTCTGGTGACGGGCGGAGGAACGGGCATCGGCAAAGCAATGGCCCGCCGCTTCCTGGAGTTGGGGGCTGTGGTGTACATCTGCGGACGCCGCAAGGAGGTGCTGAAGCAGGCGCAGGCGGAGATGGGTAAGGCAACCGGCGGCAGTATTCACGAGCATGTCTGCGATGTGCGCGATCCCGAGGTGGTGGAGCAGATGATGACGTCAATCTGGCGGGAGGGTCCGCTGGACGTGCTCGTCAACAACGCCGCCGGCAACTTTCTGGCGCGCACGGAGGATCTGTCCCTGCGCGCGTTTGAAGCCGTGATCGGGATTGTGCTCATGGGAACCATCCACTGCACTATGGCGTGCGGGCGGCGCTGGCTGGGGAGCGGCCGCAGCGGTCACGTGCTCAATATCCTGGCGACCTATGCCTCCAGCGGCTCGGGCTCGGGATATGTGGTTCCCTCGGCGGTCTCCAAGGCCGGGGTGTTCGCCCTGACGCGCAGCCTGGCGGTTGAGTGGGGACGCCAGGGAATCCGCTTCAATGCGATTTCCCCGGGGCCGGTGCGCACCGAGGGAGCGTTTTCACGGCTGTTGCCTCGCCCGGAACTGGAGGCGGCGGCCATCAACCGCGTTCCATTGAAGAGATTCGGACGACCGGAAGAAATCGCCGATCTGGCAGCCTTCCTGGTGAGCGATGGCGCCGGCTACGTGAACGGCGAGGTCGTAACCATTGATGGGGGGGAGTGGCTGCAGGGAGCAGGCGAGTTCAACAGCCTGGGGATGGCGCTCTCCGACGCTGAATGGGAAGCCTTAAAACCCAAGAAAAAGTAAGCCGGACGGCGGCCTATTTTTTCTTCTCCAGGTTCAAGGCGACGGAGTTGATGCAGTAGCGCAGTCCGGTGGGCGCAGGACCGTCCGGAAATACGTGGCCGAGATGGGCATCGCAGTTACCGCAGAGGACTTCGGTGCGCCGCATAAAGTGGCTGTTGTCTTCCTCGGTCTTGACGCTGGATTGGTTGACCGGCGAGAAGAAACTGGGCCAGCCGGTGCCCGACTCGAACTTGGCTTCCGAGCTGAACAAATCGGCTCCGCAACAAACGCATCGGTAAGTTCCGGGCTCTTTGGTCTTGTAATACTCGCCGGTGAAGGCACGCTCCGTACCCTTCTCACGGCAGACTGCGTACTGCTCCGGGGTGAGCTGGCTCTTCCACTCTTCTTTGGTCTTTTTCGGCGTCATGATTCAGGCCTCTACCTGATTCTACCAAGGTCATCCCGTGCTCGGGGTCCTGCGGATGTTCCCAGCAGGCAGCCGGCTGTATTCAGCGGTCAGCTTCAGGAAGCTGCGATTGGCGCGGGTGAAGCTGCGCTTGTCAAGCGAGTCGAGGCGGCGCGGAGAAAGGCGAGGTCCTTCGACTCGGGCCTCGTCATCTTGCTCGGCCCTCGCTCAGGATGACAATGGGACGCTCTGAACCTTAGCTAGCGCTGCACGGCACGGCGCGAACCCTGGGGCACATGCCTGGGGCACAGGGCCGATTGCTGAGTGCTGATTGCTGAATGCTCGCGCCGTGGCCCACCCTGGCGCCCAAATCACCGCTTCAGGCGCTAATCGGTGCTGTAGGTGACCTCAAGGCGATGAATGCGGAAGCAGGCAAACACCAGGATCGCCGCGGCGAGGCACAGCAGGCCGAGAACAGCTACAAACGGCGAGACCGGCTCCGCCACCACGGTAAACAGCGCCAGGAAGCCCTGGGTGGGGATTTCAACCGGCAGGAGCTGCTTCAGGTAAAAGATCACGCTGAGCTTCTGTAACGCCGAGGGCAGCACCGGATTGATGGCTTCGTACCCCATCACCAGAGCTCCGGGGACGATCGGATTCTTAAAGATCAGACTCAGTGCAAGAAACAGCGCGCCGTATCCCACCGAGGCCAGGGTGGTCACCAGCAGGTACGCCCACAACTGATGGAGACCCGGTCCCTCAAAGACATAGGTTTTGCCCGCCGTTCCCAGATGAACGTACATGAAGTAGAACGACAGCAGGACGCTGCTCCCGAAGAGCACGATGGCGGTAATGGCGCCGGCGAAGAACTTTCCCAGCACCAGCACTTCCCTTCTCACCGGGACCAGGAACTGGTAGTGCAGGGTGCGCTCTACGATTTCTCCGCGAAACAGCCAGGTGAAGATGCCCATGCAGCCGAAGAAGATACCCAGGCGGAGATAGTAGAAGTCGAAGATGCCGGCGAGCACCTGGGTGTCGGCCGTCAGCGAGCAGTGATGACGCGGACCGTCGATGATGGCATGCAGCGCAATAATCACCGCCGGAGCAAAGGCCAACAGGTAGATCCAGAAGCCGCGGCGAGCCAGGAAATTCCTCCGCAACTCGGTGCGCGCCAGGATGCCCGTCTGCTCGATCCATAGCTGCCAAGGCTGCCGCCCGATCCAATGCCGGAGGCGGGGAATCAGCTCGTCGCCGCTCATTGCTGACCTCCGTCGGAGCCGATCAGGTACTGGTAGATGGAATTCACGTCGTCATCGGCGGGCGCGACTGCGTCCACCTGAACCTCGCCTTGCGATACAACTTTGTTCAGCAGCAGGTAGAACTGGTCGGCGTCGCGAGTGCGCACCAGCACGCCCCGGCCATCATTTTGAATCTTGGCTTCGACCACGTGGTCGAGCACGAAAACCTCCGAGGCCAGCCGCGCCGGGTTCGAACAGCGCACCAGGATCTGCATGGGATGGTCCTTCACTTCGCGGCGCACCTCCTGGATCCGGCCCTCGGCCACCACGTAGCCGTGGCTCATCAGCACCACGCGGTCGGAGATGCGATCCACCTCTTCCAGGATGTGACTGGAGATGACCACGTGCATTCCCTTCTTGCCCAGGGCTTCGAACAAGGCGATCGCCTCCGCCCGCGCCATGGGATCCAGGCCATTCAGCGGCTCGTCGAGCACCAGCACGGAGGGATGATGTGCGATTGCCTGCGCCAGGCGGATGCGTTGCCGCATGCCTTTGCTGTAACCCGCAACCTTGCGCCGGGCGGCATCGCTCATCCCCACTCGCTCCAGGGCTTCGTCGGTGAGCTGGCGGGCCTGCCGCGGAGAAAATCCATGCAGCCGCAGAGGCGCATAGATGAAATCCAGGCCGGTGACGTTGCGCGGAAACGAGTCGAACTGGCTGCAATAGCCGACACGCCGGAAAAACTCGACGGGATCGTCGGGTGTGAGGCCGAGCACTGCGACCTTGCCCTGGCTGGGGAGGATCAGGCCGGTGAGCAGGTTCATGAGCGTGGTCTTGCCGGAGCCGTTGGGTCCGACCAGGCTGGTGATTCCCGGCCCCAACGACAGGTTCACGCGATTGACGCCCAGCACTTCCCCGTAAAACTTGGAGACGTTGTCAAACACGATTTGGTCGGGAGCGTTCCTCATCCGCGAACCACCTCACGGGCGCGCAACCTGCGGTTGAGAATGGCGAGCGCGAGAACGCAGACCAGCAGCAAGGTTAGCCATGCCGCCGCGGCCGGAATCGCCCGGTTGGAGAAGCTCTGGAAGAAGTCCAGGGGAAGGTGAAAGCGGTCGTAGGTGACCACCCGGAACAGGTAAGGCAGATTGAGCAGGCGGCCCCAGTTGGTGCGCATCACCGCATTGAAGGCTTCTCCGAAGCCGGCGGGTACAAAAAACAGCGCATAGGTTACCCCTGTGGCCACGATGCGCCACTTGACCCAGGCGGAGAGCGCCAGTGCAACCGCGGAGAGCACAGCGATCCACATCCAGGAGGTTAGCAGGATCGCCCCCGCCATCCACAGGTTGGGCCACAGCCAGCTTCCCTTCGCCAGCCCTGCCTGAAGGACGAACAAGAGCAGCAGCGGTACCCAGGTCACGGCCGACAACAAGGCGCCCAACACCGCGATCTTGCCGAGCACATATTCGGTGCGGCTGAAGGGCCGGCTCAGGAAGAGCGGCAGCGCTCCATCGGCAAGATCGCCCGCCACCAGCACCGGTCCCACCCAGGAGGTCAGCAGCAGCGCTAACCAGGCCTGCGCGATCAGCAGATTGCAGAAGAATCGCGCGTCCACCAGTAGAAAGCTCTGCTTCCCGAGCTTCAGAATCGCTTGCGCCGTTTCGCTGTTGGCGATGTAGATAAACCCCGCGCCCAGCAGGACCGGAAGCATGCAGAAGAAGAGCAGGGCCACAAAGAAACGCGACTGGAACAGATCGCCCGCAGCGTAACGCGTAAGCACCAGGAAGCGCGATCGGCGCGGGGTCAACGGCCCGTGGTAGGCCTTGTAGCTGCGCTTATATACGGCCATTGACCGCTCCCGTCTGCTCCATGGCGTTGAGGAAGATATCTTCCAGCGAATCGCGGCGATGATTCATGCGCCGAATCTGCACGCCCTGCTCGGCAGCGACGCGATAAAGCTCGCGGATCTCCACGCTCTCCGGCATCACCAGCTTGACGCGGCCACTGCCGTAGGCAGCACACTCGCATCCGAGCTTCTCCAGCGCACTGGTGAAGTCGCCATCCGCGCCCACGGTTTCCATCTCCAGAAATTTTCGATCGGCGCGGCGTTCCTCCTCCAGATTGCACAGCGCAGCGATGCGGCCGTTACGCAGGATCAGCACTTCGTCGCAGGTCTCCTCCACATCGCGAAGCAGGTGCGAAGAGAGCAGCAGGCAAATCTCGCCGGCGTCACGAATTTCGCGGATGAGCTCGATCATGCGCTTGCGCGCGGGCGGATCCATGCCGTTGGTGGGCTCGTCCAGGACTAGCAGCCTGGGACCATGGGCGATAGCCTGCGCCAGCTTGGTGAGCTGCTTCATGCCCAAGGAATAAGTTCCCAGCTTGCGATAGCGGGCCTCCCCCAATCCGACGTAGAAGAAGGCCTCGTGGGCGCGTTCCATCGCCTCTTCCGGAGGCAGCCCGGAAATCTCCGCCATGTAGCGGACAAAATGCACCCCGGTCATGCTGGCGATGAAAGCGTCGTTTTCCGGCATGTAACCGACCAGCGAGCGCAACTCGGCTGCACCGGTGCAAATGTCGAGGCCAAGCACGCGAGCGGTTCCGGAGACCGGCGCGTAAAACCCGAGGAGCGTATTGATCAGCGTGGACTTGCCCGAGCCGTTCGGCCCCAGCAATCCGATGGAGCGCCCGGGCAGGGCTCCAGTGAGGCGATCTAGGATGGTTCGCCCGCCAAGCTGGACCTGGAGCCCTTCGAGTTCAATCGTTGCCCTCATGCTCATCTTTTCATTACGGCTGCGGCCTGGCAGAAGTTCCTGCCGAGTTGCGTCCCAGCAGGGTGGAAAGCACCATGGCATTCATATCGAAGCCGAAGAACCTGCTGGTGCTGGCCACCTGGATGCGATCCTTTCCTCCATAGGCGCAGATCACGGTTGGCTTGGAGTCGGCCGCCAGTTGCTGCACCAGGGCCTGCTGCTGCGGGCTGAGCTGGCCGAGCAGAGGCTGCAGGATGGGACCCAGGTTCTGGTAGAACAGCGCCGAAAAGTTGTTGTAGCTGTCCTTGGGCAGCAGGGCCCGGAACGAAGCCGATCGAGCCAGCGTAGTCCCGTTGGCATGGTTGTTCAGCGCGGCGATTACCAGGGCGCGGGTAGGAGCCATGATCAGGTATCCGTCCGCGAACGTGTACACGTGGTCCATGGGAACTCCGCCGTGCTGGCTGCTGATGGTGTAGAAGGTGCGACCGCCCGATTCAGACTGCGTCAGCGTCGCACCCGGTTTCCCCTCCTGGGCAGCATGCTGATTGAGGCTCTGCACCATGGTGGCGATCGAGCTCTGCAGGTGCACCGGATCGGTGACCTCAGCGATTACCTTCCACGATGGCGTCGGCAGGACGGGACCGTCAAGAGCGAGCGTCACGTCACCACCTAGAGTAGCAGCAATATCCTCTCGCAGTCGCAGGCCCAGCTCCTGCTCCGCCTTGGAGAGATTCTGCGCTGAGTTGGGATCGGTGGCCCCGAAGGTATTCAGCAAGTCATCGAGCATCAGAGCGGGCGACTTAGAGAGGAACGACACGGCAGCTCCCGCGTCGGCGGAAACGAAATCCAAGGAGCCCATCGACGCCGGCGCGGCCAGCCAGGAGGCGATGCCACGGCGCTCGCCAGTGAACTCCAGTACCGCGCGATTGTCCGTGGTTCCCCCCACTTCGCGCAGCTCGACCACCAGATATTTCATGTCGCTGAATCCCGAGTTCTCGAAAGCCAGCCTGTCCTGCTCCGCGTGCGGAGAGCCAGGGTGAGGCTTGGAGATGCTGGCTAGCTGGCCGAGATCGGCGGCGACCAGGAAGCCCGCACCGCGGCTGTAGGCATCGAGTACGCGCTGACCCAGCTCGGTCGCGACAAAACCGCCGGAGCCGGAGCTGAGCTGCGCATCCATGGCGCGCACCGCAGAAAGATCACCCGCCACCAGGAAGTCGGGGCGCACCAGAAAGACGCCTTCGTGCGCCTGAGAAACCAACGAGGCCAGCTCCTGCTGGTCCACAACCTTGGGAGCTCGGCTGGGGTCCTGCGTGCTGGGCGCCAGGCTGGGCAGCTCCTTCTGGAGATAGCCTCTTAATCCCGATTGGCGGATTTGCGCCACCAACACCGGGCCGTGGTGGCCGGCCGGAGCATCGGCGCCGGCGGTGAACACGACTTCGTCTCCCAGGAATTGGCTGGCCCCGCGGATCTTCTCTACCAACTCCTCGGGCGCAGGTCCCTGGCTGGCAGCGTGCTTCTGCTGCCACCACTGGCGCAGCAGCGGGCTCTGTGCCATCTGGCTCTGGAAGATACGATTGGCATCCGCCAGGGTCTGCCCGAGATTGGGAATGCTGACGTAAATCACGCTCTTCGCCGGCAGCAGGGGCAGAATCTGGCTCTCGTAGCGCGGGCTGGGAGCGGGAATCTGCTCCAGCTTCTTGCGCAGCTTGGAGAACTCCGACAGCAAGGCCAGGTGCTGGTCAAGATTGCGGCTCCAGGCGATCTCGTCAGAGATGGGAACGTAGCCCACGCTGGTGGTGGTGGAAACCTGGTCGCCCGAGTGCAGAATGCTCTCCGCGCCGTCGTGCGCCACATGGACTTCGCCTTCGATAACCGCTACACGCGACCCCTTGATCCCGGAGTTCACCGAAAACACCGTCCCGGTGACCGCCACTCGGCAATCGGGCGACTCCACGTACAGATGGCCGGTCTTGCGCTTGGCGGCCTGGACAATGATGTTGCCCTGATCCAGATGGATGGCAGTATCGCGGCGTCCCGCGGTCACGGAGAATTCCGCCCGCTCATTGACCTCGACCACGGAGCCCTCGAGCAGGCGCACAAAAGCATGCGACCCGCTTCCGGTACGGATGAATGCGCCCTCGGGCACCTCATCCCCCGGCCGGAGCGCGCTCTCCCCGGAGGCTGAGACCTGGTAGAGCTGACCATCCACGGACTGGATGCGTGCCCGCGGGCCGGCCGGCGCCGCGAAGTACAAGTCGCGCACCAGCCAGGTGATGGCTGCGGCAGCCACCAGGACCAGGGTGGCGAAAGCAAATCGCGGAGACGACGCCGGCATCAGCCACGCGAATCGCCGGGGCGCGCGCTCCAATTGCCACGCGCTGGTGGTCTCCGCGGCATCAGGGCGGCCGTAGGCATGCTGACGGCAGGAGACGCACTCGCGAAGATGATCGTGCACCAGCATCTGCCGCGCCGGGCTCAGCTTGCCCTGCTGGAAATCTGCCAGCAGCGCGCGGATATCGGCGCAGCCGCGGATGACTTCGACGGGAGCAACCGCGGAGTCGCCAACTTCTGCCTGCAGCCTCTGCCAGACGCGATCGGTTGCCGCCTGCAGAACCTCAGGCTCCAGGGTCTCGCCGCGCAGTTCGGAAATGGCCTGTTCGAGATCAATATCGGGATTGCGATCGAATGATTTCATAGCCCGCCTCTCATGAATGCACGAAGATCTTTTCTCAGCCGCGCCCGCGTGCGATGCAGGGTCACTGCTACCACCGCCTGCGAGGTGTTGAGCATGCGGGCAATCTCACGGTTGTCGAAGTCTTCGAGATAGCGAAGCACAAACATCTCGGCGGTTCGGGGATGCAAGCGGCTGAGTGCGCGGCGCAAGCCTTCCTTGATCTCCACCGAGTTGTGGGCCCGCTCCGGTGAGGGGAGGGACCTGGAGGGCAGCGGTTCGGCGTCTTCCAGGGGAATGTCGCGCCAGTCGCGCCGGGCGCGGATCAGGTCCAGGGCAGCATTGATCGCAGCGCGGTACAGATAGCTCTCCAGGTGGGCGGCGCGGTTGCGGTCAAAGTCTCCGCGTGCCAGCCGGAGGAAGACCGATTGCGCCACATCCTCGGCGTCCGCCTGGCTGCCGGTGATGCGGTAGGCAGCCTTCAGGACGCGAGCATGATGGGCGCGAAAGATGTCCTCCAGCTCGGCAACCGCTGGCATCGCCATAGGAGTCTCCATCGCTGTGGCCAAGTAGCCCTCCTCAGCTCACCGTCATGCATAAGACGGATCTGGGACAGGCTTCTTAACAGCCTGCTGTCAGTGGGCTACGAAATCCGCCACGCAGGAGTTCATTCCCGTCCCCAAACCCTATGCCAACGGGCCTTGGGGGGCAAGGCCGGCAGGCCCTCACCGGGCTGGTGAGGCGCCTCCGCGAGCTGGACTTCTAGAGCTCGGCCGCCAGGCTTTGGATGGCGGTCAGCTCGCGGGCCAGGATCTCCAGGACCTCGCGCCCGCCCTGGCTGCTGGCGCGCACAAACGCGTGCAGACTGGAGCTGGCGATGAAGATCAGCTCCAGATCCTCGAGCGCCTCGGCCTCCAGGCTGTAGGGCCGGCGGTTGAGGGTGGACGGCAGGCCGAGCAGCGATCCCGGCCCCATGCGGCGGTCGGAGACGAGCGTGCCGCGGCGATTGCGTAGAAACAGCCGCACTGTGCCCTGGCGCACCAGGAACGCGCCGGCGTTGGAATCGCCACGGCGGAACAGCACGGTTCCACGCGGACGCGACAGCGGCTCACCGATATCCTGCAATTCCTGCTGCAGCCCGGGGCTGGCAACGAGCGTGAGACTGCGGGGTTCGGAGTGTGCGGCTGCCATCTGGGGTCCGACTCTGGGACACCCTACCTCTGGCGCTCACTTTCGCAGTGTGACTGCAGTCACAATATGTGGTGACCGTAACCAGCAGCGGTAACCCTGGCTGCGGTGGCCGCTCGGACGATTAACGGCTGCGGGGGAGCGGCCCGGGCGCGTCCCAAAGGTGCAGATCGAAGCAGGGCAAGTCTTTGACCGTGGGGTGAGAATCGTTTATAAGTTAGGAGGAGGCTGGGTCCTGCGATTCGGCTTTCCGACAATCGGCCGCGCTCCCACCGGGCGCGGGCACGCACACTCCTCAGTAGCTCAATGGCAGAGCATCCGGCTGTTAACCGGAGGGTTGTAGGTTCGAGTCCTACCTGAGGAGCCAATTTTTGTGCAGTAAACATGCGGCTCTGAGCGATATTTGCCCAGGGCCGCTTGACTTTGACATTGTGGGCTTGCTACCGCTTTGCTACCCTTGGCGCCGTGCTACTGGAAGAGGTTCATAGCGCTAGCGGATGGAATTCGTTGTCTTCCTTGCAGACGAGAAAAGCCCGCTTGAACGCCGTTCGCGGAAGAGCGCCGAGATGCACGGCTTCGATCTCGGGCATGAAATTGTGTTTATAGGCTTCGTCTGACTTCCACTTATCGACAAGATTGAATCTGGAAATGAGATTGGGCTCGACCTTTTCTCGGTCGATTTCAATCCAGACAGCGCTGCTCCATTTCTCAAGACAAGGAACAAAGGTGTCCCAACTGCTCAGAGGATATTTTTGTTGGTAGCTCTCAGGATCAAACTGCTCAAAATCGAATAGGCTGATGCCACCAAGTTTGCGAGCATAGGGACAGCAGTCTTCGCCCCCTGTCGCCTTCCAATTTGAAAACCCGGGGTCTGGCAGGATGGCGCCACTGGCTAAAATTTGCTTGAAGCGATCCGGATGCGTTGTGTGCCACAGGCCTCCATGAAGTTCAGCCAGGATGAATGCTCGTTTCATAACCTCGACATCATCTCATCTTAGGGATCGCACAAGAGAAGATTAGCCGACCGTAGCAGCTCTTCCTTGAGTTCTCCACTCGCGTGACCGCCATGAACAATGAGTGTAATCGCGATTTATCGCCAACTACCGCTGAAAGCGGGCATCCTGAGTATCATTTGCACCGTTCTCGATTTGGATAGTAGGGGCCGAATCCTCCAACCCCAAAGCTTTGTTGTTCTAATGCCGCCTGCCAGTCGTGCCATGCGAGCGGAAGATAGTCACATGGCAAGTCGCAGCCCCCGCCGGGCTTGATGAGACAAGTCAGAGAATAGGAATATGCGTGTTCACGTTGAATAGCGTTCGCTTCGGCAGTCAGTGCGACATTGAGATAGGGTTTTCCGACCGGTGTTGGGAACCAGTAGGGCGGGTCTGCAAACTTCACCAATCGCTCAGGTACTCTCTCATATTCATCCGTGATGCCAGCGGATGGCGATGTGGGAAATACCCGCGTGTCTCGCGACAGCGTGATGTGGATGGAATGAACCGTTCCGTCGTCCACAACTACAGAGGCGTGGAATCTCGCCACAGGTTCCAGCTTCAGCCGATATAGCCAAGTGTTGTAAACCTCAAACGAAAAGAAGCACCTGTTCTCGTGGCAGCTCTTCTCCTCAAGCGCACCTTTGTGGCGTGCCACGAGTGCATCAACTCGCCCGATGGAGGAAACACCCACTCTGAGTGCGGACACGTCTTTGAGAATTGACTTCGCCGATTCGTGGATCACGAACGCGTAAACGACCAGCCCGAAAGAAAAGAAAAAAAGAATGACAGGCAGAGCGAGCCAGCGGAGGACCCGAAGGGAAGCCATACTCATACTAGACACTTCGTGCAAGTCCAGTGTTCCCACCTAATCAATAATTGATGTAATCAGGCGATTACACAAGTAATCCGAAGTTTGCCGCTCAATGATGCTAGAGGTCCTTCGGGGAATGTTGCTGCGGTCTTGGTGCTGGCGAGGGGGGCCCGCATTGGCTCACGCAGATCTATCCAATCTGAAATGTCACTGGTGGGGCTCAGTCGGGTCGGCTTCCAATTGGTTCAGAAGCGTATAGAGTCGAATGCGCAGGTCAAGCGTCGGAGGTTCAATGTTGCCGAGCAGATAGAAGAGGTTCTCACGCTGCAGCTCGCGTCTGAGTAGTTCTGCCCACTCGGAATCCGTTGCAAGACTTGTCATACTGCCTCGCCCAACAGGTTCCGGCTACTGTTACAGCGAACCACTTTCCTTGCTGTGACAGGTCGCA
Source organism: Terriglobales bacterium (assembly GCA_035319065.1). GTDB lineage: Bacteria > Acidobacteriota > Terriglobia > Terriglobales > Acidobacteriaceae > DASPRM01. Next base: position 25,075 of record DATHDM010000306.1, read on the forward strand.
CATCCCCTTTGTGAGGGACGAACCGCTGCCACGCCTCAGTTTTCCACCCCTGGCCCGCCCGCTCCCTTGAGACGCTCTTGCATAAGGACGGAGCGTTCCTCGGCCAGAATGCGCAGCCACTGCAATGCGCGAGGATGCTTCTGGCGCAACTTTTTCATCCCATTTCGGTAATGGACCTCTGCGCAATGGGTGGAGATTCCCAGGGCTGTGCCGATTTCGGCAAAGCTCATAATGGTCGTGACGTGGTTCAGCGGATCGGTGATCTGCGTGATTCGTGACTCCTGCCCCGGGATAAGCGCCTGCTCCCTGCAGGGTCGCAACCCGAGCGACGATCGTGGCGTCCCCAGAGACAGGCTGATATACAAAATGCATGGCATCGGCGGTGTTTTGATCGATAGCCCCTCCGCCGCCACTCGCCGTGAATGTGCCGCTCGCATACGTCGCGTTCCCAGCAACACCCACCGACCCTACATCTTGGTTGAGCCATGCAAGCGGTAGCGGCTGGGAAGTCACCTCGAAATCGATGGGATTGCTGCTGTTCATACTCGGCGCGACGGCGACGGACAAGTAACCCGAGACCGCCCCCGACGGAATCGTGAACAGGATTGATCCGTCACTCCAGGTATTGATGGCCATCGGCAAGGCATTTAGAAAGACAGCGCTGTTACCCTGAGAACTGCCAAAGCCCGAGCCAACAACCGTTATCTGGCTGCCGATCGTGGCGGTAGTCGCGGAAATGTTGCTTATCACCGGCGCTGGTGCTGCCGTCGAAGTGGTCGACACATTGTCGAACGTGGCGGCAGCAAGGATGCCTGTCGTATTGGTAGCGCTCGCCAGACCGACATAAACATTCTGAGCCATGCTGATAGTGACGCTTGATACCACCTGCACCCAGTTCACTCCGTCCGACGAGGCATAGCCGCTGAATGTGTTGCCGCTTCGCACCAATTTCAACCAGAGCGGCAGCACTACGCTTGCCCCTGACGGGGAACTTCC
>DATHDM010000307.1:0-9529 GCA_035319065.1 Terriglobales bacterium
GGCATCAGCGGAGGCAAAGGCGTAGGGAAAATCTTTGAACCAGTTGACGAAGGAGGCGCTCTGGGAAATCTCGTGTGGAACTTTGCCATCCTCGCGTTGGCGCTGCAGGATGAATTCCAGGGCCCGGCGGGTGTTGGGGAAGTCGCCTTCTGCGACCAGAGCGAGATCGGTCCATTCTGAGTCGCGTCCAAAGAACCAGGCGAAGCCCGGCCTGGCGGTAGGGCCGGAGATGCGATAGCCGGCGACCAGTCCGGCGCCGAGAAAGGGATTCTCGACCATTCCCTGGAGCACGCTGACGCGAGCCCAGTCGTAAGCCTGCTGAAGGTGGCGGTCGGGAAGCTCAGCGGAGATGGTGCGGTCGAGATAGTCGCGGTAGTAGGCAGCAGACTCCTGTTGCATTGGATCCGCGCTGGCGAGGAGATGCCTATAGGCGCTTTCGGCCTGGCTGCGCCCATCAACCGAGCCGGCGATCACGAGGGTGCGCACGGATCGCCCTTTGGCGACGGGCTCAAGGCGAAATCCGCTCAGGACAGAGATGGCGTAGTTGGTGACGTGCTCCTGCCTGAGTTCTCTGGCTCCGGGCGATCCCACGACGGCAAAGAATTTCCGCTGTTCCTCTCCCATGACAAAGGCGGCCAGATCGCCATCCCAGGATTCGAAGGCGCCTCCGAGCCCGGCGGGCCACATCAGTTGCAGGTCGCGCTCGAAGCTGGCTTCGATCAGCAGCGGAATGTAGCTGTCGATCTCCAGTCTGATGATTACGCCCTTCTCGTGCACGGGGACGACGATAATTTCGCGCACGCTGAATTGGTCGTAGGCGTAGAGGATGGTGGTCGATTCCGGTCGGACGATCACGGTGCGGGCCAGGAAGCGAGCTGGGATCAGCGCGTCCTGGGTGCGGAATTCGAAGTGAAAGTTGCGGAGAATCTTGAGGGGATAGACCCAGGCTTCGAAGGTGCCGTTCTCGTATCCAAAGACGGCAGCCTTCTGGCCGACGACCGACAAGAAATTCCAGGGCTGAACCCGATGAGTGAGTTCCAGTGGCTGCGCCGAAGGTTGAGCGGGCGGATCGGAGGAGGATGCGGCGGCCACAGTTGCAAGAGTGAGGACCACCAGAGCAAGTGGCAGCAGGATTTTTGGCGAACTGGAGGCGCTGCCGCGAGTGAGCGAGGCGGGCACGGGCTTGAAAACAAGGGCTCTCATCGGAAAGAATAGCGGCGAATCATAGCACGCAAGAAACCGGGTCACCCTTGTCCCTTTCCAGACGCTCGTTCCTCAACTCCCTGAGCCGCTCCGCGCTGGTACTCACCCTGGACCAGGTGTTGCCCACAAGCCTGGGGCTCGGACGAAAGCTGTTTGCACAGCAGGCTGCTGCGCCGGCAGCCAAAGCGGCCGACCCGAGAGCGCCGTTGGAGGTGAGCTTCATCAACGTGGCACGCGAGGCGGGGCTGAACGCAAAAACCATCTTCGGCGGCGAGCACAAGAACAAGTACCTGCTGGAGACAACCGGCTGTGGCATCGCATTCTATGACTATGACAACGACGGCTGGCTGGATATTTTCGTAGTCAATGGCACGCGCTTGGAAGGTTTTCTCAAAGGCCAGGAGCCGATCTGCCATCTCTACAAAAACAATCGCGACGGCACTTTCACCGACGTAACGCTCAAGGCGGGCCTGGCGCGCGCTGGCTGGGGACAGGGATGCTGCATCGGCGACTACGACAACGATGGCTGGGACGATCTGTTCGTCACCTACTTCGGTCAGAACGTCCTCTTCCACAACAACGGGGATGGAACCTTCACGGATGTGACGGAGAAGGCCGGCCTGCTGCAGAAAAAGACGCGCTGGAACAGCGGCTGCGCGTTTGTGGACTACGATCGCGATGGGCGCCTGGATCTATTCGTGGCCAATTACATTGACCTGGACCTGGCAACCGCGCCGGTGCCGGAGTCCGGGCCGTGTCTGTACAAGGGCGTGATGGTGGCGTGCGGGCCCCCGGGACTGCCGGGCAGCAAGAACATTCTGTATCACAACAACGGAAATGGAACGTTTACCGACGTGTCGGAGAAAGCCGGCATCCTGCTGGCCAACGGAACCTATGGCCTGGGAGTGCTGACAGCCGACTTCGACAACGACGGCTGGCCGGACATCTATGTGGCCAACGATTCCACCGCCAGCGCGCTCTACCACAACAATAAGGACGGGACGTTCGTGGATATTGCGCTCGATTCCGGCGCCGCGCTGAGCGCTGATGGCAAGCCCCAGGCGGGCATGGGGGTATCGGCGGCCGACTACGATGGAGACGGGAACCTGGACATCGTGAAAACAAACTTCGCCGGAGATACACCGTCGCTCTATCGCAATCGCGGCAACAATCAATTCGGTGATGAAACTTTTTCTGCGGGGCTGGGTGCCAACACGCGGTTCCTGGGGTGGGGAGTCGGCTTCATCGACTACGACAACGATGGCTGGCCGGATATTCTGATCTGCAACGGACACGTGTACCCGGAGGTGGAGCAGTTGAAGACCGAAGCCGGATATGCGCAGCGAAAGATCCTCTACCGCAATCTGCGCAACGAAAAGTTCGAGGATGTATCGCTGCGCGGGGGGCCCGGGATTACACAGGAGGCGCCGGCACGGGGCGCGGCGTTCGGCGACTTTGACAATGATGGCGATGTGGATGTCGTGGTCAATTGCACGAACGACGTGCCGCAACTGCTGCGCTGCGACTCGCGCACGGGGAATCACTGGATCAAAGTGAAGTGCACGGGCACTAAGTCGAACCGCAGCGCGATCGGCACGCGGCTGCGCTGCGTGGCCCGCGGCGCTGACGGCAACCCGCACCAGCAGGTGGACGAAGTTCGCAGCGGAGGGAGCTACTACTCGCAGAACGATCTGCGAATCCACTTCGGGCTGGAGAAGGCCGCCAGGGTGGAGCTGCTGGAGATCCGTTGGCCGAGCGGCCTGGTGGAGACCTTCAAAGACCTGCCTGTGAACCGGCTGTTTCTGATCGAGGAGGGGAAGGGAGCGGTCAAAGCGGTGGAACTGGAGGCGGCGCGCAGGAAGTAGAAGCGTGATCGACGTCAGTGACTGGAGTTGCCTGTCTTGTCTGCCGGTAAACCGGTCGCTTCCTGGAGGGTGTGGATCGCATCAACTTTGAGATCGCTGAAGCGCTCGACCAGGCCGCTGGGCCAGCGAACCTCGACGGAATCGATTTTCTGGTTGGATCCCAGTCCGAAGTGGACGCGCATATCGCTGTTGGAGTTGTAACTGGAGCCGCTGCGGACCTCGTCAACCCAGGTGCGCGCTCCGGCTTTGACGGTGATGCGCGCGCCGATGCCGTCGCGATTGGACCTGGTTCCGACAGTTTTGAAGGCGATCCAGTGGTTGGGATATTTCTGCTGATTCACCAGCAGACTGACGGGAGCATTCATGCTGGTGATCACCGCGGACATGCGCCCATCGTTCCAGAAGTCTGCGACCGCGAGGCCGCGTCCCGATGAGGTGATCTTGAAAGCGGGGCCGGCGCGATCGGTGACGTCGAGAAACTTTCCTTGTCCGGTGTTGCGATAGAGGACGTGCGGTTCCTGGTAATCGCTGCCCAGATGATGGGAATCGACCTCGGGATAGACATGGCCATTGACCAGGATAAGGTCGGGCCAGCCGGCGTTATCGAAGTCGAAAAACATGGTTCCCCAGCCGAGATATTTCGTGTTCAACCCAAGTCCCGCGGCGAAGGTAGTGTCGGTGAAGGTACCGTTGCCGTTGTTGTGACAGAGGGTGGAAGTGTCGTCGGAGAAATTGGTCTTGAAGATGTCGAGATTGCCGTCGCCGTCGTAGTCGGCGACGGTTGAGCCCATGCCGGCCTGCTCGCGCCCATCCTCGTTGAGCGCGGCGCCGGCGGAGATGCCGACATCGGTGAAGGTGCCGTCGTGATTGTTGTGATAGAGGATGCTGGGAGTGCTGTCGCAGGCAAGGTAGATGTCGGGCCAGCCGTCGTTGTCGTAGTCCAGGGGTGAGACGCTGAGACAGTAGTGCCCGGGCGTCTTATCGATGCCCGCCTTGACGGTAACATCCTCGAAGCGGCCATTGCCGAGATTGTGGTAGAGGGTGTTCCTTGCAGGCTTCAGGCCGCGCGGCCCACACATGACCGGCACGCCTTTCCAATTGCAGTAGGTGCCTTCACCGGGCTTGGGCGCGGTCTTCAAGTCGAAGTCCACATAGTTGGCGATGATCAAGTCGAGGCGGCCGTCGCGGTCATAATCTACGAAGGCGCATCCGCTTCCCCAGTCTTTTCCGCTGCCGGCGACACCGGCGAACTCGCCGACCTCTTTAAAGGTGCCGTTGTGCTCATTGTGGTAGAGGAGGTTCTTGCCGTAGTAGGTGACGTAGAGGTCATCCCAGCCGTCGTTGTCATAGTCGCCGACGCAGGCGCCCTGTCCCCAACCGCTGGCGGCGAGGCCAGCCTGCTGGGTGACGTCGGTAAAGGTGCCGTCGTGATTGTTGCGGTAGAGGTGATTGGTGGGCGCCTTGCCCTGGGGGAATCCCTCGAGCGTGGTGCCGTTCACGATGAAGATGTCGGGCCAGCCATCGTTGTCGTAATCGAACACGGCCACGCCAGTGCCGGTGGTTTCGATGATGTAGCGCTTTGTGGTCATGCCACCGAAGGTGGTGGACATCCTCAAGCCCGCTTTTTCGGCCAGATCGACGAAGTTGGCGACCGGCTTGGCGTCGGCCTGAGCTTGTGCCCAGGCTGAAAACGCGAGCGTGAGGATTAACAGGACTGAAAGCTTCGCGCCGGGAGTCTGCAAACGGGGCTCGCTGAATGAGGACGTCTGACCTGAATATTGTGCGTACCGTATGATAACGTCAAAGCGCCCTGGCGCGCGACAGGGAGCGCGCGAAACTGAAGATCAGGTCAGAGACAGCGCTAGAGTTCACATCCGGGATGCAATCAAGTCGTCAAGAAACCCTGGTATTTGCGACCCTGGCCTGGCTGTTGCTGGGCCTGCTGAGCGTCAGTTGGGGGCAGGCGCGTCCCGGCGCCTCGCGCGTGGACGCCGCATTGAGCCGGGGAGTGGAAGCGCTGCAGAAGAAGGATCTGGGCGCGGCTCGCAGCGCATTTGAAGAGGCGGTTAGGCTTGCGCCCAACAATCCGCAGGCGCAGAACTATCTGGGCTCAGTGCTCCTGGCGCAGGGACAGGCCGAGGCGGCCATCGGTCATCTAAGGAAGGCGGCTGCACTGGATCCGCGCCTGGCTGAGGCACACGCCAACCTGGGCCTGGCGCTGGCGCAAGAAGGACAGAATCACTGGGCAATCGAGTCGCTTGAACGGGCGGTCGCACTCCAGCCCAACAATCCCGATCTGCACGCCGCCCTGGGCCGAACCTACAGCGCGGGCGGCGAGATCCAAAAGGCAACCGATGAACTCAGTACGGCGGTGAAAATGGCGCCGTCGCGGCCCGACCTTCACGATCAGCTCGGTGTAGTCCTGATACAGCAGGGACGAGTGGAGGAGGCCGCAGCGCATTTCGCCGAGGCAATCCGCCTCGATCCGAAATACGAACCCGGATTCCTACGACTGGGAGTCTTGCGCAGCCAGCAGGGCAATCAGGAGGAGGCGCTCAAAGACCTGCATACGGCCGTGGAGTTGAATCCCAGCGACGACGTGGCGCAGTACTACCTGGGCCTGGCGTTGATGCAGGAGAAGCAGCCGCAGCAGGCCCTCAAGCACTTGCAAAGGGCGGCGGAGTTAAATCCCAAGTCGTCGCAATATCAGACTCAGTACGGGCTACTGGCACAGCGTGCGGGTGAAACTGAGAAAGCCATCGCGGCCTTTCAAAAAAGCGTGGAGCTGGAGCCGGGAAATTCAGAATTTCACAACAATCTGGGCCTGGCTCTCCTGCAGAGTGGCAAGGCCGACGCTGCCATAGCGGAGTTCCGCGAGGCGCTGCGCTTACGGCCGGATGATGCTGGATTCCGCGGAAATCTGGGCACTGCCTTCCTGCAAAAGTCGGACTTCGACGCAGCGATCGAGCAGTTTCGCACCGCGCTCAAAACCGCACCCGACCACGCCGACCTGCACTACAACCTGGGACTGGCGTTGAAGCTGAAGGATCAGCTGCCGGAGGCGATCGCGGAGTTCAAGAGAGCGCTGGAGCTGGATCCTAAGCTCGCCGATGCCAGCTACACGCTGGGTGTGACGCTATGGCAAAAGGGCGACTTCGCGGAGGCCGCTGCCGCTCTGCGGGGGGCGATTGCAGCCCGCCCAGAGTATGCGGAGGCGCATTACACCTTGGGGACGGTATTGAAGCAGATGGATAAGCTTCCCGAGGCGGCGGCGGAGCTGCGGGAGGCGATCCGGCTACAGCCCGACTTTCTGGGGGCACATACCAACCTGGCGGCGGTCCTGCAGCAGATGGGAGATTCGGCCGGGGCCGGGGAAGAGCGAAAGGTCGCCGCGGAGATCATGAAGTCGAAAACCAGTCTGCAGGGAGCGACGTTTGACACCAACTCGGGGATGCGGCTGCTGACGGCGGGAGATGTGGACGGCGCAATCGCGCAGTTCGAGGCGGCAATCCGCCTGGCGCCGGAATATGCACCGGCTCACTACCAACTGGGGCTCGCGCTCAAGCGCAAAGGGCGGTCACAGGAAGCGCAGAGAGAATTCCTGAAGGCTGAAAAGCTCGATCCCAACCTGCAGCCACCCCCAAGGTAGCGCGCGGCGGCGAGAAAGCGGGCGCTGTCTACCAAAATTCGAAGCTTCGACGCACGGTCTCCACGAAAGCGTAGATGGCGATGGCGGCGCCCATGAAGCAAACGAGCTTGGGATCGGCTGATTTGGCACCTTTCCTGCAGGGGTATAGCAAAAGCGGGAACTGGCCGCAGGTTTAGGCTTGACAAGCGACTCCAGCGGAGTAAACTTTGGGCCAAAATTCAGGGGTCACAAGATTTTAACAATATAGTTGCGCCAAATAATTGTGCCAGGGAGAGCTTCCATGCGCGCTTCGTGGGGTAAGCGGCGCTTTTTCACGCCCGAGAGTCAGCTTTCATTCTTACATCGGCAATTATTTGTTCCTTCTGTCTGCTCGTAGTGGGTCCCGGGCTTGGTCGGCAAGGGGCAAGCTTTGGGATAAAAACGCAACCTTCCTTTTACCAGGGAAAGGAATCAAGACAATGGCCAGACGATTAACGATCGCAGCTCTATTGGCGGCGCTGGTGGTGCTCAGCGCGGCGCCAGCTTCCGCTCAGGCGGTCTATGGGAGCATCTTCGGCACGGTGACCGATCCCTCGGGAGCGGCCGTACCGAACGCTAAGATTACGGTGACCAACGATCGCAAGGGGACTTCCGACGAAGCCACCAGCAACGACACCGGCAACTATTCGGTAACCCACCTCATCCCCGACATCTACACGGTTCGCTTTGAGGCTTCCGGGTTCAAGACACTGGAGCAGAAGAGCGTCACGGTGTCTGCGGACACGGGCTCGCGCGTGGATGGGCAGTTCTCGTTGGGCTCAGCCACCGAAGCGGTGGAGGTCAGCGCCGAAGCGCCGCAGTTGAAGACAGATCGCGCTGACGTGGCGACCACGTACAACGAAACGTACGTGGAAAATCTGCCGATTCTGAACCGCAACTTCACTACGTTCGAGTTGCTGTCGCCGGGAACGCAGAAGCTGGTGGGCTGGAACCACGCCTCCACGGAAAATCCACAGGGCAGCCAGCAGATCTTCGTGAACGGCCAGCACTTCAGCGGCACGGGCTTTGAACTCGACGGTACCGACAACCAGGACCCGATCCTGGGGATTATCGTAATTAATCCCAACCTCGACGCCATCACCGAAACCAAGATGACGCTGTCGAATTTCGACGCGGAATTCGGCAAAGCGGTGGCGGGGATCGTAACCGTACAGACTAAGTCGGGCAGCAACAGCTTCCATGGTTCCGGCTTCTGGTTCCGGCGCACGGACGCCACAGAGGCGCGTGATCCATTCACCCAGTTTGCGAAGGATCCGATCACGGGACGCTTTATCCCTAAGGATCGCTGGAACCAGTTCGGCGGCACCTTCGGCGGCCCGATCATCAAGAACAAACTGTTCTTCTTTGGCGACTACCAAGGGACGCGGCAGGCGAGCGGAATCACCAATCAGCTGACCATCCCGACTCCGCAGGTGATCAATTCCTGCACCGGCGCCGGCGATGGCAGCGGTTTCTGCAATTTGACGGCGTATACCACGCTGTTCGGCAACGGCAAGTGGACGCCGGGAAGCCAGCCGGATCCCTCCACCTTGCTATACGACCCGACAACGGGCAATCAGGTGTCAGGAACCGGTCGCACGCCGTTCTGCGGTCCAGCGGGATGCGCGACGCAGCCTAACTGGATTCCGCTGAACCGGATTCCCGCACAGGTGCAAAACATCCTGAAGCTGTTCCCGGCGCCGACCAGCAGCGGGTTGCAGAACAACTTCATCGGCTCGGGCAGCGGCCCCTTCCATAGCAACAGCTTTGACACCCGCATTGACTGGAGTGCGGGACAGACGTGGACAGTGTTCGGACGCTTCAGCCTGGCACGATTCGATCTGAGCGGGCAGGGCGTCCTGGGCGCACTCGGTGGCGTGGGCAACGGTCTGAATGGATTGGCGGGCAGTTCGATTACCCACAACTACAGCGTGGCTGGCGGCTTCACTAAGACCTTCAGCCCCAGCCTGCTGACCGACTTCCGCTTTGGCTATTTCAAGTACAACCCCACAACGCACAAGCCAGACGAGGGTAAGACTCCGGCCAAGGACGTGGGCATTCCCAATGTGAACTTTGGAGATGTCTTCACTTCGGGATGGCCAACCTTCGGTGGAGACGGACCCAATGGTGCGGTGGGCGTCATCAGCAACTTCGGCGACGGCTTGAACGTCGGCCGTTGCAATTGCCCGCTGATCGAGAGCGAGCAGCAGTTCCAGTGGGTGAACAACTGGACCAAGATCAAGGGCAATCACCAGATCAAGTTCGGCGCCGACATCCGTTACGCAATGAACCTGCGCGTGCCTAGCGACGCCGATCGGGCTGGCAACATGAACTTCCGTGGCGGTACGACCTCCAACGGCGGCATCGGCGGCAATGGATTCGGCAGCTTCCTGCTGGGTGACGTGGCGGAAATGAATCGTTTCGTCAGCCTGAGTCTCAGCGCTGCCGAGCGACAGAAGCGTTACTTCTTCTACGGTCAGGATACCTGGCGAGTGACGCCGAAACTGACCGTGAACTATGGTCTCCGGTGGGAGCTCTACATGCCGGAGTACGTCAACGGGAAGGGGAATGGTGGATTTGCCAATGCGGTGGAGGGCATCATTCGAATTGCCGGATACGGGCCTTACGATCTCAACGGCAATATCGATGCCAGCTACAAGACCCTCGCTCCCCGCGTAGGCCTGGCCTATCAGTTGCACGAGAAGACGGTGATTCGCATGGGTTATGGCCGTAGCTTCGATATGGGAGTATTCGGCTCCAATTTCGGGCACGCCGTTACCCAGAATCTACCGGT
>DATHDM010000308.1:0-16285 GCA_035319065.1 Terriglobales bacterium
GTCTCCGGCACCGGCATTCAGGCCGGCATCAGCGTCACGCCGAACAACCTGGGCTTCGGCAATCAACCTGTCACCCAGACCAGCGCGGCTCAGAGCGTGACCGTGACCAACACTGGCACCGCCCCGCTGATCATTTCCAGCGTGCCGATCACCGGCGGCAATGCCTCCGAATTTGCGGTGACCCCCAGTGGGACTCTGCCGCTTACCGTGAATCCCAGCGGCACGGCCACCATCAGCGTGACCTTCACGCCTACGGCTACGGGAGCGCATGCCGCCACCATGACGGTCAACAGCAACGCCCCCGGCGCCGCGCCCCCCGGCGCCGCGCCCACCGTGGCCCTCTCTGGCACCGGTACAAGTCCCGGGGTCCAGATCGCTCCCAACCCCGTGGTGTTTCCTTCTCAGGTAGTCAAGACGGCCAGTGCGGCTCTGCCAGTGGTAATCACCAACACCGGCACCGCTCCGCTGACGATCTCAGCGATCGCCGTCAGCGGAACGAATGCTTCTGAGTTCGGGGCTACGGCAAGCGGACCTTTCCCGATCACAGTGAATCCGGGCGCCACGACGACCGTCAATGTAGTGTTTACGCCGTCTGATACGGGCGCACGTACCGCCACGTTCAGTGTCACCGACAACGCGACGGGTAGCCCGCACACCGCTCCTCTCTCCGGCACGGGTATCGCCCCGGCATTCAGCGCCAACCCAGTCAACTTCGGCAGTCAGGCTGTGAATACGACCAGCGCGCCGACCGCGGTGACCATTACCAATACGGGCACGGCGCCGCTGACGATCACCAGCATCACCCTGGGCGGAACCAACGCTGCCGACTTCGCCTTCAGTCCGTCGGCTCCCTCGATGCCGCAAACCGTGCAGCCAAATGCCAGCTTCAGCTTCAACATGACCTTCAAGCCCTCGGCCGCAGGAGGCGAGGGAGCGACGCTGACGGTGGCGGACAATGCCACAGGCAGTCCGCAAACAATTCAGCTCTCGGGCACCGGCATTCAGGCGGGCATCGGCTGCGGCACGACCTGCAGCCTGTCGTTTGGGAATCAGTTGATCAACACTTCGAGCGGCGCTCTGATCACCACCATCACCAATACCGGCCAGGCGCCGCTAACGATCAGCAACATCGCCGTCACGGGCGCCAAAGCATCTGAATTTGTGCCCACCCCGAACGGCGCACAGAACATCGTTGTCCAGCCAAACGCCACGACCACGATTAGCGTGATCTTTACGCCGACCGCCACCGGAGCGCGCTCCGCCACCCTGGCGCTGACCAACAACGTCCCCAACGGAAGCCCGTTCAACATCTCGCTGACGGGCACGGGCACCGCTCCGGGCATTGGCGTTGCCCCCACCACGATCACCTTTGCCAATCAGCAGGTGGGTACGACCAGTACGGCCACGGTCGTGACCGTCACCAACACTGGCACTGCGCCGCTGATCATTTCCAGCATGCCAATCACGGGCGCCAATGCCTCCGAATTTGTGGCAACCCCCAGTGGGACTCTGCCGCTTACCGTGAATCCCAGCGGCACGGCCACCATCAGCGTGACCTTCGCGCCGACGGCTACGGGAGCGCGTGCCGCTACCATGACCGTCAACAGCAATGCGTCGGGCGCCGCGCCCACCGTGGCCCTCTCCGGCAGCGGAACCTCGCCCGGTTTCAGCGCCTCGCCGGGCAGCGTGGTGTTCGCCACTGGTCAACTGGTCGGGACGCCCAGTTCACCCATCCCGGTCACCATCACCAACACCGGCACTGCTAACCTGGTCATCTCCAATATCGCTATCAGCGGCGCCAACCCCGGCGACTTCGCCGTCACCCCCAATGGCGCCCAGAACCTCACCGTCCCGCCAGGCCAGACCACCGTGCTGAACGTGACCTTTACCCCCTCGGCCACCGGCGCCCGCAGCGCCACGCTCAGTGTCACCGATAACGCCACCGGCAGCCCGCACGCCCTGGCCCTGTCCGGCACCGGCATTGCCCCCGCCTTCGGCGGCTTCTCCCCCAATCCCGTGGTCTTCGCCACCGGGCAACTGGTGGGCACCGCCAGCGCGTCGCTGGCCGTGACCGTCAGCAATCCCGGCACCGCTCCGCTACAGATCACCAGCGTCAGCTTCTCGGGGACGAACGCGGCGGAGTTTGCGGCCGCGCCCAATGGAGCGATCGCCATTCCCGCCGGCGGCAACGTGCAGATCAATGTGACCTTCACCCCGGCGGCCACCGGCAACCGCAGCGCCAGCATGAGCGTGGCCGACAATGCCGGCGGTCCGCACTCGGTCGCGGTCTCCGGCACCGGCATTCAGGCCGGCATCAGCGTCACGCCCAACTCGCTTCCCTTCCCCAACACGAATGTGAATGTCACGAGCAGCGCGCAGAGCGCCACCGTAACCAACACCGGCACCGCCCCGCTGACCCTCTCCGGGGTGCCGCTCAGCGGCGCCAACCCGGGTGACTTCGCCGCCACGCCGGCGACCACTACCATCGCCCCCGGCGCCAACACCACCATCAGCGTGACCTTCACGCCTACGGCTACGGGAGCGCGTGCCGCTACCATGACCGTCAACAGCAACGCCCCCGGCACCGCGCCCACGGTGGCCCTCAGCGGAACGGGCGTTGGCGTTCCCGTCATCGCGATCAACCCGACGACGGTGAATTTCTCCAGTACGGTGGTCAACACGACCAGCGCCCCTCAACCGGTCACTATCACTAATACGGGCACGGGCACGCTGACGATTTCCGCCCTCTCGATCACCGGCACCAACGCTTCCGAGTTTGCCGTGAGCCCCGGGGCGCCGATCAACATCAACCCCGGCAACTCGGCAACGCTCAACATCACTTTCACTCCTGCGAATTCCGGCGGGCGGATCGCAACTCTGAACATAACTGACAACGCCAGCGGAAGCCCGCACACGGTGGTGCTCACCGGAACGGGAGGATCTCCGATCGGGAACGTCATCATCCCGGCCAATCTCGTGACGTTAAGCCTGGGCGGGAACCTCGAAGTGCTGGCCACAGCCTCGCTGAGCGTGAATGCGCCCAACCCCCTGACCGTGACCATCACCAGCAGCGATCCGACCAAGCTCCTGGTCTCCAACGACCCCAGCGGGACGACTGTCGGCAGCAGCAGCACCACGCTGCCAGTTGCCCAGGGCAGCGGTCAACTGGGCATCGGCGGCTTCTGGATCCAGGGACTCACATCTCCCGCCACGGTCCCCGTTACCGTGAGTGCTCCGGGTTTTGTCTCGGGCACCATAACTGTGACCCTGACTCCGTCGGGCTTCGTGTTGAACAGCCCCAACGGACAAGGCCAGAACTTCCAGACCAGCACCGGCGCTACTGGGACACCGCTGACGGTTTCCGCAGCTCGCCTGGATTTCGCAGACAATTTCGTAGCCCTGGGTAAGCTGCGAGGCGGCCTGAACGCCAATGTTGCAATCGGGAGCGGCACGCCCGCGGTCGGCACCATCTCCGGTGTGGCGCAAGTGACGGGAGGGACTACGACCAGCACCAATAGTGTGACCTTCAATCCCGCGGCTCAAGGGGGCAGCCTGCTGACCATCACCCAGCCCGCGGGCTTCTTCTCGCCCGTCTCCGGGGGCAGCGTGACGGCAACCGTCACTCAACCTGCGCTCTCCATGAATCCGGTGGTCGTTGGCGTCAACCTCCAGACCCGTGGTCACGGAGCACTGCTGACGGCGTCTACGAGCAACGTTCAGGTGACCATCACCAGCTCCGATACGAGCAGGGTGATTCTGTCCCAGGATGCTTCCGGCCTCACCGCCGGCTCTTCCCAGGTTGTGCTGACGGTTCCCGCGGGCACCACTGCTTTCCCCACCTTCTGGGTACAGGGGGTGGCGGCAACCGGCGGGTCGCCCATCACGTTGACGGCAACCGCCACGGGATATACGCCCGCCCCGGCGCAGGTGGCGGTGACTCCCAGTGGCTTCGTGATGACCGGGCCGAATGGCGCATCCTCCATCTCGACCACCACGATTTCCCTGCCAACGAAAGTGACGCTCACGCCCTGGCGATTCGATCCTTCGCAGAATCCGCAGGCCCCAGGTCAGGTTCGCGGTGGAATCAGCGTGGGGGTGCCGGTACTGAGCTCCAACAGCACAGTCGGCACGATTGCGAATGGATCGGGCAGGAACAACAACATCGCCACCTTCTCCGGAGGCGATACGGCCAACAGCAGTCTCACCTTCGTTCCTAAGGGTAAGGGCAGCAGCACCCTCAGCGTGGATGTGGGCAGCATCACCTGCTCCGGCGCGGGTTGCACACCCGGCTTCAGCACTCCTGCTACGGGCGGCCAGTTGGTGGCAACGGTGAGCCAGCCGACCATCAGCCTGAACATGGCCAATACCGTCATCGGCGCGAATCTGCAGGTGAACGCTTCGGGTTCGCTCAACGTGAATGCACCCAGCACGATGACCATCAACATATCGAGCTCCAATCCCACTGTGCGGCTGTCCGCAGCTGCCAACACTGCGGGCTCCCCTTCGATCAACATCATCATCCAGGCTAACAACGGCCTGAACGGCTCTGGATTCCCCACGTTCTTTGTCCAGGCGCTGGCGGCGGCGCCGACCTCCGGGACCTCGGTGACATTGACCGCCCATGACCAGGCGAACCAGTTCGCCGACGGCATCATCGTCGTGACCCTGGCGCCTTCCGGGCTGGTCCTGGTGAGCCCCAACGGGATCGGCGGGGATTTCTCCACTTCTCTGGGACAGATTGGCGGGGGGGACAGGACGCTAACCGTAGAAGCCTTCCAGCTGGATCCGGCTACGTTGGCCCCGCTGGTTGCGGAGGCGGTCATGGGCGGACCGGCATTGCCATTCGTGATCCAGCAAGGGACTGGCGGCATTGCCACCATCGTGGGCACACAGGCAATCGCCGGCGGCAGCACTTCCCAGAATCTGACCTTCCACCCGATCAGTACCGGCTCCACAACACTAACGGTGCCTGCGCCCAACGTGGTGTTTAGCACTCCCGCAAGCGGCAACACGCTGACCGCGACGGTGAATCCGTGAGGCTTGGCAATTGGAAGCATTGCTGAGCAGAAAGAAAGTGCAATAGGTCAAGCAAGCGACGCGCTCGAGGAGTTCGGCGGGCAGTGGTTACTGCTCGCCTCCATGCTTCTTCCCGGACTCCGTGGAGGAGGGTTCGGAGGATGCCCGTTGACCGTGTGCACTGACGATTTCGTAGTCGCTGTACTCGATCGTCAAAGTGGCCGTCCCGCCCAAGCGAATGAGACTTACTGAGCGATTGTGGGCGGGCAGCCAGAAGTGGCCCACTTTCATGTATTCATGCTCGATCTCGTTCTTCCTGGTCCAAAGGGACGGATTTCTGGCGGGTTCGGCTTTGATCTTCTTGACCGCGAAATCATTCCCGTCTACCCAAATCCGGCCCTGGTAGAGGAATCGGTTCTTGGATTTCGGTTGCACGTCGAGTATGTACGCTGGGCCGTCGGGACCCTGTTCGTAGCCGACCAGGGCAAAGTCATAATTGTCAGGATTCAGGGCGCTGCGTTGCTCATTCTCCGACTGTGAAGCCTCCTGCTCTCCCTCCAGAAGCTTCTTGAAGACTTTGTCGAGAATCACTTTCGGCCCGCTCGAGTCGAGAATAAGGAACTGCTTGCTGGAGGGGCTCTGGTACAGGCACTGCACCCGCATTTGAGCCTCTCGATCTCCCGGGAAGCCGCGATAGGTAAGGTGATAGGTGCGTTGGCCCTGCAGTCGTGCCAGTTCTCCCTTCCGTTCAGCGTTCCTGCGCACCAGATTCCCGACCACCTGAGAGGCAGTCAGGGGCGAGTTCACGTCGCGCGACAATGTCGCGTCCGGGCCCGGCCCCTCGGCGTAGAGGCAACTCACGAAGGCGAGGCAGACAACGGCCTGAAGCAAGTGCGGTCTGGGTGAGGTCAATCGTCTCATCGTCCTTTCCCCAATCAAATCATCGACACCTGCCGGTGCGACAGCGGAACCCGCGCCTGCGGCGCACTTATGTTCAGTGCCTCCTCGTAGGCCTGGTACACCCCGTCAAAGATGCTGTCCCAGGAGCAGGAGAGGACCTGCTGCCGGGCTGCAATCCTCATGCGCTCGAGCAGTTGGCGATCCCCATGCAGTTTGCGAATGCTCTCCGCGAAGTCAGCCAGGCCGCGTGCTACGAAGCCGGTTTGTCCCTCGCGTACGATGAATTGCGGACCGCCACAATTGCTCACCACGGCGGGAACGCCGGATGCCAGCGCCTCGAGGACAACATTTCCGAATGTATCGGTTTGCGAGGGAAATACGAACACGTCCATGTTGGCGTAGGCGGTGGCCAACTCTTCCCCGTGCAGAACGCCGGCAAATTCAGCCGTCTTCAGGCGCTCGCGCAGCCACGGCTCGCTTGAACCCTGGCCTACGATCAGCATGCGAAAGTCCGAGAGTCCGGCGCCTTGGAGCAATTTCTCCAGGTCCCACAGCAACTCCACGCTCTTTTCGACCGTCAAGCGGCCGACGTAGCCGAGGGTAAAGGTCTCGCTGCTTCGATGGCGGCGGCGGGGATCAAAAAGGGTGGTATCGACGCCGCGGCCCATGGGGAAACACCGCTTTGCCGTGTGCTGCGCCAGCAGCTCCTCCAGTTCGCGATTCGGCGCCAGCAGGACGCGCGGAATACGGTAGTAGCGCGCGATGGCGTGAAAGCTCCAATCCCGAATTCTGGGGCCGAGACTGTCACGCATCCCCGCCGGCAAGAAGTGCAGCAGCGCCATCGCCCGCTGCTCCGCATACTGGTGAAGGTTGGTGTGCCAGGAAGCCACCAGCGGAATGCGGAGCTGGTGAGCCAGGAGAACCCCGAGGATGCCCACGTCGCTTGGTCCGGTTATGTGGATGATGTCGGGTTTTGCGCGGCGCAGCAGTTCCGCGATGTCGCCGGAGTGGCGGAGAAAGAGAAGATCAAAATCATGTTTCTTATCGACTCCAAAGGCAACGCGGCTGCGCTTGCGCTCGACCAGGGTGAAGTTACCGTCGCTGACGATCTTGTCCTGGTAGCCGCCGTACACGAGCGTCAGGGGAAGATCGTGGCGGCGCGCATAGGCCTCGAATTGACGTGCTGTATTGGCCACGCCATCCACCTCGAGGTAAGTGTCGGGAAAAAAGGCCACCTTGAGTTGCCTTGAGGTCACGGCAGCGCCTCCTGTCCCTCACCCACGCCGAGTCGCAGACCCTGCCTCCAACCCGTTGCCAGGCGCAGAAATCCGCGGACGGGTTCTCTTTCGAACATTCGCAAAGCTGCGAAGGTGTGCCCGATAAACGCGGGCGGGCGCTGCCAGAGGGCCGCCAGGGGACGGCAGACGCCATTGCGATCGGGATGAAACACGCGCTCGTCCCAGCGCCGGAATCCCAGCGGATGCTCCGGGTAGGTGCGGATCACATCCAGCAGCGTCTGGATCGTCCGCAGAGTCGTGGACTCCGCATACTGCGGCATAAATAAGACATGGCTGTAGCCGTCGCGCACTTCCGCAACAAACTCGGAGAAGCTGGCGGCATTCGACAGGTTGAGAATGGCACTGGGCTCGCAGCCGTGACGATCTCCACCTGAAATAACTGGCCTGCCATAGGCGCTGGCCAGTTGGGTCACTCCCCGGTTCTCTTTCCAGCCGCGAAGTCCCCCCAACTCGAAGGCGTGCAGGAAATCCCCCACCTCGGCAACAAATTTGTGGAGCAGCTCCAGATGCCGCGCTCGGCCCACTCGCGGCAGATCCCAGAGAGGATGATTGAAGATCACCAGTATCTGCGGGTTGGCCGACAGAGCGGACACCAGGCCGCGCAATTGGGTGGCATCCGGCTTCCGGGTGTAGTCGAGGAGACGAGCAGCCCATTGTTCGGCTTCGGCCGTCGGCAGATTGTGAATGCCGAGGTGAAAGATGGTTTCCTGGTAGGGAACGCTCCATTCCAGGGATACCGGAATACGCCGCGCCTCGGGCACCACGCGCAGAAGCATGGGCGCCTCAATGTTGTCGTGATCGGTGAGGGAGACCATGGGCTCGATTGCCAGCCGCTCCTCGATCTGCCTGCGCTCCAGGCTGTAGGCGGCCAGAGCGGGCACCGGGGGCGTCCAGTAAGCCTCCCAAAAATTCAGCTTGATCGCCGATTCCTGGCGAGCGCGTTTCTCCTGCTGCCC
This sequence comes from Terriglobales bacterium, assembly GCA_035319065.1. GTDB lineage: Bacteria > Acidobacteriota > Terriglobia > Terriglobales > Acidobacteriaceae > DASPRM01. Next base: position 8,171 of record DATHDM010000308.1, read on the forward strand.
CAGGGCCCAGCGCAGCACGCTGTGATCGCCGGCGAACTCAACAATGAAGTAGAGGCCCTCCTTCGAATGATTGGTGTGGCCGTGCAACGAGACTGCGCTCTTGAACTGCCGCGGAGTTGCCGGATCCTGCCAAAGGTATGTGAGCGGGTTATGCAAGCGGACCTCCTCTCATGGAACGCCTGGTTTTACCTGGGGAGTATCCGTGCGGGACGTGAAACGAAGATTATGTTTCAAACATTTTTCTGTAAATTTGTCGGAGGGTGTTTTTTGTCACCGACTTTTAACACACCGCGCCTGCGAAGATTTCTATACTCCGCTTTTGGTCGCAATCCTCCCTATGCAAAGCACCTCGCACGCAGAACCGGCTTTGCCGCCGCAGCGAAGTGGCCAGCCAAAGCGGGCAATCACGGAAATTCCCCGCGGCGTCGGGCTTGTAATCGCGCACTGGAACTGGAAATCCGCGATTTTGAGCATTGTGCTGCGGGTTCCGGTCTTTGCCATAGCTGCGGCCCGCGGAGGCCTGGAGATAATAGCGGTGACGGTGCTCATCGAGGTGGCGGTGAGTGCGTTCAACGCCGGATTTCTGGCGTCGATCGTGCAGTTGTTTTGCAATTTTCGACCGCTGTGGGCCGCCGCCTTGGTAATAACAGTCGTGGTTCCGGTGGTGGGGCAGGGGCTGGAATGGTGGATCCATGCGTGTCGCGGCACCCCCCACCGCCACACCGCAGTGGTTGTGTCTTCGCTGATCAGCCTGATCTCGGCGCTGTTCAACTGGTATGCCATGCGTCAGGGAGCGCTGCTGGTGGGAGCACAGCAGAGGTCGTTTGGCGAGGACCTGCGCCGCCTTCCCCTGGCTATTGCCAGGTTCCTCTCCGTAGGCCCGCTGTGGCTGGTTCGAAAGCTGACGGCGAGCTGAGCCTCCACGCGAGCTGACTTTCCCGAGATAGAAGACGCGAGAAGCGTTGTGCCAGACGGACGGGGTGAAGCAAATTGGGAACCCGCCGCCGCGAGAACTACCTCGGCAACGGGCCCCCGTACAGGTAATTGCAAGTCGGCGTTTGCACGAATGCAGCCGCTTAAGCGACCTTCCCGGCAGCCAGGGCTTGGACATCAGCGGTAGTGAACGGCTTCCCGCCGATGGACCAATCGCCACTGCGAACCTCCTCGATGATGACCAGGGTGACCGGCCGCATGTTCTCGCCTTCCACCGAGACCATGGCATCGGTGAGCTTGGTGATCATTTCCTTCTTCTTCGCAGTGGTGAAGACTCCTTCAATCAGTTTCACTTCGATCAGTGGCATACTTTCTCCTTTACAAGTTAAGCAAATTCGACTTTTTCAAGCCCGTGTAGACTATGCAGGAGGATGGAACGCGGCGCTTGGCTGCGCATCCGGGATTCTTGACCGGGCGTGTGGAGAATAAATTTCGTTTGCTCCGCGTCCGGCTCGTTTTGCGCGGCGTCTATTTTCGGATCTGACCATGGATGCACTTTCGGAAGTCTTGAAGGCCGTGAAGCTGGAGAGTGCGTTCTTCTTCAACGCGGAGTTTTCTGCCCCCTGGAGTTTTCTCTCGCCCGATTCCTGCAGACTGGCTCCGTTCATTCACCAAGCCGCTGGGCATATCATCGTTTACCACCTGTTGCTGAAGGGGCGGGCCTACGCCGAAGCACAGGACCTTCGCCTGCTGCTTCGCCCGGGAGACATCGTCATCTTCCCGCACGGCAACTCGCACATCCTCGAAAGCGGCCCCTCGCCCTACACCGTGGATGCGGCCACCGAACTGCCGAATATTTTCTCCGGGGAGCTGAAAGTCTCGCGCATGGGCGGCGGCGGCGAGGTCTCGCGTTTTGTGTGCGGCTACATGGCCTGCGAGCCGCGCCTCAGCCAGGTGTTCCTGGCTGGGCTGCCTCCAGTCTTCAAGATCAACATTCGCGATGATCAGCAGGGAGAATGGCTGGAGAATTCCATCCACGATTCGATCACACGCGCCGGCGACAGCAATCCCGGTGGCGAAGCGGTCCTGGCCAAGCTCTCCGAGATGTTATTCGTCGAAACTCTTCGCCGGTACATCGTCCAGATGCCGGCACTGCAGACGGGCTGGCTGGCCGCCGCGCGCGATCCCGACGTCGGCAAGGCGCTCGCGCTGATGCACAGCCGCCCGGCACATCCCTGGACCCTCGCGGATCTCGCGAGTGCTGCCGGGCTCTCACGTTCCGTGCTGGCGCAGCGGTTCCGCCAATGCCTCGGCGAGCCACCCTTCGCCTACCTCACGCGCTGGCGCCTTCAAGTCGGAGCGCAGATGCTCGCCTCGTCCAGCTACAGCGTTGCCCAGATCGCTTTTAGGGCTGCCAGATGCGTGCCTGCACTTCGCGCTGGCACTATCCAACCGGCGAGGCCGGCCTATCCTGTTGGTTAGACTTCTCCTGCCGCCACCCGGCGATCGAGGCGATAACCCATCAGCGCTTGCAGACTCATGGCCGATGGATTCAACTGCTTAGCCTCGGTCGGCTCTCTCTTGTTGAGCGCAGCCCTATTGGCTGCCGACATGCTTCTCCTCCCATTCAAGGATGCGGGCTGATCGCCCTGAGGAGGCATTATGAAGAAGCAGATACTGCTCGGACTTGGGACATTCGGGCTGTTGACGTCGTCGCTGATCGCAGGGGAAGCGCCGGGGAACGCGCGCAATCAGCAGAAGCAGGATGAGACGGAAGAGGTGTGCGAGGTCCACCCCGAATACAGCTGCGTGCAGGTCCGAAAGACCGCGCAGAATGACAAGCGGGCATCCAGCCCCAAGAAGGCTGACGATCCCAACATCGCCCGCGCCAGTAAGCATGCACCAATTGCGGCCGATCGCAAGTAGGCGAGAGCTACAGACCACCCTCGGCCAGATAGGCCGAGGGTGAGGCCGGTCAAGATCGCGATCGGCCCCGCGCGCTTGCCTGTCCCACACAAGCGACAATAGACCCAAGAATCGCGCCTGGCAGAGCCTATTTCGCGAGCCGATTGTATTTCTTCAGCACCTCGCGGAGTCGCTCATGGGGCAGGGCAATTACCTCGAAGTCATTTATGCCCTTCATGGTTTCCGCAGCCATCATGGCATTGATCACGGCTTCCTCCGTAGCCTGCACCGTCGCCAGGAAAAGCGGATTCAATTGCTGGTTGGGAAGCATGCTGACTTGGCGTATGCCTTTCGAATCTGCGGCACCCGGATTGGCGGTCGAGAAAGCGACGAAGATGTCTCCCGAGCCGTCCCCTGAGAAGCTGCCGTCGCGCCCCAGTCCGAGCGAGACGCGACGCGCGATGCGCTTCAACTGAGTGGGGATCAAGGGTGCATCAGTGGCGACCACCACGATGATGGAACCAACATCGTTTTCGCGAACGGTATGCTCGCTAATCTCCCGTCCCACCGGGACGCCGGCGATTCGCAGCTGGCTTCTCCAGCCATAGTTGCATTGCACCAGCACACCGACCGTGTAGCCGCCGTACCTGGCGTCGAGTACACGGGAGGCGGTCCCGATGCCGCCCTTGAACTCGTTACAGATCATGCCGGTGCCGCCGCCGACGTTTCCTTCCTCAACCGGACCGCCGTGCGCGGTGTCGAGCGCGTGCCAGGCGTGTTCCGGCTTCACGTGAAATCCATTGATGTCGTTGAGATCACCGTCATAGGTCTCAGCTACCACGGGCAGGAACCAGGCGTAGCGCTGGTCAGCCGGTGTTTTCTTTAGCCGCCAGGCGATCACCGCGTCGCGCACCACGCCCACGCTGTGGGTGTTGGTGATCATGACGGGCCCGTCGAGTATGCCGCCCTCCTCCAGCCAGGTCGTTCCCGTCATCTCGCCGTTGCCGTTGAGGCTGAACCAGGCGCCGAACACGGGATCCTGGGAATCTTTGCCGCGAGGAAGAACTGCGGTGACGCCGGTTCGGACCGGTCCTTGGCCAACCTCGAGTTTGCCGGAGCCGGAAATCAGCGTAGTGTGCCCCACCTCGACCCCTTTTACATCTGTAATTGCATTGAAGGGGCCGGGGGTACCGTCAAACGGGACGCCCAGATCGCGAGCGCGTGGCCTCCTCTGCCCAGTGGAGGCCGTCTGCCCCGAGGAAACACAGACAAGAACTGTGAACAGCGCTGCAGCCAGCCAGCAAGATCGATGTCGCATTCTTTTTTCTCACAAGGGAATTGCTACGCCAGGGTGGGTGCTTGAAGTCATTGGTGGAGCTAGTCGGGATCGAACCGACGACCTCATCGTTGCGAACGATGCGCTCTCCCAGCTGAGCTATAGCCCCACGGCAAAAAAAGACTGGGTACAACGAGATTTTATCAGCCGGTGCATCGATGGCGCAAAACGGCTGCAACTGGTCCGCGACTCCACAAGAGGAGATCCCCACCAACGTGATCCGGCGCATAAGGGTTAGTGATCCGCGACGGCGGAAGCCGCACTGGGCGCGCCCGCCGCTTATAATTCTGTTGTGACTCTACCCATGCAAGTGAAGAAGGTAGCCGAAGCCGACTTCCCCAGCCGCTGGGGGCACTTCCGCATCTACGGCTTTGAGGAGGTTCAGCCTGCTGTGGCGAGCGCCCGTGGCGCGGGGCAAGCAGCGGCCGAGGCGGAAAGTGCGGTGGTGCTGGCGATGGGCGACCTCCAGGACGCGCCCCCCTTGGTGCGCATCCATTCGCAGTGCCTGACCGGGGACGTGTTCCATTCCCTGCGCTGTGACTGTCGCCAGCAGCTGGAGATGGCGCTGGCTATGATCGCCGAGGCCGGCGCCGGCGTCCTGGTCTACGAACAGCAGGAAGGACGCGGCATCGGGTTGATGGCCAAACTGCAGGCCTACGCCTTACAGGACGCCGGGCTGGATACCGTGGAGGCCAACGAGCGCCTGGGCTTCAAGGCTGACGAGCGGGAGTATGCCCTGCCCGTAGCGGTGCTGCGGGCGCTGGGGCTGAGGCGGATCCGGCTGCTCTCTAACAATCCGGAGAAGGTAGCAGCCGTGGAGAAGGCCGGCATCGAGGTGGCGGAGCGCGTACCCTGCGAGGTCGAGCCGGGCTCAGCCTATTCCGAGATGTACCTGAAAACCAAGAAGGAAAAGCTCGGGCACCTGTTCACCGATATCTGAAGGTGCGGTCCGGAGACGTCAGTCCAAGTCTCGCTGCCACGCTGACATTGCGACAGCTCCCCTATTGGCCACTCCGGCGCGCGTGAGTGTGGAATCGCCAGCCAAAGCATTCGTCATCCCCCGCACTCTCCACATCCCTCCCCTGGATTTGGACACAACTACGCGACGCCGTGGAGTAATGCTCGCAGGGCTTTGCGGTTCTTCACCGGCAGAGTGGCGAGCGCCGAGCGCGCAAGGTCCAGGTACACCTGCCTGGCCGCCGGAACCTTTCCCAGAGCCTGCAGGTTGCGCTTGACTGTGTCTGCGTCGCCGCGTGCGAGCGGACCGCTCAAAGATCCGGCTGCGCCCAGCTTCAGGTAGTTGGCGAGCGTCTGCTGCAGGATGGGGCGCATCACCGATGCCACGCGCGAGATGGGGATGCCGGAGGCTGCGCCGATACGCTCCGCCAGGGCGAGGTGGGCGATGATCAGCGGCGAAAGGAAGGCTCCGAAGGCATGGTAGAGCGGCTTGTTCGCCTTCGCGATGGTAAAACTTGCTGCTCCCAGACCGGCGACGATGCGCCCGGCGACGCGGCGGGCTGCGGAATCGCCCTCAATCGCAAAGAAAATGCCCTCCAGCCGGGGATGCGATGTGGGCACAAAAGTCATCATGGGATGCACGGAAGCGACGGCGGCGCCGCGATCGCGCAGTTCGGAGAGCTCGTCGGATGTGAGGGCGCCGCTGGAGTGGAGAGCAACACGACCGTGCCAATCGGTGCGGTCGGCAAGATTCTCGGCGCACTCGCGAATTGCCGAGTCCCGCACGCACAGCCAGACGACCTGCGCGGTCAGGCGGGCGCGGCTGGGCGAAATCAATTTGGACGCCAGCTGCGCGGTCCTCGGCAGGACTCTGGTCAGGCTCAGAGGCAGCCGCCGCTTGCGCGATACGATCTCATCGATGAGGTAATGCCTGCGGGCAAGGTTGAGCAGCAAGGCCGTGCCGAGCGCCCCGGTTCCCACAATGCTTATGCTGGGCTTGCGCATGCTTGCGACCGACCGCGCAGGATAACAAGAGCCTGGCGCGTGGAATAGTGCTTTGCCAAGGCGCTGAACCAAGGGAGCTGATCCCGGTGCCTCAGGCCAGTGAGAAGCCCCACACCTTAACCCCCGCAACCCCCGCTCCCAACGCTGCCGACACACGAGGAGGCATCTCGCCTATATTGGAGGGATGCTCAAGAGAACGAGAAAAGCAGGCAAGGTTTCTGTGCGGATCCTATCGTCGAAGGTGGCCTATCGCGGGCCGATATTTCAAGTAACCAGCGACCAGGTGCGGGAGCCAGGGGGCATCCGGACGCGGAGGGACATCGTCCGGCACTCGGGGTCGGTCGTTATCCTGGCGGTGGATGAAGGCTGGAAAGCAGGGAAACTTAGGGGGAGGCGGGGCGTCGCCAACCGGGAAATGCGCATCCTATTAGAACGACAATACCGCTATGCCGCCAACCAGTTCCTGTGGGAGCTGCCGGCAGGGCGAATCGACGAGGGGGAGGACGAGCTTCCGGCGGCGCAACGGGAACTTTTGGAGGAAACTGGGTTTAAAGCAGAGCATTGGCGGCGGGTCCTCTATTTCTATCCCAGTCCGGGGTTCCTGGACGAAACCATGGCCATCTACCTGGCCACGGGGCTGAAGCGGGGAGCGGCGCAACTGGAAGCCGATGAAGCGATCCGCACCCGGTTCTTCCCCTTGTCCAAGGCGGTAACCATGGTGATGAACGGGAAGATTGCGGACGGGAAAACGATTGCGGGGATGCTATGGCTGGCGCGGAAGCGGGGCGAAAAGTCGCCGTAAATGCGGTTTTTGCATGGTAACCGGGTTGACAGCATTTTCGCGACTGCGGAGAATAGGAGCAATCGAGCCGCCGACTCGCGCCCTTCCCGCAGTCCCCCACTGCGCCACAAAGCCCAAGCCAGGGGTTCGTCTGGACTCTGGGGGCTTGAGCCTGCTGAAGGCAGGGTCGGTAGCGCTCATTGGTCAGCTTAGAAGCAGAGGAAGGTGAGAAAGTGGCTCGAATTAAGGGTAAGGTGAAGTGGTTCAACAATGCCAAGGGGTATGGGTTCATCGGTCGTGACGACGGGCCGGACGTGTTCGTGCATTATTCCGGGATTACGTCCGAGGGGTACAAGAGCTTGCAAGAAGGCGATGACGTGGAGTTTGAGATCATCGACGGGCAGAAAGGCCCGCAAGCGGCCAACGTCACCAAGGCGGCAGAGTAGACCAGCACGGCTCCCTGTTGCAATGCACGCGCAGCGCCAGCCCACGGGGCGCACCCGCCGACTTGCAGGACTGGCCGATCTGCCGGCATAAGTCTTGAGAGTCAGCGATCCGGCAATGCGCGTCCTGCGGGACAGAGTCTCCCGCGGGAGCTACAATTCTTCTCAGTGGCTAGCTTCCTGGCCCGGCCGGGCCGCGAACGACAATACCTGTGGACAACAAGACCATAGCGGGAATTCTCTATGAGACGGCCGATCTGCTGGAGATCGATGGCGGCGATCCCTTCCGCATACGCTCCTACCGGCGGGCCGGAGAGGCCATCGACGGGCTGACGGAGCCAGCCGAGGGGCTGGTGTGCGATGCGAAAAAGCTGCTCGACATTCCCGGAATCGGTAAGGGCATGGCGGCTAACCTGAAGGAGATCTGCCAGCAGGGCAAGCTGCAGGTGCACAGCGAATTGCTGGCGAAGTATCAGCCTTCGATGCTTGAGCTGTTGAAGATTTCCGGCCTGGGTCCCAAGACGATTGCCCTGATCTGGAGCGCCTTCCAAGTGGCCGATGTTGACGGAGTGGAGAAGCTGGCGCGCGAAGGCAAGATTCGCGAGTTGCCGCGTATGGGCAAGAAGCAGGAAGAGAAGATCCTGAAGGCGATCGGCGACTACAAGCGGATTGCCGGGCGCTTCCTTCTCGATGACGCTGAGACCGTAGCGCGGAAATTCACCGATCATGTTGCGGGAATCAAGGGCGTAGGAAAG
>DATHDM010000309.1:0-9231 GCA_035319065.1 Terriglobales bacterium
CTTGGGACTGCCGTCGCCATACGCTTGATGTGGCAACGGGCCGTCCACTGGCCGGATCTCGCACTGCTCGGCGCCATGTACTCGCTGGTCATGCTGGGGGTGACCGTCGGATTTCATCGCATGCTGTCGCATCGCAGCTTCCGGCCGCATCCCGTTGTCAAGGCTGCGTTGCTGGTTCTGGGTTCCATGGCTGGGCAGGGAGGAGCGCTGGAATGGGCAGCCACACACATCAAGCATCACAGAAGCCCCGATAGCAACGGCGATCCGCACAGCCCTATTGAGGGCCTCGCTCATGCGCATGTTGGCTGGCTATTCAAGAACGGCATGGCAGATCCGAATACTTACTGCCGCCACCTGCTGCAGGATCGGATGGCGGTCTCTATCAGTTATACCTTTGCGGTATGGGTGGTGCTGGGACTGGTCATTCCGTTTCTAATCGGTGGCTGGACTGGTCTCCTCTGGGGCGGCCTGGTGCGGATGTTTCTCGTGAATCACGTTATGTGGAGTGTGAATTCCATCTGCCACGCTTTGGGTAAGCGCGATTTTGAAACCCGCGACCAAAGCCATAACGTCTTGTTTGTCGCGCTGTTAGGTTTCGGTGAAGGCTGGCATAACAATCAGCTTTCCACGGCCTGCGCTGGTGGCAACTCGACCTCTCGGGTTGCCTCATCTCGACTCTGGAGCGACTGGGTCTAGCAACGGACGTGTATCGCGTCTCGCCCACCCTGCTAGTGAATCGGTGCTGCCTCGCCGGAGGGCAGGGGGGTGAGCGGTATGCGCGTCCAGACACGTCAGCACGACTGCCCTCGTAACAGCCACCAAAGGTCATAATCATACAAAATGAGCGGACGAGGATGCGCATACATCCTCATCATTTCCTTGGATCCGTTTTGTTTCTCTCACTTGACCCACCCCAATGACAAAAAAGCCGCTCATATCGGGCGGCTTTTTCTTTCCGGGCGCAATTGACGTGAACAGGCGATTGCACAGGCATGCACCATTTGTTCGCCTGTTGGGTCAAGGTCAATGAGTGTAATGGCGATTTATCAACAGTTACCCCCTATTAGGGGCGCTCAATTGCTGCAGGGGCAATGGCTGGCCGGAAGGCTCAATTCGGGGGGCGATTTCTCTCGGCCATCTCCATGCGTACCAAACGATCAGCGAAGTACAAGCCACTTCTATCGCTCCAAAGAACAAATAGTAAGAAGATGTTTCCATGAGATGCAGGATTGGAAGGATGAAACTGGTCAAGAGAACAGCGGCAGTTTCCATTATGCCCGCGACGATGTTCGCCCAGCGATTTGCTGTCGGCTTCAGGATCCGCGACAGCAGAATTATCGCCATGGGGATCTCCATGAGTATTGCGATTCCTAACCACGCTCCCGGGGAAAAATGGAGAACACCTGGACCTCCTTTACCCGACCCCAAGACGTCAACGCAGAAGAACACATCTGCATAGATATAGTTGAGCGTGGCAAACAGCCATAACACTGAGAGCCTGACTCGAATGTCTTCCATGGGAGCCTCCTGTGCTGCCTAAGCGGGCCGTGATGTTCGGCCCACAGCCGTGAACCCAAGCGATTTTCGCAACATGCGGAGCCCAAAGTTGCCTAACACATTCGCACTACGGATGAGCTCTGGAAAAAGCTTCATCTACCGACCCGCGAAAAGAGTGCAACTCAGACCCGTGGAATGGAGCCGACCCCGAGACTCCGATTTTTAGCAAGCCAGGGCCGAGTACGTCAACTTGCAGTAGCGTAACAACTTCAAGTCCTCCGGCTGAGAAGGGATTCCCAACTGTTGTAAACGGGCGATTACCCCAGTTATCCGGATTAGCAGTGATATGGCTGAAATCTCGGCGCGTGCACTTGGCTAGGCACACTCATGTAATATCCTCAGGCACTCAATCATGGCTCTTCCTTGGTGGTAGCCTGCCTTCCAGATGTGGCCTTTGTCGCCCTTAACTATTCGCCAACGCGTGACTTGCTCGTACCACTCGCCATACCTCCAATCGATCTGACGGCGATTCACGAACTCCCAAGTCTGACTGAAGATGCCGAGATAAGCGAAATCCCGGGTCACGCGATACATTTGCAAGGCGCTCCAAAGAGCTTCGGCCTGCACCCACCAGGTCTTGTTCAAGTTGTCGGCCGGCTTTCCCAGGCTGCCGCTCTCGTAGAATCCACCATGGCTTCTGTCGTATCCATACTTCAAGCAATAGTTGAACAAGATCTTGTGGGTCTCGATGATGTGGCTGTTTGATAACCCTATCGTCTCCGAGGAGTCGATCAGCAGAGAGATGTTTTCGAGCACATGTCCATAGGATGTGCGCCCGAAATTTCCCGAGAGCAGAGGTTGCCAGTCCGCGCGATGAAGGTCCGTGCAGGTGCCGAACTCCCCACGGACTACGGATTGGCTCAGGATATGAATGAGGTTTAGGATTCGCTGGCGTGCCAGCGGCAGACCAGTCGCGCGAAAGAAGAGAGTGTAAGCCTCGAGCAAATGAAGGTGTGTGTTCATTAGCTTGAGGTCGGCCGGCAATCCGAGATAACCGACTTCAGATGCCGACGCGATGGTCCAATCCGGACGGAAAAACTCGCGATATCCGCCATACTGGTTATCGTGCGCTCGCTGTTCCAACAAGTCGACCAATTCGCAAGCGAACGCCAGCGCATCTTTGTTCCCGCTAGCCAGTCCATAGGATGACAGAGCAAACAAGGCGAAGGCCTGCCCGTATAGGTGTTTGTCAGCGCGGAACACAGCGTCTCCGAGGGCGTCCACCTCCCAGTAGAATCCGCCATGTTTGCGATCCCACATGTGCTCGCGCAAGAACCGGTAGCCGAGATCCGCAGCCTGCAAGAGTTCGGAACCGCCATAGCCGTTGGTAAAAGAGGCAGAAAAAAGCCACAGCATTCGCGCCTGGGTAACAATGCCCTTTGAGGTGTGTCCGCTGGGATTGCCGTAGCGATCAAAGTGGATCGCGTAGCCAGCGTGCACCAAGTCCAGACAGCGAGGCAGCCAGAAGCCGAGGATGTTCTGCGTGAGGACGCGCTCTAGCTCTTGGATCTTAAGAATTGCCCAGCGGCCGAAGTCGGATTCCCAGGGCGGATCCAGGCTTTGCCGTAACCAATATTCCCAACGCCACTGGGTGCCAACCGTCATCCTGCTGCACTACCCATTCGCGGGGGTGGCGGGCGATCTCAGCAAGCCTGGCCTGGCTAGCCGCATCAACTGCCTGCCCATCCGCCGCGCTGCATTGGCCAGCAGAATGAACGGAGTCTTCCAGCGGCGATCGACCTTCCACCTGAACTGCAGCCAGGTGGCAAACTCCAGAGGCTTGCGACTAGCGGGGAGATCGCTGGTGAGCCACAGGTATTCGTAGCGCAGCACCCGGAGTATCTCCTTGTTGGTGGGCGAAGCAGCCAGGGGCTCGGTGAGCATGCGATATCCAAAGCGCTCGATGGGGGAGACCGGCATGGCCTGCAGGCGATCGAGAACGAACTCGGGAATGGGCGCCTGCAGCTTGGCGCGCAGGAATTCGAGGCTGGTGTGAACAAACAAGCCCAGGTGATGGAATTCAACCAGGTCGAGAAGACGTTGCCAGTCGATCCCCACTTCCGGCGCGCGCAAAACCATCATGGCATCTGCCACCCAGCGCAGAGGCGGCACCTCGTTCCAGCGAGCGCCATGCCAGATGATGTGCAACAACTGATCGGTGGGCTCCAGCGCGAGGGTGCTCTGATCGCCGATGGTGACCGGGATTGCCCTGCTCCAGAAGCCGGCATCCTGATTGCGATTCCAGCATTCCCAGAGAATTCCCCAGTGGAGATCCAGCATGTGTCCCTCGGCGTTCACGAAGGGAGCAGAATGGCGGATGCTGATGAACTGCTCCGGGGGGAGCTCCCAGCAGGAGGTCCAACCCAGCTGGCGCAGGACCGCGATGGCGCGCTGGGCCTGGTGGTGGGGCACGGCGATATCGCAGTCCTGCATGGGCCGCAGTCCCCGCTGCCGGTAATAAGAAGGAATGAGCGCCGCGCCCTTCAACACCAGGGTTTGAATGCCGGCCTGGTGCAGCACCTTGAGGTTGGCAGCCGCGCGATTCAGCAGGATTTCGTTGTTGTACCAGTAGTAGCGGTAAACGCTCTTGAATTTCTCCAGAATGGGGTCGGAGAGACCCTGGGACCGCAGGTTGCTATACACCAACGGCAGCATGCGGTGGGTGCCAAAGTCGAGGGCGTCGAGATCCGCGGCCGCTTTCCACCTGGTCCAGGCATCCACAGCGCCCTGGCCGCGCAGAAGAGCCGCCTGCAGAATCAATTCCTGCAGGGCGGTAGGCCAGCAGCCGGATTCGTCGGTTACCCCCAACCGCGGTTCTGTCATTTCAGCAGTCGGCATCGTTTCCTCACTTCACCTGTGCTGCCCGTCTCCGGTCGAGCGCAACTTTTAGCACCCGCGCATAATCCGCCGACGACTTGCGCTCGCGGACTCCCAGGTTGGAGTCGTGGATGCGGCGCCACAGGAGCAGGTCGGGCAGAACCGTGGAGCGGCAGCCCATGTCGATAGCACGCATGTACCACTCGATGAATTCTCCGACCTTGTAGTCGGTGCGCAGCGGACCCACGCGCTGAAAGCATTCGCGCCGGACCATGAAGGTGCCGGGCACCATGCCGGCCATCAGTTCGCTCGGGGGGCAGGTCTCCTGAGCGACTCCCAGGCTCCACTCGTCGCCATCATGGAGCTGGAGCGCCTGCCCGAAAACCATGTCGAGCGTGGGATCGGAGAGCAGCACGCCGGCCTGGCGGCGCAGCTTGTGGCGGGTCCAGCGGTCGTCGGCGTCGAGGAAGGCCAGCACGCTGCCGGTTGACATTTCGACGCCACGGTTGCGGGCAGCGGCGGCGCCCAGATTAGCCTGTGTGTAGCATTGCACCGTCGGCGCGTACCGCTGGGCGATTTCCAGGCTGCCATCGCTGGGGCCGTCGGCGATGCAGATGATTTCAATGGGGCGATAATCCTGCTCGAGCACGCTCAAGACAGCTTCCTCAATGTAGCGCTCGGCGTTGTACACCGGAATGATTACGCTGATCAGCGGATTCGCAGCAGTGGTCATTGTCTGTTCAGCCTCGCATTCTCGTTTTCCCCCGCAGAACTTCCGCTTCCCATCTGGCAAGCCCGCTTGCGATGGATGGATTCTCGCAGCGTCAGCAGCAGCATCTGATCGTTGGTGGTAGTGTTGAGCGAGATGTTGCGGTCATGCACGCGCTTATGCACCAGGACTTCGGAAACCACCTGGTGGGGCACCTGCTGGTCTTTAGCGCGGGCAAACCAGTCCACATCCTCCGCGGTTGTCAGCTTGGGGTCGAACGTTCCAATGGCGGCGAACAGGGCCTTGCGCGCCACCAGCGTCTCCGGGATGTAGGCCACACGATCCCCAGTCAGCAGTTCCTGGCGAAATCCGGGAGGAATGCCGAATCCCGGCTCCAGGAAAAACTTCACCCGCGACACGGTATATTGCAGCCCCGGGCAGCGCAGCATGAGCTCCATGTGCAGGTGCAGCTTGTGCGGAAGCCAAAGGTCGTCGTGCGACAAGAAGGCGACGAATTCTCCCCTGGCGGTTTCGATTCCCAGGTTCCAGGCATCGGCCACGCCGCGATTCACCTGCGGGACGTAGCGCAAATCGCGATAGGAGCGGGCGATGGCGGCGGTGTTGTCGGTGGAGTGGCCGTCCACCACGATGACCTCCAGCGGCCGGTAATCCTGTTGGCGAACGCTCTCGATCGCGGCGGGCAAGAAGCGGTCCCCGTTTCTGACCGCCATAATCACGCTCACCAGTGGCTTCGTCATGTTCGTACCTTCCTCCTTCCTGCGCCGGTTCAGCGGCGGCCCAGCGGCGGCAACGATTCCAGCACGTCCGTGTTTCTCCGCCGATCCAGAGATCTCTTCAGAGTGCGGACAAAGTCAGCATGAATGGACTGTCTTGCGCGCGTCATGTTGTGGTCGTGGCGGCGATAAAACAACGTTACTTCCGGCAGAACTGCCAGGTGGATGTTCTGCTCGCGCGCCCGCATGAACCAGTCCACATCTTCCCCGGAGCGGGTGGTGGGGTCGAAATGGCCCACCTTGTCGAAGACCGATCGGTGAAAGAGCCCGGCGTCGAGGCTCATCGAGATGCAGGGCTCGGCAAAGGGCTCGAAGCCACGCACTCCGGAAGCATCCTTGACCTGGCGCATGTACTGGACCCGGCCAAGGACGATCTCCGCCTGGCGGCTGGCCATTTCCCCGGCCAGCAATTGCAAGGCGCCTGCTGGCCACAGGTCGTCGGCGTCAAGAAAGGCAATCGCATTCCCGCGCGCCACAAGCAGGCCGCGGTTGCGCGCCCCCGCCGGCCCCTGATTCTCCTGGCGGATCAGTCTTACCGCGCTGCCGAACGATGCCGCCACCTCCGAGGTGTTGTCCGTGGAGCCATCATCGACCACGATGATTTCCAGGGGATCGCAGCGCTGCTCGCGAACGCATTCCAGCGCGTCAGCCAGAAAGGGCGCGGCGTTGTACGCCGGAATAATGACGCTGATGAAGAACCCGTCGCTCACCCTTCCACCCCCGGGGAACCGCCGTTTGTCTCCAACAGCGCTGTAATGGCCTGCGGAATCTGGCGGAGGTCGGTTCCACATTCCAGGATGTAGGAAGGGACGGTTCGCGCCAACTCCGCCACGCGCTTGAAGTCGTGTGCCCCTCCGCGAGGGTGGGCGAACATCGTAGTGGGAGCGAGTGCAGCCAGCGCGGCCGCGGGCGAGGCTTTTCTCAGTCGCGTGTGGAGCAACCCGGTTACGCGCGGAACCACAATGGCCCTGAGCGCGAAGCCGGACACCAATTGGGCGGCGAGGTTGCCTTCGTTGAGGAAGATCAGCGCCTTCTCTGTATCCAGCCGCTGCGGATTGTCAATCAGGTTGGTGAGATGCGGAAAGGCGTGCAGATGATTGGCGCAGACCTTGGCGGTGGTGTAGAGAGCGTAGGTGAAGCGAGGCGGCTTCAGCCCAACGATGACATAGTCGTCGCCGGCATACTGCATGCCGGCGCTGAGGCACGCCAGCGCGGTCGTGGACTTGCCCGAGCCGCTCTTTCCGGTGATCAGGACGCCTCCCAGGCTGTTGCCCACGGCGGCGGCGTGGACCAGTTGCCGTTCATGCAACCCCATCCACCAATAGAGCACGGTTCGCAGGGGCGAGCCCTTTACCCAGTACGGAACGCATCTCGCGGCCGGCACCCAGACGTTGGCGACATCCCTGTGGGCGTCAAACAAGGTGAAGCCCCCGGCCTCATGTTCGTAGGTGGTGTAGAAGCGCGAGGTGTTGTAGCCCTCCACTTCCCCGCGGATCGAGGCGTGCTCCCGCCATTGCGGGCGCGGCGGCTGGCGCCCGGTGGATTCGCCGTCCCAAAGGCAGATGGTGAGGTCAGGAGTCCTGTCTGGGGGCGCGGCCAGGTGAGCAAAGGCCCGCGACAGGTTTTCCAGCAGTGCGCGACCGGCGAACCTCAGGCGGATGCAGTATCCGCCCAGGGCGAGGCGGCGCTCCTCCTCCCCCGCGGCTTCCGCTGCCGATTCAAACGCCTGCTGGCAGTCTTCGAAGAAGGCGCGGGGAAGATGATCGCAACTTCGATCGGCTTCGATCGTGGTGGCTTGCGCAATGGACATGGGCCGCGGATCCCTTAGACGGTTACGTCCGCTTTCTTCTGTGGCCAACCCGCCTCGTCCACTTCGTGAATGGGATCGAGCAGCAACAGTTCCTGCATGTCGGTGAACTTCTGCAGCGCCGGAGTTTCAAATGCGCCGGGGCTCGGGAGGATTTCCGGGCGGAGCGGAGCGGCGCCCAGCAAGGGCTCGGCGACGATGAGCTGTTCCTCGAGCATCTCGCCCAGCAGGCGTGGCACACACAGGTCGATTTCCCCTGCCGCTGCCGGAAAGCAGTGTTTCAGGCAGGCGATCATGGCTTCGGCCGACTGGTTTTGCTCGACCAGGGCCCAGATCTGTGCGCCCGTGCCCTGCAGGCTGTAGTAGTTGCCGGTGCCGAGGTTGACGATGACCGATTCGCCGTCGATCGTCTCGTGGGTAACTGTGGGAGTGTTTACGCGGAACCGCGTCCTTGGGTTCATCGAGTTTCCTTGAGCCGGGGGGGGAGAGTCATAACCCAGCGGAGTAGTTGCTCGGACTAGATCGTGCAATTGCCGGACCAAACGGTCGAACCGTGGCCAACCTTCAAGTTTCTGATAAAGCCAGACTTACATAGACTCAGTCGTTTCCCGAGATGATTTCCTGCAGATGAAGTGCAAGAGATTGCAACTTTGCGGGAAGGATGACCGAAACCCTTTGTTACCTGCAGGCAAACCTCAGTTACGGCTCGAGGATGTGCATCGGATGCAGGAAGCCCTTTACGCATGTTGTGAGCGGGCGGCCGAAGCGGCAGGGGAGGCGGGTTAGCGTTGCGCTTGCGCGTCAACGTAAGCCGCCGCCGACTCGACCAGCTCTGAAATGGCTTGCCCGTCATACTGGTTGAAGTCAACCCCCAGCAACTGGGTGAAGGTGGGGGCGAAGTCCATGATCGAGGTAGTGCGCTCCAGGCGTCCCGGTGTGATGCCAGGACCGGTGGCCACGAACATGCCGCCGATGCGATGATCGCCCGTACGGTTGTAGTCGTTTACGCCTTCCAAGATCCCGATCTTCGGCGACGACAGTCGGACGGTCGCGGCCGAGCCCGCTCCGACTACCACGCTTCCCCTGGGCAGCTCGTCGTTCCACTCGACTAAAAGGTCGGGAAGTTCCTCAAGACACTCTCCGCGGTAGAGCTCGGCGGTGCGGCGTACGCGGCGGATCACCTGGGTCCCGGTGCGCTCATCCACGATCTGCAAGAGGTCCCGTGCCAGCTCACTACAGAAAGAGTCCGCCTCCGCCCCCGGTTGGAGAAGGCCCTGTGGCTCACGCCCGATGAGGTTGAGACGGATGCCGCCCACCAGGTGTCCGTTGTCGACCAGGAAACACCTGCTGCGCGCCGGGTCGGCATGCAAGGCCGGCAAAGGCGGTTCCTTTTCCAGCCAGCCGCGCATGGTTTTGGCTACGGGCTTAAGGCTGCTGCGGACGGGCACGGGCAGGCCTCTCCAGCAGCGGGCGAGGAGGTCGCTGGGCGGGGGCAGAATTCCTGAGCGTATCGGGGGAGGAGTTTTCGGAAATGCAGCCTGCAGGCG
>DATHDM010000310.1:0-6600 GCA_035319065.1 Terriglobales bacterium
GCCGAACACCAGCAGCGGCTGCAAAAGCGTCCCAGTAAGGCTGCCCGCGACCGAATAGCCCAGCCGCACGGAAGGCATTCCTGCGCCTGTCTTCTCTTAGTCTGCTGGTTTCCATTGAAGGTACTTGCGCGCCCTTTGCATGGTAGACGAAAGAACCGAGCCTCACGTCAGGCCAAGCCCCGATTATGGTCACGACGCGAGCGCTCGTTCGCGTCAGCTTGGCCTCCTTGCCCACATTGTGGCAGTGCCCTCAAGTCGGCACTGCGGATGTTATTAAGACTCCAGCAACGCACGTCAGACCAAATACTTAGACAAAACCGAAAATGGAACGCGATCTGCAGCATAAAGGGTGGATCCGGTTCTATGCCAAGAGAACCTAGCTTCGGCGATTCCCCAGCCAGCGCAGAAAGCGGAGCGCTCGCAAGGTTCACGAGCGCTCAACAAAGGAGGGCTTATGGCGAGACTGCTAAGCGCCCTTGATTTTCTCTTCGGCTGCCATCACAGCAACCTCAGTCGTGTTTTCACGATCGATCGTCGAACGTATCGCGTGTGCTGTGATTGTGGGGCCCAGTTTGGGTACTCGTTAGCGACCATGTCGATAGTGCGTCGCCTTCCTCGAACTCCTGTTTTGACGATATTTCGTACAGCCTAAAGGTGCATGATGAAAAAGAATGGCAGTAGAAATCGGTTTTGGTTGGTACTTATTACGCTGAACGTCCTGGCGATGGCCTATCCGCTCTCGCTGATCTGTGCCGCCAGCGCCATGGATGAGCAGCTTCTGGCGACACTTGTGCTGATCGTAGTTGTCTTCCTGCTGGTGGTGGTCGACATAATCAGCATTCTGATCGCAGATGCCATGGGCGAGCCTATGAGCGGAAAAAGGCCGGTCAGGATTCGTCCCTTCTGAACCAGCAGAAGCTGCGAGACTAGCCCCGCATGCTGGATCCGTTTAGTGGCATGAAAGAGGTAGAGGTGACGGCCGTCGGGTCTAACGCGCTTCGCCCGACCAGGTCTCGGCTCTAGCCGAATCTTCTGATTCTTTTGTTTGGTGTGGACCGTCCGAGTCTCGGACACTTGATGAAACATGGCTGCTCGGCGAAGGTGCAACTTGACAAGTAACCTCGGACTGAAAGCGGCGGATCGCCGCCGGCGGCAAAGGTTTCGAGGTTAAGAGCAGGTTGAGCACCCGGCGCATTTCGCTGGCATAGATGAGCAGCTGAATTAGCTTTTGGCTACGCTGTGGCTCCCGCAGGCGGTGTGCAGCAACCAGAACCTTCTCCAGCTCCAATTCCAGTGTTTGCCCCAAACCTTTGGCCGCGTCCGAGGTTTCCCAACGCTCGATGCGATCCTTGACCCAGATGAGGTGGTTGTCGTGGTCTTCCTCGCTCGACCGCCTGACACTCTTTCGTTGCCGACGACTCTGGGCGAGACGATACATATCGGCTACGGACCAGCGCTTGGGCACGTTGTCCTTACTCCAGATCCGCTGCGCGTATTCGCGGATGGAAGACTTCGCCAAGCCGAAATAGGCCGCCACCACGCTGAGGGGGATAACCCGGTAGTAATTCGGCGCTTGCTCTGGATCGAAGATATATGCCAGGGCGGCAGGGCCGGGATCCTTGATGCGCCAGCGTCCGTGCAGCCGAATCACGGGCAAGCGACCCTGCCGGCAGAGAAGGTAAATTCTCTCGACAGAGATTTGCATAAGGACAGCGAACACTTTCGGCGTATACCAGGACATGGCTGTGCCTCAACCTGCCCTGCCTAAGCATATGCGGGCGCGAGAGGATGGAATGTTTTCAAACAAGGTACTGCTTAGGCCGGTCTGGAGGGGCTTGTGATTCAAATATCAGAGCAATGGGTCGGCCTTCCGAACCTCATGCAGACAAAAAGGCCAGAAAACCCCGTGGTTGAACTCTTAGAATCAGTCTGAGCGCAGTCGATACACGCGATGCGCGCCGACTTTTTTCGTTAATTTCGTTTATTTCGTAGCACAGACGAGAAGAGCGAGAGGGCTTCACTCCCTCGTTTTCCCACAGTCCAGAAGACAGTCCCTTGATCCCTCAGAGTCCGTCAAATACCATCAAAAACCGTTGGCTGCTCGCGCCTAAGTATTTGAAACTGCGTTGCTTAGCAGATTACGATCTCTCTTTGTATTTTACCTGTTACCTCGGCGGATTTTTCGCGCACCAGAACATTTACCTCGCTGCGCACTCCGAACTCGGGCAGATAGATGCCGGGTTCGATGGAGAAGCAGGAACTGGGCAGGATCTGACGCTCATCGTGGATTTCCAGGTTATCCATGTTGGCGCCGTTGGCATGAACGTCGGTGCCTATCGAGTGTCCGGTGCGGTGAACGAAATTCTTGCCGAAGCCGGCGGAGTTGATCACCGAGCGGGCAGCATCATCGACTTGCCAGCCGGCAATGGCTTCTCCTGCGGCAATGGCGGACCGCACCCTCTCTACTCCGGCATCGCGAGCGCGGGAGACGATTTCAAACACCTGGCGGTGGCGCTCGGAGGGCGCAGAGCCCACGTAGCCAGTCCAGGTAATGTCGTAGAACACCGCGGCTGGGGACTTCCTCTTTGCCCACACGTCGAGCAACACGAAGTCACCCTTGCGGATAGGGGCGCTCTGCCCGGAACTGGGCGCGTAGTGCGGATTTCCGCTGTTGGCATTGACGGCCACGATGGGGCCATCGTCGGTCATCAGGTCCTCGCGCTCGAAGCTTTCCAGGAACCACTTCTGCATCTCGAATTCATGGGTACCGCCGTTACGGACACGATCGCCGATCTCACGGAAAGCCGCCGCCACGATGCGGTCCACGGCATCGCGGGCCTGGAAGTGGCTACGAATCTGCTCTTCCGTCCAGGTCGCTTCGAACTTGGCCACCAGATCCCCGGAGCTGACGATGCGCGTGCCAAAGCTGCGGATCAGCTCGACAGTGCCGGCATCGACCAGGGAAACGTAGAAGACCAGGTTGTTGGGCGAATACTGCATGGCCACGGTGCGATAGGGAGCCACCATGGTCTTCAGGACCTCGAACAACTCCTGCCAGCCCGAGTATTCCTGCTTTCTGCCGGGCAGAGAGTCCAGATGGCCTGCCTCGATGCGGTGGACCAGCTTCCTGGGCTCGCCCTCGGCGGGAATCAGGTAGAACCAGCGGCGGGTGACAAAGAGCGTCTCTGGCAAACCCAGAACGCGGTAGGCGATGGGATCGCGATGGTGGTGGTCGTAAAACAGCCATCCGTCGATGTTCTGGGCGCGGAGAGCGGCTTGGATCGCGGCTAGATTCATAGGTCAGGGCACCAGTATTGTAGCGGACGGGGCTTGGGACAGGAATGGCATAAGACCCGCGCGGCAAGGCCTGTCGGAGCTGCGCCTCGGAGGGCCACCCCGGATCGTAGCTCCAGGCCTTCAGGCTACGTCTGGCTTCCCATCCCTGACATGGTTGTTCGCGCAAATAGGAAGCCCGGCCGCAAGCGGCCGGGCTTCATCAGGCAAGACATTGTCCGTCAACAGCAGCCCATCTTGACTTCGCCGGCGGTGCTGACGGGTGGTCCAAAAGCTGTCTCCGGCACCGGTGCTCCGTTGAGGACGGAAATCCAGCGGCGCACCGCGTCAAAGACTACCAGCACGACTCCGACAATGAAGATAGTCATCAGGATCGAGTCGACGTAGCCGGTCACCATCTGCTGGCCGGTTTTGTGAGTCATGGGCCAGAAAATGTTCTTGATGGACAGGATTCCGGCCGTCACCGTGGTCACGCCCACAAAGCACATGGGAACGAACGTGATCAAGGCGTACTTGGCCTTCCCCATGTTGATGAGAAAGGTCGTGGTCACGGCCAGAGCGATGGTAGCCAGCAGCTGGTTTCCTGTCCCGAACATCGGCCAGATGGTGGAGATGGTCCCGGTGTAGATGAGATATCCCCACCCCAGAACAATAAAGAACGAGGTGATGAGGTTGCCAGGCAGCCATGCGGTGTTGCCGAAGGGCTTGTGCACTTTGCCCAGGATCTCCTGCAGGACGTAGCGGGCTACGCGGGTACCGGTGTCCACCGTGGTGAGGATGAACAGCGCCTCAAACATGATGGCGTAGTGATACCAATAGCCCATCAGACGATCCATGCCGGGGAGGCCGCGGAAAATCTGCGCCATGCCCACCGCGAGCGAGACGGCGCCACCCGTGCGCCCCGCCAGCTTCTCGCCGACTTCGCGGGAGAAGGTGTCGAGGTTGACGGTGGCCAGACCCAGCTTGCTGAAGACTTCAGGCGTGGTGTTGATGGCGAAGTAGTCGCCCGGATGCATCGAGGTGGCAGCAATCAGCGCCAGCACTCCGACCATGGACTCGCAGATCATGGCGCCATAGCCGATGAAACGGGCATCGGTTTCTTTGTCAATCATCTTCGGCGTAGTTCCGGAAGAGACCAAAGAATGGAAACCAGAGATCGCGCCGCAGGCGATGGTCACAAACAGGAAGGGGAAGAGCTTCCCCTTGATGATGGGACCGCCCCCATGCACAAACTGGGTGAACGCCGGAAACTGAATGTTGGGGTGAACCACAAATACGCCCACGATCAGAACGACGACCGTCCCCAACTTGACATAAGTAGACAGATAGTCGCGTGGCTCCAGCAGCAACCAGACTGGCAGAGCGGAGGCGATGAAGCCGTAGAGCGCCATCAGGTAGGTAATCTGATGAGGGCTGAAGGTCAGAGCGCCCGCCGCGCCGCTCTGTGCTACCCAGTTGCCGGCAATCACGCTGCTCAGCAGCAGCACGACCCCGAAGATGCTGGGTCCGACCACCTTGATTTCACCCGCGTGGCTTTTGAACATCCACAGACCCATGATGAGGGCGATGGGGATAGTCATGCCGATGGTGAAAACACCCCAGGGGCTGTTGGAAAGAGCGTTGACTACCACTATTCCCAGGCCGGCAAGGGTCACCAGCAGAATGAAGAGCACAGCGACCATGGCCACCGTGCCGGCGAAGGGGCTGATCTCGGTGCGCGCCACGTCCGCCAGTGAGCGGCCGCGATGGCGAATCGAGGCGACCAGCACGGTGAAGTCCTGCACGCAACCGGCCAGCACAGCGCCGATCAGCAGCCACAGGAAGCCGGGCGCGAAGCCGAACTGCGCGGCCAGCGTCGGGCCGACCAGCGGGCCAGCGCCCGCGATGGCGGCAAAGTGGTGTCCGAAAAGCACCCATTTGGGTGAGGGCACATAGTTGTGCCCATCCTCGTAAACGTGACCGGGAGTGGTGCGGCGGTCATCGAGGGCCAGTGCTTTGGCCGCGATAAATGCGCTGTAGTAACGATAAGCCAGCGCATAGACGCAGAGGGCGCCCACCAGAATCGGGAAAGTGTTCATAGGCGACTCCAAAAATGCGCTTCAACGACTTTGGATTGCGGCGCGCATTGTACTGGATATTGGGCTTCTTGCGGTGTGATTGTTAACCGCGCTGGCGGCGAGATGCGTCACGCCGGGAGGCAGTCGGCAGCGCCAGAATACGCTGCCGGTCGGCCTTTAGCAGGGTCTCGCATGCGGTGCGCAGAACCAGGCGGGGGGCGCGGGCGGCAATCCGCTCCAGGTATGGCAGGGAGCGCGCACGGTCAGCCTTGGCGGTCTCGCGCAGCAGCCAGCCCAGCCCCTTTTGCACCATATCGTCTTGGTCCGGAAGCAACAGGTTCGAGAGGCGGACAATTTCGGGAAACAGTTTTTTCTGACGGGTGCTCCGAATCAGGGCCACGGCGGCGGCGCGGCGATGCCAGCGATCTGATGAACGGGCCCAACGGAAAACACGGGCAGCACGGCGGGAATCGGCGAGGATCAGCGGCCCGATCAGGTAATGCAACAGCCCATCGTGGTCCGCCCAGGTGCTGATGCGATCGAGCCAGGTTTCAAACAGCCGGAACTCCTTCTGGCCGAAGCTGGCGGTGGATTTCTCGAGCAGAAAGACCGCAAACACCTTCTCCTCGAGGATCTGGCCTTGAAAGAGTTCGTCGGCAACAGCGACCAGGTAGTTGAGGTCCGCTTCAGCGATCAGTTGGCGGCGGAAGCGGCTTGCCACTCTGCGCAGGTCCTGCGTGTACCAGCCACGCGAAGCAACCTCTTCCTTGAAGAACCACTGCACTTCCTCCGAGTGGGGGGCGGAACCGCCATCTTTCAGCACGCGGCGGATGTGATCGGCGATTTGAGCAGCAGGCCTCATCAGGACACGGGCGTGTGGTCAGAACAGCCAACTCGAGCAGGGCGCGGCGTCACTTGCTCTTCTCTGCAGTAACGGCAGCCGGCTGCCGATAATCCTCAGGAAACAGCGGCTCCAGCTTTTCGCGCGGCGGCGGTGCGGTTAGCAGGCTGACGACGACGAGCGCGATCAATGAGGTTACCAGCGCGGGAAAGATGGCGTCGCGCTCCGCCCACTGCGGCGGCAGAAAGCTCTTACCGCCGTAGTTCCAGAACACTGTGACCAGGGTTCCCAGCGCGATCGAGACGACCGCGCCGGCAGCGGTGGCGCGCTTCCAGAAGAAGGCGCTCATCACTACGGGAGTGATTGCCGCCGAATAGATGGTGTAGGCGTAGAGCGCCATCGCCAGGA
>DATHDM010000311.1:0-5968 GCA_035319065.1 Terriglobales bacterium
TTCTGCGGACCTTCAATGGTTTTCACAAATATCGTTAACCCTCGGAGTCATATCATCCGCCGCCATGAGTACCAGAAGACACTGGTTCGCAAAGGGGCGAGCATCGGCGCTAACGCAACTATTGTCTGCGGTACGACCATTGGACGTTATGCCTTTGTTGGGGCAGGAGCGGTGGTAGTTCGCGATATACCGGACTATGCTCTCGTCGCGGGTGTTCCTGCCAGGCAAGTGGGGTGGGTGTGCTACTGCGGAATACGCCTGCAGGGCGCAGGCGAGTCAACCTGCTCTGCGTGCGGACGGAAGTATGCGATCCAGGATGGGAGCTGCCGAGAAGTGGAAAGCGCTATGCCGGAGATGGTCAGTACGACCAGGGAGTGACTTCTCAAGCTCGCAGTAACTAGTCAAGTTTCTTATACC
The DNA here is from genome assembly GCA_035319065.1 of Terriglobales bacterium. Taxonomy (GTDB): domain Bacteria; phylum Acidobacteriota; class Terriglobia; order Terriglobales; family Acidobacteriaceae; genus DASPRM01. Next base: position 418 of record DATHDM010000311.1, read on the forward strand.
GAGGCATGATGACGCACTCTTCCAGTACAGTTGCTCCTGCTGAAAACCCTTCGGCAAAACAGGGTTTTCCCTTCCTTGATCTGAAAGCCCAGTTTGCAGAAATTCGTGAAGAAGTGATGGCGGCGGTAAGCCGCGTGATGGAGTCCCAGCAGTTCATTCTTGGGCCGGAGGTGGCTGCACTCGAGGAAGAGATCAAACCCTTTGTTGGTTGCGAACATGTTTTCGGATGCGCCTCCGGGTCTGACGCTCTGCTGCTGGCCCTGATGGCCCTGGACATTGGTCCAGGAGACGAGGTAATCACTATAGCTTTCACCTTTGTGGCGACGGCCGGAGCCGTCGCAAGGCTGCGGGCGCGCACGGTATTCGTGGATATTGATCCTGAAACCTACAACCTCGATCCCGATCAGTTGGAAGCTGCGATCACTCGCAAGACGAAGGCAATTATCCCGGTAGATCTGTTCGGACTTCCAGCCGACATGGACGCCATCATTGAGATCGCGAACCGGTATCGGATCCCGGTGATTGAAGATGCCGCGCAAGCTATTGGGGCAAGGTACAAGGACACGTTGGTAGGCAGCATCGGAGATTTTGGTTGTTACAGCTTCTTTCCGTCAAAGAACCTCGGCGGGGCAGGAGACGGCGGACTGATCACCACCAATCATGCGTCGTTAGCGGCAAAACTTAGGATGCTGCGTGTCCACGGCAGCAAGAACAAGTATGAGTACCCGATTTTAGGAATTAACAGCCGGCTCGACGCGCTGCAGGCTGCCATCCTGCGGGTTAAGTTGCGCTATCTGGACGCTTGGACAGCTGGCCGGCGAAGAAATGCGGATCGCTACCGCCAGATGTTCCGCGAGATGAAGTTGGATGACCATGTGAAAGCGCCTCTCGCCCCCTCCAGCTATTTCCATATCTACAACCAGTTCACGATTCGGGTGAAGGAACGCGACCAACTGAAAGAACACCTGCGAATGCGCGGGATCCCCTCTGAGATCTATTACCCGTATCCCTTACACCTGCAGCCGGCTTTTGCAGACTTGGGCTATCGATCGGGAGACCTTCCCCATTCAGAAACTGCAAGCGCCGAGGTCTTGTCCCTGCCGATTTATCCGGAGCTCAGCGACGCCCGGTTGAGCATGGTCGTAGAGGGAATTGCCGGATTCTACCGCAGCAGGTAGCGGCTCCTCCCGACGGGTGAGCGTCCGCCCTGCATGGCAGATCTCAGGACAGCGAATCTCGGCCTCGCGCACCTGGCAAAACTCTATTCTTGATACAATCTCAGGCTGGCCAGGGTGCATCTCAAGCCGTATCCGAGAAGCCACTGACGGGATGCCGGCCAGACGGTGAAGGAGCGCGGGGACAGGCGTCGCTCCCTAGCACGCCTGCACCAGGAAACTGCACTATTTGTTCGGTACTTAGTTTTCTCTGAACGTTCAAAGTAGCGCCCTTGTTGGCAGACTTGGTGTCTGCCATTGCGATCCGGCCTTGTCCGGCCGAAAGAGGTATAGAGTTTTGTTTCCAGTGTCGTCCCAGGAGTGATTTTCGAAATGCGAACGGAGTTGAAACATAAGGCCTTCCGCCGGTCTTCCGCCTGCGTTCTCTTGTTGTTTGCGCTACCGGCGGTCTCAAGCCTTCCTGCCCACGCGCAGAGCACGGTCGCCTCGTCCTCCCTGAACACCAAGAGAATTCCGCCCAACAAGTCCGCTGATACTGAAGCCGACGCCCAGGTTTCCCTATCCGCTGACCAGATCATCGACCTCTTGGGCAAAGAAACAGGATTGCTTCTGCAGGTGAAGAAGGCGCTGGTGCGCAAGGCCTATGAACAGGGCCGCCTCCTGGATCCTCAGGAGCTGACGGATGAGGCGCTATTCCATCTGATTCGCGAAGACGTCAACGTGCGCATCCTGGCGACGCGCGAAATCGAAGACCGGCAATACGTGCGCGCCAAGCCGACGAAGAAGGAGATCGAAGACGAGAAGCTCTTGGAGCGGCAGCGAGAGGCCCTCTTCGGACGCACGGCAGTCCAGCCCACCGGGATCGAGGAAAAGGAGATCGAAGAGAAAGATCTCTTGAACATGACCCAGGAGGAGCGCTACTGGTACCTGCGGGAGCGGGAAGAGCGGCTCCGCCAGCGCCGAGCCCTGCCCCAGCAGCGGCAGGACCAGACCAGTCCGTACGCCCCTTCACCCACCGGTCCCGATGTGCTTCCCGGACCCCAGCAGCTAAGCCCCCAGGATCTACGCCGGCTTAATCAGGCATCTCTGGGCTCACAGGACTCAGGGGAAGGGGGCCAGGTCGCATCACGAATGTCAAGGATAAGTCCGGAGGAAATGCCATCCTTGCTGGCTGGCGCCGGCGCGGGAGAGGTGTCCTCGGGAGAAGGATCAGGACTGCCGCAGCTCGCGGCGCGCTACGGTGCCCAGCAGGGCCTGTCTTCGCCATCGGACAACGAGGCGTCTCAGCCGCAAGGCAGAACACGGGCCTCCGGGCAGCAGGCGCGTGAGCAGGCATCGCTGGACATGAGGACGCGGCCGCCCCTCTGGCCGCCGACGTACAAGGATTCCGAAACGCAGATACGCCACCGCGCGGATCCGTACGCCAACGTGCCTTCGCTCTACGATCTGTATTCGCAGGTGAGCAAGCGGCCCCCAAGGCTGGAGCGCTTCGGAGAAGACGTATTCATTAACGGCACCGGCAACTTCGACGAGCTCCCCATGGATTTACCGGTCGGGCCCGAATACGTCATCGGACCCGGCGACAGCCTGAATATCCAGATGTGGGGCGGCGTGTCATCGCGTCTGCAGCGCGTCGTGGACCGCTCGGGCCGGGTGGGGTTGCCCGAGGTCGGCGCGATCCTGGTTTCCGGCAAGACTCTGGGCGAGGTTCAGCGCGATGTACAAGCAGTGCTGCGGACCCAATATCGCGATGTCCAGGCCGATGTATCCCTGTCGCGCCTGCGCACTCTGCGGGTTTATGTGGTGGGAGATGTTCTACGGCCCGGAGCCTACGACGTCAGTTCGCTTTCCACCCCCTTGAACGCGCTGCTGGAGGCAGGAGGCCCGACCGATCGTGGATCGCTGCGCACGCTCAAGCATTACCGGGGCAAGCAACTGGTTCAGGAAGTGGACGTCTATGACCTCATCCTGCACGGCGTCCGCAACGATGTGCAGCACCTGCAGCCGGGGGATACGGTGCTGGTGCCTCCGGTTCAGGCGCAGATTACGGTTGAGGGCATGGTGCGGCGGCCGGCAATCTATGAATTGCATGGCGAAACGAATCTGGCCGAGGTGCTGGAATTGTCAGGAGGCGTCTTGCCCACCGGCACACTGCGCCATATCGACGTGGAGCGCGTAGAGGCGCACCAGAAGCGGACCATGCTCAGCCTGGACCTGCCGGAAACCAACAGCCAGCAGGCGGACATACGGGCGCTGGAGAGCTTTCAGGTGCAGGACGGCGACAAGATTCGCATCTCCCCCATACTGCCCTACAGCGAAAAGACGGTGTACCTGGACGGGCACGTGTTCCACCCCGGCAAGTACCCGTACAAGGAAGGCATGAAGGTCGTCGACGTGATCAAGTCCTACTCGGAGATGCTGCCCGAGCCCTATCAGCGGCATGCAGAAGTGATCCGCCTGCAGGCCCCGGATTTCATGCCCACGGTAATCTCGTTCAACCTGAGCGATGTGATGTCCGGCAAGCAGGAGAGCCCCAAGCTTCAACCCTTCGACACGGTGCGAATCTTCAGCCGCTACGACTTTGAGGATCCGCCGGTGATTACGGTTTCGGGCGAAGTGCGCGAGCCTGGCGATCATCGCACCAACGGAATCACCCGCCTTAGCGATGCCGTCTTTCTCGCTGGCGGTCCTACTCCCGACGCAGAGATGCGAGACGCGCAGATCGTCCGCCGCTCCAACGGCGCCATCACGGTGTTGAGCGCAAATCTAGGCAAAGCGCTGGGCGGTGACGCCACCGAAAACATCATCCTGCAGTCCAAGGATCGTGTGATCATTCACCGCAATCTGGCGAAGCTGGATCCGCCGTCGGTGACCATTGAGGGTCAGGTCGCCAATCCCGGCAGGTATCCCCTAGGCGACAATATGACCGCGGTGGATCTGGTGCGCACCGCCGGCGGCCTCAGGCGCGGCGCCTACACGGAAACAGCGGACCTGACGCGCTACGTTCTCGAAAACGGCGAGCGCGTGCTCAGTGAGCATGAGGAGGTAGCGATCGGCAAGGCCCTGTCCGGCGTGCCCGACACCGATGTGCGGCTGCGCGACGGAGACGTGCTGAGCATCGGACAGATTGAAGGTTGGAGCGATATCGGAGCGTTTATCACCGTGAAGGGCGAGGTCGTTCACCCGGGAGGCTTTGGAATCGAGCAGGGAGAACGGCTCAGCTCGATCCTCAAGCGCGCGGGCGGGTTCAGCCCTGCCGCCTATCCCTACGGGGCAGTGCTGATGCGGAAGCAAGTGCGCGAACTGGAGGAAAAAACTCGCGCCGACGTGCTGCGTCGAATCGATCTACAGGAAAACCAGCTCAGGGCAATGCCCGATGGTGATCAGTATCAGACTGCCACCAAGCGCGTAGCCCTGGAGCAATGGCAGAGCGCGCGCGAGGGATTAAGAAACAATCCTCCTCTCGGTCGCGTTGTCATCCATGTCACCGCCGACATTTCGCAATGGGAAAATACTCCCGCGGACATAACCGTCCGCGCCGGCGATGTGCTGGTGGTTCCGAGAAAACCAGATTACGTTCTTGTGTCGGGTCAGGTGTTCAACCCGACCGCAGTGTCCTTCAAGCCCGGCAAGAGCGGCAACTGGTATTTGAGCCAGGCCGGCGGGGCCACAGATATGGCGAATAAGAAGGAGATCTTCGTCATTCGCGCCGATGGCTCTGTGATCAGCGGTGGCGGAAGTTTCTGGGGAGGCAGTTCACTCAACGCCGCCCTTCATCCTGGAGACATGGTCGTGGTGCCGGAGAAAGCCATCAAGCCTACGCCCTGGACCAACATCTTGCAGATCGCTACTCTGCTAACCTCGGTGGCAGTTGCGGCCAGTGTGATCGCGACTCGGTAGCCGTTGGTCAACGACGAAAGAGAGGCCTGCCCTCATTTCAGCGTGTTGGGTGTAACCAGCGTCAGCGGCCGGTTTCGGTCGGCGCAAGGTATCGGATCCCTATTCCCGGTCTTCTGTACTTCGGGATGCGCTCCCGCGGCGGCGCTGCAACTTCGTTCTGCCGCTGCCCTGGCAGATGTCGGTTCCACGTGTCAGTTCCCGACGCACAAATAGCTGATTTCAGTCGCTGATGCGGACCCAATTGCAAAATGCGCCCCATCTTCATAATGAATGCTGGGGGCGCCGCTGACTTCGGTTGCATTTGTAAGTTGGCACTCATAACTCGTGCGTGAAAAAAACGCGGATGCGCCTTGCAACGTGATATGTTTCCACCCTCCTCCTAAGTCAAGTCTTACTCGTCCCATTACGATGTGGGTGTTGACCTGCAAGGAACCCTTAGCATTGTATACACCCTGAACGAGATCGCTGCTATTCAC
>DATHDM010000312.1:0-21641 GCA_035319065.1 Terriglobales bacterium
AACCGTGACGACTGCAGTCCATGTGCTGGTCGCGCCCGCATGATGCTGGCGCGCGCGGACGTGCTGTCCTGCGACAAGTGGGGCGGGTAGCGGAATCGTGGCTCCCGCGGGAGCTGGCGATCCTCCTGGGAACGCTGCTACAGCGATAGCACCGTTGATCTCTACGTCGAGCGTCGCGCCTGGAACGTAACCCGTGACGTTGACGACCTTAGCGCACGCATACAAAGGCTGAGTCAAGATCGGTGGTGACAGCACTCCAGGATCATCGCGGAGATCGAGCTTATTTCGAGGGACTTCCATCGCCACCCTCCTGCTATGCCTTGTGGTCCGAAGAAACCTCGCCAAAGCGGTCTGGGCGATAGCAAGGGAGCACGTAGCTTGCCAATGTTGGGCCGCTGACTTGAGGCACGCCCCCGGATCCAATGGGGTCCTCAACATTCCGGAACTCCACTGCGCCACCCACTCGATGGTCTGAAGTCGGATCAAGTATGTGGCTGCAGTGCTATAGAGCTAGGACATTTGGCAAGCGCGAGCAGTGAAGTGGTAGCGAGACTGCGTTAGGTGGCAGGCTTCGAGCTAGGACTCCCAGTCGATGCCGTGGGCATGTTGCGTAATCGCCGAACGGATATTCAGGCTATCCCTTCAGATAGAGTCGATCGGGCACTGTACCGGGCACTTTCGGCCACGTTTCCCTGCTTCCGTCGAGTAATCAGGCGCTTCTCCATGTGGCGTGATGACGATGGCAGCCCACTAGGCTTACCTACTGGCTTGCCTAGCTCCTCTTCAGTTTGTCGTGCGCCTAAGCACTCAGATCTGCACTTGCGCCTCTCAAGGTAAATCTGCAGCCTGGCTGCCCTCTCCTCGTCGCTTACTCTCGGGTCATCCAGGCGGTTTCTCCGCACCATGCGCATGTCGATCCCCATCCGCAGCAGGACGGCTAGGGCCGCCCTGTGTCGTTGCTGCAGCCGCCGGTATTCGGCGGATCTTCCATCCAGGCGGAGCTGGCCTGCCCCCATCTGTCGCTGCAGGTGCATGATTACCCATGGCTCCCACTCGTTCCACCGTGCCTCGATCCTTTTCTCGAAGCTCTGGTGGAAGATAGGCCACGGGACGCAGCAGTCTACGACCTGTGGTGACCCAGTGCATGATGAACTCTTCATGAATCTCCTCCAGACACCACAACCGGTCCCATAGCTTCCTCCGCGGCCACCGGCGCCGTCCGGCCTCATACTGCCTCACCACTCCCGACCCGGCGTCCAGCATCCGATCGGTACAGCTCTGGGTCCAGCCTGCAGCCCGCCGCAAGGTCAGAATCCGGCGCCCGAAGATGGAAGGCTCCCTCCGCCGCCCTTGCGCAAGCTTCCTGCCCAGAAATTGCTCCGAAACCGTGTCAAATTGGTACGCCGAATGTGGGGACGTGAGCATGTTTTTCAGGTAGTTTTGGCATCACGATCTTCCGTTGCGGGCGGCGCCGGCCAAACCTGCAGCTGGTCTAAATCCTTCAGCAGCTCTGGTATCCGCACCCTTACGTAGTCAACGGCGTCCTTTGTCCTACAGCGGATCGTGGCACTCTCACCTCGCAGGGATGAATACTGCCCTTCCGAGCGGTTTCCGTCGGGCCGGAGACGGTAAATCCGCAGCTCAACCCGGAGACGTACAACTCCAGTCGTTTCGAGCGCAGTATGAATCGCCTGCTGATTCTCGATCTCACTGTCCGATGCGGTGGGCTTGCCGAAGCGGACGGTTATATCTGGCACTTCTGCCCTCTTCCAGGCGTCGATGTTGCTATCCATCACGATGCCTTCCTGCCGTCCGATCCTTCCTTCGTTTATTTCGTACATCTTCTACCATTACCCTCTGTCTACTATTACCCTCTGTCATTTTCTTTAGCAGACGGCTAGTGTTGGCGACTATCGTTGATCGTACTGTCTAATGAATTGGAGTACGAATTAAACGAATTTGACGAAGGAAGATGCTGCACGCCGTAGTTGCTCCCGGCGGGACTTGTCACAGCAAACCAACGCGATGCCGGTCGGCCACCGGTGTCGTCAGTCCTGCAGGCCGCCTTGCCCGCTATTGCTAGACGCTCAAGCGCTCGGTCGATCTCCATCGATGGGCGGTTGTGACCGAAGCGGCCGCTGATTTCAGTTCGGGTGAGGCCTCCTTGCGATGCGGACAGGTACTCAAGCAGCTGATCAACGAGCGGATCACCAAAGGCATCACCAAAGATCAACCGAGCCGAGGCTTTGCAATATTCCCAGACCGCAAGTGCTGCTCGTAGGTGGATCTCTTTGATACCGCTCGCTTGGTCCAGGATGGCATAAAGACACGCTAGTCGCATTACTTGGGCCTCAGCGCGGGACGTGATCGCGCCACACAGGCCGGGCCTTCCATCCGACAAGTCGGGATAAATTGAATGCCAGAGCTCCGTCGCCTGTGCGTCTCGACGGATCTCGTAATCACCGAGGGATTTGGCGTACTCGACCGCTTGTGTCACATGATTGGTCAGCCGATCAAACTCCGACGCTGGCAATTTACCACCCTCCGGCAGTGTCTTGGATCGGCGAACGCATACCCAGAGAAAACGATTGCCAAAACCACTGCCTGCATCAATGCGTTTCAGTTCACGCCGTAGCTCGTCTTTGGTGATATGAGCAACCAAAGACACGTGTGCCTCTGTGGCTTTGGCTGGGGACAGCTTGGTCATGACTTGGAGTGTCTCGCCGTCCCAGGCTTGGCGCAGAACGGGAGACAATGTGTTGCCATCCCGCGAGATCATTCGAAGTGGAGAGGAAAATTCCGTCTCGACCACGAGAAGCCGTTTGTCCAGCGCTCCCCCATCAACCCCGTTCGCATCTCGCACCGCGTGGATGAGGCCTTCGCCGGAACTCAGTCCCGACTGCACACAATAATCCCTCCACAAAAAATCAATGCCTGCGACCAGTCTCCGGATGTGCGCCCAGGAGGTTCCCTTTCGGGCTTTGCTAGTTTCACCGACCAAAACGATGAAAAGATTCATACTGTGGCGGTCGGCCTCCGCTTTAAAGTGCGGCCCGCGGCCAATCACGTTGCCGAATGCCGTGAGAAACTGCAGCAATAATCCAGCTGGATCGCTCTCGCTGTGTGGTTCGATCGCGCGCACAATCTCGCCTGCTAAACCGTGGAATGCGGGTGGCAACAGCGGCTCTGGCCACGCAAAGTAAGTTGGGGTCGATATCACTTTGCCTCCGCAAGAAAGCGCGCGATCTCGTCTGGGTGGAACAGCAGCCTACGGCAAAGTCGGACTGGGTGAAGCCTTCCCTTGCGAACCCACGACCTCACGGTATGTGGACTGACACACAACGCACTCGCAACTGCCCGAAGCGTTAAGAGCTGGGGAATTGTGCCGGTCACGAGTAATGCTCCCGGGACATCGTGCCGTAACTGTGGATTAGATAGAAGGGACGATCACCACACATCCAGCCCTCAACTACAGCTATGAGATCCTCTATCCTGCTGAGGAGAACATGGGTCTCGGAAGCATTTGCTGTACGGAGGCTCTTCGCGTCTATGATCAATTCTTTGATGATTGCGTCTTCGCAGACCTCCGAGCATGTAAGGAAGATTCGCTCGAGCGAATCATCATGGGAATTCGGCAAAGCTATAACCGCCGTCGGAAAGAGAGGAAGAGTCTTCTCGCAGTACCAGCAGGACCGACCAGGGCTCAATAGGACGAGGTGCTGTTGCCGAGCTTTGACATCTTTAAAGTGCTGATGTAAGTTGCAAAACATAAGATCTTCACCGTTCGTTCTTTCGGCCCCCCAGTTGGCGGCTGGCGGGCCGACGCTCTTTTGAAACGCCTGTGCCTTATGTGGAACAATCTTGCCTAGTCCTGGTGGAGTGTTTTCGCGGTGGCTGCTTCCCGCGAAGTAAGAACTTCTCCAGTGACCGCGCTGGAATCAGCACCCGCCGGCCCACCCGCAAGGATTCCAGTCTTCCGTCCTCAATCGCATACTGCAGCGTTCGTTGGCTTAGACCGCTTTCCTCAGCTGCTCGCTCTAAGGTGAACGTGATTGGCACTTGCACCTCCTTTCTATTGACTTACCTGCACATTCAAGCATAGAGTTGCATTGACATGAAAGATCAAGATTATGTCAACTCGGGAATGTGGAGGCGCGGGTCAGATGTCTCCTTGAGCGACGGCCAAATATGTTGCTCGCTGCGTTCCGACAGAACTTACAACTTGCTCGAGTCATATTCTCGCTGCCCACATGTGCAGTTCCTAAAATGCGAAACAGATCAGGACTTCATTACTTTCGTTGGGGCGTGGGGACCCCTGCGTCTGACGCCCGAAGAAGATAAGAACGGCGTGTCGAAAATGGGGGTTGAGAATTACCTCATTTTTCGAAGATGGCTTAGGGCGGTCATCAACCTGATAGATGGATTCAAAAAGTCAGAACATGAGCGCGAGCGGCTGCTCGAGTTGATCTTGGCTGACAATGCGGTGTGGCAGGCAGCACAAGTTCCTGGCAATGAGTCGTTGATGGTGTCGTTATTCCGGCTCAGATTCAGAATTGTTGAAGATGTGGAGATTTGGATTAGCCACTCTGATCTCCGCACGACAAGGGAGGCTGTTGCATTCCTTCTAAGCGTGATTTCGTTCGTGGAGGGTGCTGGTTTGGATTGCCACACACAGCGTGGCAAACCCCGAGTTGAAGCGCGCTGGAGAGTGGATAGTCTAGAAGCGGCCCTTCGATGGATGGTTTGGTACGACGAGTTCAGGGAGCATCCGCTCTTGTTTTGTGAGGAGTGCGACGCTCCTTTCCGTGCATTGACTCGCCACGCTCGGAAATTCTGCAGCTACAGGTGTGCACACCGTCCAACAGCAAGGAAACATGGCAGAAAGAAGAGAAAAGAAGCACAAGAGATCAAAAGAGATCAGTAGGGAGGAAGCACTCCGATGGCTCTCGTAAAACGCGGTAAGACGTACCACACGCACTTTTTCGTTGATGGCCAGCGGTTTCGGCAGTCGCTGGAAACGACCGATCGGCGCGAAGCAAAGACGAGGGAAAAGGAACTCATCGCCCGCGCCTTGCAGGGAAAACTTGCACTGGTGAGCCGGCAGTTCTCGAAGCTGAGTATTAGTGACGCGATCGAGCAGTACCTGGCAGACCGGGCTGCCCATGTCCAACCGAGAAGCATGCGCTCGGAATCCGACCACGCTAAGCCTCTCCGAAAATACTTCGGCTGCATCGGGATTGCCCGGATTAACGCAGACTCGATACTAGCTTATATAAGGCACCGCAAGGCTGAAGGTCTGTCGAACACGACCATCAACATGGAGATTGGCATACTTCGTCGGATCTTGAAAAGAGCGAAGCGCTGGCATTTTGTGGAGGATGAGATTCCACATCTTCCGGAGCGACGCGATATCGGTCGAGCGTTGCAACCGGACGAAAAGTTACGGTTGCTCAAAATCGCCCAATCCAAGCCTCAATGGGAAACGGCATACTTGGCTTCCCTGCTCGCACTGAATACGACGATGCGAGGCTGCGAGATCAGACAGTTACGCTGGGGTGACATTGACCTGATGGATCACAGCCTCACGATTCGCCGTTCCAAGACACGGGCCGGCGAACGGGTAATCCCACTCAATGCAAATGCTTTTAGTGCGATTATGCAGCTCAGAGACCGCGCCCAGGCGCTCTTTGGCACCGACCTACAGCTCGATTGGTACGTGTTTCCGAGCTGCGAGGGATACTCGAAGCCAGATCCAACGAAACCCATGGACGGTTGGCGTTCGGCATGGAGAAGTCTGACAAGGGCTGTGAATTGCCCAGCGTGTGGCCGACTACAAGATCCCGCGGCTGAGTGTTGCAATGAGAAGTGTAGGATCGACATCAGCAAGGTCAAGAGCTCCACTCACGGGCTACGCTTCCACGACCTGCGCCACCACGCGATCACGGAATTGGCGGAATCCCAGGCTAGCGACCGAACCATCATGTCCATCGCCGGTCATGTCTCTCAGCGGATGTTGGCTCATTACTCTCACGTCCGAATCGAAGCTAAGAGAAAAGCGCTCGACGCACTCGCGGATGGGGTCAAACCGGCGGGTTACGACACAAGCAACGACACAAGACGGCGCCACAGCACGCTTCTACGCTCACAAGTTATTGAAAGAAATGGCGGGGACGACGAGACTCGAACTCGCGACCTCTGCCGTGACAGGGCAGCGTTCTAACCAACTGAACTACGTCCCCGCTTTTCGGGTGCACCGTCGGCGGAATGGTGGGCAGTGCAGGACTCGAACCTGCGGCCTCCTGCTTGTAAGGCAGGCGCTCTAACCAGCTGAGCTAACCGCCCTCTGTGCCTTCTCTCCTCAGAATCTCACAGGGACAGAGGGACAGCAATTCAGTATACGTGACGGCAGAAAACTTGGTCAATTTGCGCCCCCAAGACCGCCTCGCCGATATTCAGTTCATGGCCGCGAGGAACTCATCGCGCTGCTCGGCTGCCCCCTCGAGCCGCTTCTATTCGAAGCTCCCTCCCTCTTTTCTGAACGGCCAATAGCAGATCGTCCCTTTGCCTGTCCCTCCGAAAACATGGCCAGAGGCCGCGTTCGGCTTGCTCCCACCCTGCGAGCTGCATACCATTATCCAGGCCGCCTGGGGTGGGCGGCCTCGTCCTCGTCCTGGCTGTCAACATCACCTGCGGAAATAAGCTAATTGCGCCTTGGACGATGGTTCCCTCGTATGCAGCAACCGGCACCCGCAATCCGCGGCCATCGGGAAAGGAGAGCGCAGTGACCGTCGTGGCGCCAACCGGAATCAGCGAACCCCCAGTCCTGGCATCGCCAGCCGTAAGCATGACCAGCCGTGTCTATTCCGTGGACTTGCTCCGCGGCCTGGCCATGGTCCTCATGGCCCTCGATCACACCCGCGATTACTTCACCTACCTGCGGTTCCCTCCCGAGCTGCTCAGCCAGACCTTCGGAGCGCTGTTTCTTACCCGCTGGGTCACTCACATCTGTGCTCCGTCGTTCTTTTTCCTGGCGGGCACGGGAGCCTATCTCTCGGCCACTCGCGGCAAGTCTCTCAACCAGATCTCGCACTTTCTGTGGACGCGCGGGCTATGGCTCGTGTTCCTGGAATTGACCGTGATCTGGTTCGCTTGGACCTTCGTGCCCCATATCGGAGGCGCTGCGATCGTCATCTGGGCTCTCGGCTGGAGCATGGTGCTGATGGCCGCCATCGTCCGCCTGCCCTTCCCCGTCATTGCCGTGCTGGGACTGGGGATGATCGCCACCCACAACCTGCTCGATCGCATCAATCCTGCCAGCTTCGGTGGATATTCCTGGATCTGGCTGATCCTGCACGTCCCGGGCTTCTACCTGATAAAGCCTCCGGCGACCGGTTTCTTCGTCCTCTATCCCCTGATTCCATGGGTGGGAGTGATGGCGGCGGGCTATTGCTGTGGAAGGCTCGTGCAGAAACCAGCCGCAGAGCGGCGGAGAGTGATCTTTCGTTTGGGCTTTGCGCTGACCGTTACGTTTCTTATCCTGCGAGGCCTGAATCTCTACGGCAACGGCGTGGCAGGGCTTGGCTTCGGCATCCCCTTTTCGGCCGGACCATGGCAGGTGCAGCCGTCCTTCACCTTGACGCTGATCTCATTCTTCAATACTCAGAAATACCCGCCTTCCCTCCAGTTTTTGCTGATGACTCTGGGACCAGCGCTGATGTTGCTCGCGGGCTTTGAGTCGCTCAACCCGGCGGGGCGCCTGGGAAGGATTCTTCTGGTCTTCGGCCGCGTGCCGATGTTCTTTTACGTGCTCCACATCTACCTTATCCACCTCATGGCAGTCGGCGTGGGCCTTCTGTTCCATCAACCCATCTCCTGGCTGCTTCATGGAGGATTTTTCCTGTCCGAACCGCAGACCGGCTACGGACACCACCTGCCCTTCATCTACCTGATGTGGTTGCTGGCCGTGGCCATTCTCTACTTCCCCTGCCGCTGGTTCATGAGACTGAAAGAACGGCGCCGGGACTGGTGGCTGAGCTATCTCTGATTCGCTCTGTCAGTCCGGCTGAGGTCGAGATCGCGCCGGGCCGGTAATCACGGGCCAACAGCCATTGATGACCACTTGCGAATCTACGCTCGATTGACGATTTCGGTCAGTCGTTGCTTCACCGCCGGCCATTCCGCCGCCACAATGGAATAGCGCGCTGAGTCGCGAGGGATGTTATCCACGGCCATCCTGTGCGCGCGGAGGATTCCTTCGAACTGCCCGCCAATGCGCTCCAGGGCAGCGCGCGACCGCTGGTTGCGCGCATCGGTGTGGAAGCACACCCGCAGCACCTGCCAGGTCTCGAAAGCATGGGTCAGCATGAGCAGCTTAGCCTCGGTGTTAGCGGCCGTGCGGATCGCCGAACGCGTCAGCCAGGTATAGCCGATCTCGCAAACGTCGGGTGCCTGGCGCCCATGCGACGCATGACCTTCCGGCCACGGCCATCGTTCCACGTTCCAGAATCGCGTGGAGCCAATGATGCTCCCATCATCCATCTTCACGATCGCATACGGCACGGCCGTACGCTCGTCTTGCCAGGCCAGGGCAGTATCGATGTACTTGATAGCCGCAACCCGCCCCTGCGGAACCGGAGTCCACTGGTAGAGCAAAGGATCCGCGGCAGCCGCGGCCACCAGTCCATCAACGTGGCGGCGTCCGAGCGGTTCCAGGCGAACGTGCCTGCCTTCGAGCGTCGAGCCATTTGTTCCCATGGCATCCACTATGCAATGAGCCCGGCAGCTTGAGCAACTGCAGGCAAATTCTGCAGCCGCGACTTCCCCAACCCAATCTCGAATTCCCGACGTGCAGGCCTTCGCCTTCGGCTTCAGCCTGATATTCTCTCTGCTGTGCGCCGCCTGGTAATCAATGCCGACGACTTCGGCCTCACCCCGGGTGTCAATCGCGGCATCGCCGAAGCCCACGAGCGTGGTGTGGTCACCTCCACCACGCTCATGGCGAACGCTTCAGCCTTCGCCCATGCCGTGGAGATTGCGCGCTCCAGGCCCCGCCTGAGCGTCGGCTGCCACGTTGTCCTGATCGACGGCACCCCCCTGCTTCCCGCACACCGGATTACGAGCCTGCTTGGGCCCAGGAAGGAATCTGGCTCCGCCCAGCTTTCGCGATTTCGCTCCAGCCTTATCAGCTTTGCCCGGGCAGCCCTCACGGGCGGCCTGGAGCCCCACCATATAAAAGATGAGGCGGAAGCACAGATCCGGCGGCTGCAGGGGGCCGGGCTCACCGTCTCCCACGTTGATACTCACAAGCATGTCCACCTGTTCCCGGTAGTTGCCTCAGCCCTGCTTCAGGCGGCGGAGAACTGTGGCGTCCACGCCGTTCGTAATCCCTTCGTGCCGCTTCGTCCCCTGGCTTACGCTCACCTGCTGCGGCGTCCCGGAATGTGGACGCGATACGCTGAAACCAGGGTCCTTCGCCGCTATGCCGACAAATTCCGGCATCAGGTTGCGGATCGCGGAATGGTCACCACCGACGGCAGTTTTGGGGTCATCGCCACCGGCTCGCTCGACGATCGGCTCTTTCGCGCCATCTTGGCTGCCATACCCGAGGGAACGTGGGAATTTGTATGCCATCCCGGCTATCGCGACGCCGAACTGGAGCGCGTCCCCACCCGCCTGCGTTCCTCGCGCGAGCAGGAGCTCCGCATCCTGGCGTCCGATATGGCGCGGGACGTGGTCCATCAACACGGGATCGAACTCGTCCCTTACTCGCAGCTCGTGGCGGAAAACCTGCGTAACGTCACAAAGTGAATCCGCGGGCTTTGCGGTAAATCGAATCCTCTGCAACACTCCGGGAGCGCCCGCTTGAAGATCGGAATCACCTGCTATCCGACGTATGGCGGCAGCGGCGTAGTGGCCACCGAACTGGGCATCGAACTGGCCCAGCTGGGCCACGAAATCCACTTCATTGCCTACTCACAGCCCTTCCGCCTGCGCGAAAACCAGCCCAACATCTACTACCACCAGGTTGAAGTCTCGCACTATCCCCTCTTCGACTACCCGCCCTACGACCTGGCTCTGGCCACCCGCATGGCGGAAGTTGCCCAGATCTACGGCCTGGATCTGCTGCACGTGCACTACGCCATTCCGCACTCGGTCAGCGCCCTGCTCGCCAAACAGATGATCGGATCGGGGCCCAAGCCCAGGCGCTTGCCCTTCGTGACCACTCTCCATGGAACTGACATCACACTTGTAGGAGCCGATCGCTCCTATTTGCCGATCACGCGTTTTTCCATCGAACAAAGCGATGGCGTCACCGCCATCTCCAACTACCTGCGCGATCGCACCTTCGCGGAGTTCAAGATTCAGAACCAGATCCAGGTCATCTACAACTTCGTCAACTGCGACGTCTATCGCCGCGATCCGGCAGCGCAACGCCGCCGCTCCGACTTCGCCGCCCCTGACGAGCGCCTGCTGGTTCATCTCTCCAACTTTCGTCCTGTGAAGCGTATCTGGGACGTGGTTGAAATCTTCGATCGCGTCCAGAAGCAAGTGCCCTCGCGGCTGCTTCTGATCGGCGATGGTCCGGACCGCTCCCGCGCCGAATGGATGGCGGTGGACAAAGGCATCCACAACCGCATCACCTTCCTGGGCAAACAAGACATGGTTCACGAGAAGCTCGCGCTTGCCGACGTGATGCTCTTGCCGAGCGAGCTGGAGTCCTTTGGGCTGGCGGCGTTGGAAGCCATGGCTTGCGAAGTGGTGCCGGTGGCCACCGGGGTGGGCGGCGTCCCGGAGGTGATCGAGGATGGGCGCACCGGTTTTCTCGCCAGGGTTGGGGACGTCGACACCATGGCGCGCCAGGCCATCGACATCCTCAGCGATGAGGCCCGCCTCCGCCAGATGGGACAGCGCGCCAGGGCCTCGGCCCTGAGCCGCTTCTGCCACAGCAAGATCATTCCGCAATACGAGGAGTTTTACCGCAACGTGCTGGAGCGCGCCGCCTGAACCGGGCTGGGCGCGGTGGCGACCTCTTCTCCGCTGAAGATCGGTATCGTCAGCTCCACCAGCGTCCCCCCCGAAGGATTGTTGTTCACCACCATTCGTGCTGAGTCTCCGTACAGCACGCGCAGCCGTTCGGAGACGTTGGCCATTCCGATTCCCGTGCCCCCAAATCCGCTGGGACGCTCCAGGAATCCATCCCCGAGGCCCACGCCATCGTCCTGCACCTCGACCACCAGCATGCCGTTTTGCAGCTTGCTGCGAATCACAATGGATCCCCCTTCAATCTTGGGGCCCAGTCCATGCTTGATCGAGTTTTCCACCAGCGGCTGCAGCACCATGTTGGGCACCAGCGTATCCAGCGATGCCGCCTCCAGTTGCTTGATGACCTTCAATTTGTCGCGCCCGAAGCGCACCACTTCGATGTCCAAGTAGTCGTCAATGAATTCAATCTCGTCCCGCAGCTGCACGAATGCATCTGCCTTTCGCAGCAGGCGGCGCAGGATGTTCGCCAGCTTCACGATCAGCTCGCGGGCCGTATCGGGATCGAAGCGCACCAGCGAAGAAACCGAATTCAAGGTGTTGAACAGGAAGTGAGGATTGATCTGGCTCTGCAGCGCCTCCATCCGCGCCTGCAGCAGCAGGCGCTCCTGTTCTTCCAGCTTCAGCTCCAGGCGGGTGTTGTTCCAGATCTTCAGCGGGATGCCGATGCAGAAGATAGTGGTCGCAAAATTGGCGATCTGCACCCAGGGATTGCGGCTGTCCAGGGTAAACAGGTATCCCGGCCGAAGGCGAGCCAGCTCGATAGCAAGAAAGCGCAGCGCCAGAATCACCAGAAAGAACGTGATCTGCCAGTCCAACCTCGGCCTGGGAAACAGTTTGCGCAGCCAGCGGTAGATGTTCAGATCTACGAAAGGAGAGAAATACCAGATCTGGTCCTTGTCTGTGGCGCCGCTTCGCAACAGGCCGGTGGTAAGTCCCACGATGACATTGAACGGAAGGCTGAGCCACTCCGCATGCATGACCGCGGGAATCGCGATCAGGACTCCGCCCACAACGCCGGCGAACGGTCCGCCCATCACGCCGATCAGCACCACAGCCTCAAACGATAGGTCCGCCGCCAGAAAGTTGGGTGTGCTTGCCCGCACCAGCACCCCCAGGGCAAAGGGCACAGAAATAAACATGGCGAGGTAAATCGTCTGGCTGAAGCTGCGATCCTCACGGAAGACCAATCTCTGGAATTCACGCGACCGCACCAGCGCGCTGCCCACCGCGGCAGCCACGCCCAGCTTGATCAGCAACGAAATCAGGATCAGCTTGTCCATCCGTGAAACTAGTGTAACCCGGGCCCTGGCTTCAGGCAGTTGACAACAGCGTCCGCACCAGGCCGGCCGCCGCGTCGATCGCTGCTGTCACCTGATCGCTGCTGGTGAGACCCCCCTGTGCCAGATCGCGGCTGCCACCACCGCGGCCATTCGTCTTTGCCAGGACCTCTTTCATCAGCCGCGACGCGTCCAGATCCAGATCCTGCGACCGCGCGAATACTACCGTCGGCTGCTCCGCGGTCGTCCCCAACAGCGCCAGCACCCGGGAATGCCTGGTTAGCTTCTGCGCCAGGGTTTTGACGAACCACACATCGCGATCGGCATACACCTGCCTTACCAGTTTGTAGCCATCTGTCTCCACGGCCTCTCCGCAGAGCCTGTCTGCCCAGAGCTCTGCCAATTCGGCCGACAATCGCAGCTGTGCCTTGCGCGCCGCCCTCACTTCCTCCCCTAACTTCCGCACCTGTTGCGGCACCTCCCACAGGTGGGTAGAGAGCACCGTGGCCGCTTCGGTCAGGACGCGAAAGTCCTGCAGCGCCGTCGCCAGCGCGCGATCGCCACAGACAAACTCTATGCGCACCCCGCGCGCCACCTTCTCGCTTTTTCGCATCAGGATGGGACCGATCTGCCCGGTGTTGCCCACATGCGTGCCTCCGCAGGCATTCAGGTCGAAGCCGCTTATTTCAATCAATCGCAGCTGATGGCCTCCTCCCACCAAAGCGCCTTCCGCTTCCTGATCGCTTGAACTGTTCCCTGCCGGGGCATCCTTCCGCGTCTTGACTGCGATCTTGTCCAGGTTGGGGAGCTTGCGAACTCCCATGACCCTGGCCTGCTCCAGATCAACGAAGCGGACCGTGACCGCCCGGTTCTCCCACACGATCCGGTTCCCCAGTTCCTGGACCTTCGCCAACTCCTCTGCACTGACCCCCTGAGCGGCCAGATCGACAGTGCAGATTTCATCGCCCATGTGAAAAGAGAGCGTGGGCACATCCAGCAACTTGATGAACGCTGCAGACAGCACATGCTGTCCCGAATGCTGCTGCATATGGTCGCGGCGCCGTTCGGCATCGACGCGGCCATGCACGTCGGTCCCCGGATCAAGTTGACACCCTGCCGGAGCGTCCAGCAGGTGAACCACATCACCCTGGCTATTCTCCTCGACCCGCTTCACCCTAAGCTCAATTGGCGCCCCATCCCCTGGAGATACTTGCAGTATCCCTGTATCGCATAGCTGACCTCCACTGGCTGGATAAAAAGCCGTGCGGTCCAGGACGACCGCGGCCTCGCCCCCGATCTCGAACGCCTCGAGAACCTGCGCGTCAAACTCGTGAAGGAAGGAGTCCGTATAGTACAACCGCTCGGTCATCGCCAATTCTCGTCTTGAGCCGCTGGTCGCTCAGTTGGGCCCTGCGTCATCCATGCCGTTCTCAGATCATCGCTAATAAGGTTGGATGATCCCGCCCATTCGCTTGCGCTTCATTGCGCCTGAGTTCCCATCGCGCGCCGCATGCTCCTTGCCATGGCTCTGGATAGCGTCAATGTATTTCAGTCCCGATCCGGTGTTGAACAGCACCACGCGATCGCTTGCCTTCAAGAACCCGGTATCCACTAGCTTGCGGTAGGCTGCGAGCGATGCCGCTCCCTCGGGGGCCGCGAAGATTCCTTCCTGCGACGCCCACTCCCCGACGGAGCGCATGATTTCGTCATCGCTGACCGCGATCGCCGTCCCGCCACTCTGCCTGAGGATGTCGAGGATCAGATAATCGGCGTACGCCTTCGGGACCCTGAGGCCGGCAGCCACCGTCGCGGCCTTGGGCCAGAATTCCGATACGGGTTTCTTCTCTTGCCAGGCCTTGGGGATCGGAGCGCATCCTGCCGCTTGCACCGCAATCATTCTGGGACGCTCCCGCCCGATCCACCCCAAGTATTCCATCTCCTCAAACGCCTTCCACATCCCAATCAGGCCGACCCCGCCTCCCGTGGGATAGAAAATTGCGTCTGGCAGCTTCCACGCCAGTTGCTCCGCAACCTCGTAGCCCATGGTCTTTTTTCCTTCGACGCGAAACGGTTCCTTGAGCGTGGAAACGTCAAACCACCCCTCTTTGTCCCGCCGCTCACCTACCATGCGCGCGCAGTCGCTGATCAAGCCATCGACCAGCACCACCTCGGCCCCATACTGCCGACACTCAACCAGGTTTGCCGCGGGCACGTCCCTGGGCATGAAGATGTGAGCCTCGATCCCGGCCGCCGCCGCATAACACGCCAGCGCGCTGGCCGCGTTCCCCGCCGAAGGCACGGCCAGCTTTTTCAGGCCATAGGCCTTGGCCATGGTTACAGCAGCGCACAGACCGCGAGCCTTGAACGATCCCGTCGGATTCAGACCCTCATCTTTGATGAGAATATTCGCTTGCTTCCGGCTCGGCAGCATGGGCGTAAAGCCCTCGCCCAGCGTGATCGGCTCCACTTCGGGCAGCACCTCCCGGTAACGCCACATGCTGGCGACCCGTCCCGCCAAGGACTCGCGAGTGAAACTTTCCTTTAACGATTGCAGGTCGTAGCGCACATAAAGCGAGCCCGCATCGTTCGGGCACACGGTCTGCGGCTTCTCCGCACCGAGCTTCTCTCCGCACTTTGTGCACTCCAGGTACAGGATCCTGGCCATGGGTGCGCAGTTTACCACCTCGGTCGCGGCTGGCAGGGCATGCGGATACAGGATTCGGGAAGAAGGCGCAAAGGCAGTTGAGAGGAACTTGCAGGATGAACTTTTGCCGGCTCAGCGCACCACTCGCTATTCCCTTTCGCGGAGCATGGCAATGACATCGTCGGCCGTGATGACGCCAGTGAGGTGGCCGTCATCATCAACCACCGGCAGCGTGAGCAGGTTGTACTTGTCGAAAATCTCCGCCACTTCCCTCTCCTTCTCATCGGAGTGCACGAAAATCAGCGGCTCCTGGCTGAGCTCCTTGAGCTTGGCGTCACCCCTGGCCAGAACGATCTTCGGCAACGGCACAGCGCCCACCAGTTTCTCCCCATTCTCCAGCAGGTAAACGGTCATCACACTCTCCACGCCCCCTTCAAAATTGCGTAGCATCTCGACCGCATCGTTGACCGTAGCCGAGGCCGGCAGCGCCATGTACACCGTTGTCATCCGTCCGGCAGCGGTGTTTTCCTTGTGTTCCAGCAGCTCGGTGACCTCTTCTCGAGGCTCCGGCTCCATCTCCTCCAGGATGATTTCCGAGGTCTCCTCCGGCAGATCGCTGAGCAGATCGGCCGCTGCTCCCGGATCCATCTCTTCCACGATGTCGGCCACCCGATCGGTGTCGAGCGACTCCACGATTGACCGCTGCAGCTTGGGATCCACCTCTTCCAGGGCTCCCGCGGCCACTTCCTCATCGAGCGTCTCGAACACGGCCTCGCGTTCTTTGGGTGACAGCTCTTCCACGATGTCGGCGATGTCTGCCGGATGCAGCTTAGCCAGCCGGTCGTGCGAGATGCGCAGCTTCACGCGGCGCGCGGGATCGATCTCAATCAGGTCCACGAACTCCCAGGGGATCGCCTTCTGCGGGATTCGCTCCAGCAGCGTGCGCAACAGCGCCGCCGGCATCACCCCTTTCAGCAGCCTGCGCGCTGCCCCCCGGGCGCCCACATCCACCGATCCGATGGAGAGCTGGATATGGTCCCCCAGTTGTTCCTCCTGCAGGTCGATATCGTTCACCCGCACCAGCTTGCGCCCGTGAACGTCGATCACCTGCTGGTCCAGCAGGTCGCGTGAAAGCAGCAGAAATCCTTCCGTCCCCTGCGGCGCTTGCCAGTCGCGCGCCCAGTTGGCGGCGCGCACTCCGCCGTTGATGCCGTGTATCATGCCGAACGACAGTAAGCGCTCCCCCTCCTTGGTTTTCACAATCAGATGCGCCAGGCGGGAACGATCCTCCTGGGGCGCCAGCGCCAGCTCGCGCACACGCCCCACCGTGCTTCCGCTCAGGTCGGTAACCGGCGTGCCCAGGATCTCAGTCAGTGCTACGCTCGCCATTCGCCCAGAGCATACCCAAAGTCGCTCGCCGGAATCCAGATAACTGTGGCCTCCAGGCAAGGAATTTGCCCGGCGATGCCGGAGCGGGAACTGGGCGGGGGTACCCGGGTTCAAGCGGAGCTTCAACTCTGGTATTTCTCCCGGGAACTACGGCCTCAGGCCGAACATGAAAAATAGCCGCAGTTTTTGAGACTTCGCGTTGACATCTTCGTCCCCGCGCAGGCAAACTACCAATTTCTCGGCGCAAGTCCCCTCAAGCCGGCTTCGTGTGGTTAGGCCTGCGGGAGTCCGGTAGAAGGCTTCTTAAGAATTGAGCATGACGGCAAAACGGGTCGTCCATCGCCTGGATTCCACGCTGGAGAGCGTCAACCAGGCTGAGCAGAAAGCCAGCGAGATCGCGACTGCATCGGGCTTCGACGAGGAGGTGGTCCATCGCATCGAGATGGCCGTCCGCGAGGCCGCCGTCAATGCCGTTTATCACGGCAACGCCTATGATCCCAACAAGAAGGTTACTCTGCAGTTCGAGCGGACGCCTGACGCGCTGATCATTACCATCTCGGATGAAGGCCGGGGATTGGATCCCGCTGATATTCCCGATCCCCTGTCCCCGGAAAACCTGTTGAAGCCTTCCGGGCGCGGCATCTTTCTTATCCGCTCCTTCATGGACGAAGTTCGCATCCGCCAGTTGCACCCGGGAACCGAAGTCACTCTCATCAAGCACCGCACTAATACAGAAGGTAGTAAGGAGGAGCCCAAGTGACGATGAAGTCCAGCACCCGGCAGATCGATGGGGTCACCATCGTTGATCTGAGCGGCCGCATCACCCTCGGCGAAGGCAGCACTATGCTCCGCGATATCGTCCGCGACCTGATCACGAAAGGAAACAAGAGGATCTTGCTCAACCTGGGCGATGTCACCTACATCGACAGCTCCGGCATCGGCGAACTGGTCAGCGCGTTTACCACCGTCCGCAACGGTGGCGGCGAGCTGAAGCTGTTGAACCTCACCAAGAAAGTGCACGACCTGCTCCAGATCACCAAGCTGTACACGGTTTTTGACATCAAGGACGACGAAGCCGTTGCGATTCAGTCTTTCGCGAAGTGATCGCATGCTTTGTGGCATCTCCTGCGGTTCTCCGGCGCCCCGCCCAGCATAGACTCTATGCGGGCGGCCGTGCCTGGCTCAGCGTGGGCCGGCCATTTTTCATCTCAGCAGAGCTTCATGGTCCCGGCGAACGGGACGGTCAACGCGCGTTGGCTGTGGGACCCCATTCCCGCGCCTGACGCTGATCTGTGACCTGCATCGCAGACACCCTGCGCGTCACGCCTCCACAATGAAGGCGCATGCGTCCCCGCTGTCTGCTTTGTCTTGTCTCTCTGGCCGCCATCCCGGCTCTGGCTCCTGCGGCCTGCATTCCTCTCGACCAGGCCGCCCACAAAGTCGGGGCAACCACCTGCGTGACCGGCAAGGTCGTCAAGGTCGATCAATCCAACCCCAGCGTTTTCTTCCTGGACTTCTGTGAGGACTACCGCCGCTGTCCCTTCACCGTGGTCGTCTTCCCCCGTCACCTGCGCGACGTGGGCGACATCCGGCAACTGAAGGGCAAAGACGTTGAAATTCACGGCGAGATCCAGCAATGGATGGGCAGGGCGGAGATCGTTCTGAAGGATGCGCGCCAGCTCCACGGTGGCGTCCTCCCTCCTGTTCCCAAGAACTACGATGTCTCGCGCCACGGGAACTACAGCCCGGGCCAATTCAAGAGAGCCACCCCGGCAAAGCGCACCAGCCCCAAACAGAAGAAGGGCGTTGGCCCCGATGAACTGGGCGTGGATACGCTCGCCGACGCCCAGCATTAACGGCCAGGCATACCTGCTGCACCGGTCGGCGCTTACGGATGTTTGGGCGGGTCCCTGCGACTTAGGCGCTTGCTCGGGCCAGGCTGGCGTTCTTCAGCAACCACTCGACCGATGAGAGGAAGGCTCCTCCCAATTCCTGCAGCACTACCGTTGCGTCCGCCCCGCTAACAGGGGTCTCCCCTTCATTGCACACCACCAGGATCGGCGTCCCGGAAGCGCGCTCCCTGGCCTGTTTGATCAGCGCAGCCCGCTCCTCGGGCGACACCGTATTGCCGATGACTATCAGGTCAAAAGGTGTTGCCGTCACCGATTGGGATGCCTGATCGAACGAGCTGCGACCAACCACATGGTACCCGGCCGACCACAGCAGCGCATTGCGGGTGCACAGCAACGCGCGGTCGTACTCTACAGAAAGGATCCGATGCCGCATCATGGCGCTGATCCTCCCGGATGGGCGCTTATCATAATCCCAGCTTTGGCAAATATCCATACTGCCCGGAACCAAAACCGACATCTCCGAAGTCCTCAAATCGGCGCTTATCAGGTTTTGTGCCATACCTAAACCCATCCCCGGCCAAAATGTTGCCTTGGGTATAATTCGCCCTGCCAAAGCAGTCACTTCATCCCGGGAGATACCCTTGCGCCCCCACTGGCCTGCCCTGCTACTAAGCTTTGCGCTTGCACTTTCCGCTCTTGCCCAGCAGCCCAGCTCCAGGAGTTCCAAGCCTGCGCCCGATAAGGAGCAGCCGCCGGCTGCGGAGTCTTCCAAGGCATCCGCCAAGGAGCCGCAAGCTGCCGCCAGGCCCGGCGAGGAGGCCAAGCCTGAGGCCGCCCGGGAAAGCGCCGAGAAAAAGGACGACGAGCGCTACGACATGACCGAAGTCCCGCCGGTGATCACCCATCACCAGATCTCCATTGATGGCAAGCCGCTGCGCTACACCGCCACCGCAGGCCGCCTTCCCATCAAGCGCGACGATGGCAGGATCGATGCCGAAATGTTCTTTGTCGCCTACACGGTCGATGGCCAGGAGCCTGCCCGCCGCCCACTGCTCTTCGCTTTCAACGGCGGTCCGGGATCGGCCTCCGTCTGGCTTCACATGGGGGCGCTCGGACCAAAGCGGGTGGTACTGCAGTCCAAAGGCTTTATGCCCGCATCGCCCTACCGCATGACCGAAAACCAGTACAGTCTGCTCGACCGCACCGATCTGGTCCTGGTGGACGCCATCGGCACCGGCTTCAGCCGTGCCGCCAATGCCGAGCTGTCCAAGAAATTCTGGGGAGTGAAGGGCGATATCGAAGCTTTCGGGGAATTCATCCGCCTTTACCTCAGCCGCTACGAGCGCTGGTCCTCACCCCTGTTCCTGCTGGGTGAAAGCTATGGAACCACGCGTGCGGCGGGCGTCGCCGGATATCTCGCCGACCGTGGCATCTCCTTCAACGGCATCACCCTGCTCTCTGAGGTCCTGAAATATCAGACCCTGCAGGGAACCAAGTCCAACGACGAGCCCTACATCCTGATTCTGCCCTCTTACACCATGATCGCCGCCTACCATAAGCGGCTGGCCCCCGAACTGACCCAGGACCTGGCAAAAACCAGGAGAGAAGTGGAGCAGTGGGCCTCCACGGACTATTTTATGGCGCTCGCCAAAGGCGATGCTCTCACGCCCGACGAGCGGCAACGGATCACCGATCAAATGGCACGCTACACCGGCTTGAGCAAGCAGGTCATTGATGAAGCCAACCTTCGCGTCAGCGTCGCCGTCTTCACCCACAATCTGCTCCTCGACCAGAAGGTTCGCGTCGGGCGCCTGGACGGCCGCTTCACCGGACCCGATCCCGAGGGTCTGCTCGACACCCGCTTCTACGATCCCACCAACTCCGCCATTCTTCCTCCCTTCACCTCCATCTTTAATAACTATGTCCGCACCGAGCTGGGCTTCAAGTCCGACATGCCCTACCGTGTCTCAGCCTTCCAGGACAGCGGTGGCGCCCGCGACAAGTGGGATTGGGGAACGGCCATCGATGGCTTCCCCGACACCGCGACCGCCCTGCGTTCCGCCATGGTCAAGAATCCCTACGTGAAGGTGCTCGTGATGGAAGGCTATTACGATCTCGCCACACCGTTTTACGCCGCCGACTACACCATGGATCACCTGGGCCTGAGCCCGGCCTATCGTAAGAACATCTCGTTTGCGACCTACGACTGCGGCCACATGGTCTATCTCGATCTGGCTTCCCTGGCCAAGATGAAGCGCGACCAGGTGGAGTTCATGGAACGGACACTGCCCGGCGGGCCGTAATCGTTGATTCACCAAGCTTGCGCGGGCTACTCCTGTAAGCTTTGCCAGTTGTCTTCAGTGTCGCCTGTATGCCAACGTAAGCGCTGCCAAAATCTCGTGGGCCAGCCCTGAGAGCTTGATGCTCTCACCGGCTTTCCGCCTGTCCTCTTACGGCAATACGCGGATTTGGGAGAGAGGTGTCACATGTGGGGGATCCGCCCTGAGCGCCGCGCGCGGTTTGTCAGCCGGGCACTTCTCGACCTTGCCCTGCTCGCCTTTGCCGTAGCGTCGCCCGCGCAAGTTCGCCCCGGCACAGATTCGCTCCGGCAGCTCGATTCCGCCGTGGACGCTCTGGTCAAGAAAGTGGCCCCCAGCGTCGTACAGGTCCTGGTGACCGCGTACGCGCCGCAAGAAGAAAGCAAGCAGGGAAATGCTGGGGTCGTGGTTGGCCGGCAGCACGCGACGGGATCGGGATTCGTGATCGATTCTGAGGGCTACATCGTGACCAACGCCCACGTAGTCAGCGGCGCGCAGCGCATTCAGGTGATTCTGCCTCCGCCCAATGCCGATGGCTCCTTAGCCACCGCCCTCTCCCCACGAACTGACATCGTCTCCGCGCGCATCGTGGGCGTGGCACGCGAGAAAGATATCGCCCTGCTGAAGATTGACGGCGTAAAGCTGCCGGCTTTGCCGCTGGCTACCTATTCCAACTTGCGGCAGGGACACACGGTATTTGCCTTTGGCAGCCCGGAAACCCTCAGAAACACCGTCACGCACGGTGTGATATCGGCCGTGGCCAGGCAGATCGATCCCGATTCGCCCACCATTTATATCCAGACCGATGCTCCCATCAATCCCGGAAACTCGGGCGGCCCGCTGGTGAATCTGGATGGTGAGGTCGTGGGCGTAAACACCTTCATCCTCTCGCAATCGGGTGGGAATGAGGGTCTCGGATTTGCCATTCCTTGCGCAACCGTGCGGACCGTGGTCCGGCAACTGAGAAAATACGGCCACTTGCACGCACAAGAAGTCGGAATTTCGCTTCAGACCATCACTCCGGTGCTGGCCGCGGGGCTTGGTCTTGCGAAAACCTACGGCGTTCTCGTATCCGACGTTACGCCTGGAGGCCCTGCTGACACCGCCGGCGTGCAGC
>DATHDM010000313.1:0-2719 GCA_035319065.1 Terriglobales bacterium
GAAGGGGCTGCGTTGTGCTGCACGGAAATTCGCTGCCGGTTTACGCCAATATTCACCAGCTCAGAAGCAAAGGGACGGCACACGGTGACGACGTGGTCAGCCGCGGGCAGAGACCAGCGGTCGAGCTGGTTGTAGGCGCGATTTTTCAGGTCAGTCCAGGTGTAGCCGTGATGGAAGGCAACCCAGCGGCGGCGTTGGTGCAGGCCCAGCAGCCGCACCAGGAAGTGGGATTTGAAGTTCATCGACTGGATGATGTCGGGCTGGCGCTCCGCCACCAACCGGCGAAGCTGAGGCAGAATGGCCGGATCGAACGGGAAACCTTCACGAATGACATCCACGTGCAGCCCGGCCTGGGTTGCACGCTCGACGAACACATTGGCGGAGTTGGCGCGGCCCCGTTCGAACGTGGCAACCGCGCTTTCGACCCTGGGGACGCCGGGGAGGCCCCGGCCGGCCATAGCGGCGAAGTCAAGCAATGCCCGGGCAGGTCCAGTGACAAAAGTCGCTTCCATCAGAGAAAGGACGCGGATGGTGCGGGCTTCGGTTTTGGGACGCCGGAGATCCGCGGCATCCATCAAGAATCCTCCGGTTCCCTCGGAGACGGCATCGCCTGGATCGGCGCCCCGAGGATCGGTCATGAGCGGATCGGCGGGTTGTGCTTGAAAATGCTTCGGACTATTCACGCCGCCATCCTCGCCCTTGTACGGAGCATCGCCTAAGCGGAACGATGCTGATCACTGGACAAATGCCCGCAGCCACGCTGTCGCAGCAGATCTCGGTAAATCGAAGCCAGCCTTGAGGCTGCAATGTCGATGGTCAGAGACTCGTGAGCGAAGCGCGCCGCCGCCTGCGCCATTCGACGGCGCAGGCCCGGGTCCAGGAGCAGTGTGCGCAGCGCTTCCGCAAGTTGCTCTCCATTGCCAGGTTCGAACAATATCCCGCGTTCGCCGTGGCGGATCAGCTCGGGCGTTCCGCCGACTCGCGAACCCACCGGACAACAGCCGCAGGCCATGGCCTCCAGCAGGGCGTTGGAAAACGCCTCCATTCTGGAAGGCAGGACAAATATGTCCATCGCCCGCATCCACTCCGCCGGGGTGGAGCTGGCTTCCTGCAGAATGCAGGCGGAGGCAAGGTTGAGGTCCTGGATGCGGCGTTCCAGTTCGCCCTTGAGGGGACCACTGCCGACGATGAGCAACCGCGCCTGCGGGTCGGCCTCGCGCACACGAGCGAAGGCCTCGATCAGCATGGGGAGATTCTTTTCCGGCCGGAGCAGGGCCACGGTGCCAATGACCACGCTGGCATCGGCCAGATGCGGCGGGCGGACACGGTTGTTGGCGTGAAATTCCTCAGGTTCAAATCCGTTGTAGCAAACGTGGATGCGATTTCTGGACACATTCCAGCTGCCCGCCAGTTCCTCGGCCATCGCCTGACAGTTGACGAAGTGGGCGGTGGCAATGCGATCGGCGATGGTCATCAGCATTCGGGTCCGCAGGCGCGACAGATCCCGGGATCCCAATTGGCTGGACAGGGTAACCGGCACTCTCGCCAGGCGGGCCACCACATTGCCGAACACGGAGGTAGGGTCGTCGAAGGCGTGCACCACCTGTATGTGGTGTTCCGCCAGGTAGCGTTTGAGGGTCCGCGCGCCGATGAACGCAGACCTCGATTTGAAGGAGGTGACCGGAAGGGGCAGCACGGGAATACCTGCCGCAACAATCTCGCGCCAGCGAATTCCACCCGGATTGAAGCAGGCGACGTGGGGCGAGACACCGTACTTCCCCAGGTGGCGGGCAAACTTGCTGACGTCGCGCTCGATGCCGCCAAAGTCAAGCTGCCGAGCCATCAGCAAGACGGGGATAGCGGCGCTGCCGGAGGGAGCTGCGGGTTTCGGACTGAGGCCTTCGCCAACGTCGACCAGTCCTTGCGGATCGCTGACCGCTGTCTCAAGAGCACCGTTCCTAAGCGATATAAACTCGCGATCGGTCATCGCAGCAAGCACCACAGCGCGGCGGGTCCCGCCACAATCCAAGCCAGCAACACAAGCACTCGAAGGCCCAGAACATATTGCGACTTACGAAACAGGACTCCCGCACATTCCTGAACAACGAAAACAAGCAACAAGAGAAACGCCAGCTTCCAGCGCCGCGTGATCAAGTTCTTGTGCACTGGAAAATCCTTGGTGGTGGCGAAATAGGCGTTCTCAACTTGAGCGACTTGCGTTCTGATATCTGGCGCAGGTTCGAGTTCAAGTTTGGCGATATCCGCAGTTGAGGTGAACGTCACAGAATTCCAAGAGCGGCAAATCGTGAATGGTTTGCCGCTTCCCTCAGCCGAGATTGTCCAGTCCTCTGGGCCGTTCCAGGACATCGTGGGAGCGCTCAGTATCGTACGACCGGAAGACGGGTTGATCGTCCAAAACGCGACCGCCCATGATCGCTTTGCCGCCTGGACAACGCGAACAGTCGATGTAGGAGTTGCCCCTACGCTTGTGACCTGCCAGCCTGCAAATGGATCCTTCGAAGCACTGTAGGTGTTGCTTTCTATAGAAGGCAAGCCGAAGAAGTACACGTCCAGACTTGTCTGATTGGCAGATAGCAGAAACTCTCCCGGGCTAGAGCCTCTTGCGAGATGAATGCCCGCGCCTGTGGTCCAGTTGGTGACAAGGTTGACATCGCGCTGGCCGTCCGCGGAATCGATAACCAACCAGATGTTCGGCTGG
>DATHDM010000314.1:0-27073 GCA_035319065.1 Terriglobales bacterium
CCTTGGCGCTGACCACTTATGCCAAGGTGATGGCTGCGGATCAGGAGCAGGCGAAGACTGCGCAGGCGAGCCCGAAGGTCGCGAACTATTGAGCCGCGAATACCCGGTTTGGGGAATGCTTACCTCGATTCTGCTGTCATAAAGGTGGCGACTACGACCCAGGCGGTGCAATCTTCCGCGGAATCAGCCTCGAGTGAGCAGCGGGTGAGTCCGAGGGATACGCCTTCCGTTCTGATCACGGGAGCGACGGGATTCGTCGGCAGTCACGTCGCCCGCCTTCTGGCTTCACAGGGAGCGTCACTGCGCCTGCTGGTGCGCGCTTCAAGCCGCAGAGAGAATCTTGCCGGTTTGAGCGCCGATCAAGTGATTGGCGACTTACGGGATCAGGCTTCGCTGAAGCGGGCCTTGTCGGGCTGTGAGTTCGTGTTCCATGTTGCCGCCGACTACCGCCTGTGGACGCGGACGGCGGCCGATGCGCAGGAGATGTATCGGGCCAACGTCGAGGGGACGCGCGGCCTCCTGCAGGCGGCGCGCGAAGCCGGCGTTCGGCGGGTGGTTTACACCAGCAGCGTGGCCACCATGGGCTTCCGTCCGGTGCCGGAGCTGGCGGACGAAGATTCGCCGGTGTCGCTGGCGGACATGATCGGGCACTACAAGCGCTCGAAGTTCATGGCCGAGCAGGTGGCGCTGCAGGCGGGAAGGAGCGGCGCTGACGTGGTGGTTGTCTGTCCGAGCACGCCGGTGGGCGAGCAGGACATCAAGCCCACACCGACCGGACGGATTATCGTGGACTTCCTCAACCGGAAGTTTCCCGCTTATGTGGACACGGGCTTGAACCTGGTGGACGTGGTGGAATGCGCCCGCGGCCATGTGGCTGCGATGGAGAAAGGTCGTCCCGGCCAGCGATACATACTGGGGGGCGAGAACCTGAGTCTGAAGCAGATTCTGGACAAGCTTTCCGCCATCAGCGGGATCCCCGCCCCCGAGGTCAGGCTGCCGTACGCGGTGGCCCTGGCCTTCGGCGTACTCGATACCGGCTGGACCGGTTATCTGCTGGGGCGGGAACCGCGCGCGACCATCGACGCGGTGCGCATGGGTCGCAAGAAGATGTATGTCTCGTCGGCGAAGGCGGAGCGTGAGTTGGGATGGCGCACCGTTGCGGTAGATGACGCCTTGCAGCGGGCCGTGGATTGGTTCCGAGGGCATGGCTATGTCCGAGCCTGAACCGAAGATCGGCATCGTTTCGGCCATGGAGCGCGAAGTCGCTCCCATGCTGAGGTTGTGGACGCGAGACACGGTCGCGTATCGGGGTCGGCAATACCGCGTTGTTCGTTCCCGCTGCGGGGGAAAGGTTTACATCGCGTGCGGCATCGGCCGGCGATGCGCGATTGAGGCCACGGAAGCCTTGATAGCCGCCGAGAGGCCGCAGGCGATCATTTCAGCCGGCTTCGCCGGGGCGCTTTCGCCGGCGGGAAGAGTCGGCCAAAGAATCGCACCGGGAGTCGTGCTCGACGCCGAAACCGGAGAACGCTTTTTTTGCGCGGACGGCGGCGAAGGCGTGCTGGTGAGCGCGCCGGAGGTCGCGGGGTGTGAGTTCAAGAAGCAGCTGGCGCTCCGCTTCAAGGCCGAAGCTGTGGATATGGAAGCGGCGGCGGTTGCCCGCGTCGCGCAAATGCATGGAGTGGCGTTTTACGTGGTCAAAGCAATATCAGATGAGCTGGATTTTCCTATGCCGCCACTGCATCGCTTCGTGAGCGCGGACGGGCAACTGGAGACGGCGCGCTTTGTGGCTCATATCTCGATCCGCCCGCGATATTGGGCGAGTGTGATCCGCCTGGGGAGAAACAGCCGGCGGGCCAGGGTGGAACTTTGTCAGGGTCTGGAGCGTCTTACGGCTGAGCTCCGTTCAAGACGAGAAAGCATTTTGCGAGCTTAGGCGCATCCAATCATCGAAGACTTGGCGATCGCGACACAACTCGGAGAGCAAACAGGTTGGCGCAAAATTCCGGCGACAATGAAGGCGGCGGTCTATCGCGGCGTGAATGATGTGCGCGTGGAAGAAGTTCCGGTCCCCAGAATTGGTCGGGGCGAGCTGCTGGTGCGGGTGCACACCTGCGGAATCTGCGGCACGGATCTGAAGAAGATTGCGACGGGCTCGCATGCCGCGCCGCGCATCTTCGGGCACGAGACGACGGGGGTGGTCGCGGCAATCGGCGAAGGGGTGGGCAAGTTTCAGCCCGGCGATCGCGTGGCGGTGTTTCACCACATCCCGTGCCGGGAATGCTATTACTGCCGCCACAAAGTGTTTGCGCAGTGCCCGGTGTACAAGAAGGTGGGCGCGACGGCGGGCTTCGAGCCCAGCGGCGGCGGGTTCGCCGAGTACGTGCGGGTGCTGGACTGGATCGTCGAGAAGGGTGTTGTCCGGATTCCCGAAGCTGTTTCCTTCGAGCAGGCGTCTTTCATAGAGCCAGTCAATACCTGCATGAAGGGAATCGAGACGCTGTCTCTCAAGCCGGGTGAAACCGTTGTCGTGATCGGTCAGGGACCGATCGGAATCATGCTCGCAATTCTGGCGCAGCAGGCAGGCGTCCGTGTAATAACTTCCGATTTGTTCGCACGGAGGCTTACAATAGCTAAAGGGTTCGGACTACACGAAGTTATCGAAGCTTCGCGCACGGAGACGATAGCCACAGTGCGGGCATGGACGGAGGGCCGCGGAGCGGATGCAGTCATTCTCGCCGTACCGGGGTCGTCGTTGATACGCACCGCTATGGAGGCCACGCGTCCTGGCGGGCGGGTTCTCTTATTTGCCCAGACCGTTCGAGGAGAGGCGGTAGTTGATCCTGCCGCTATTTGCGTGGACGAGAAGAGTCTTCTGGGTTCGTATAGCGCATCGATCGATCTCCAGGAAGAATCGGTGGATTGGGTCTTCCGCAAGCGAGTAGACCTGGAATCCCTCATCAGCCACCGGTTTCCCCTGGCAGAGGCGGTGGAGGCGTTGAACCTGGCTGCCCACCCCCAGCCGGATACGCTGAAGCTGGTGATCCAACCGGGCAGCGGTTCGGAAGGATAAGTAAGAGTGAACGGACACATGACGGCAGCCGTCCTCTATGGCAAAGAGGACGTGAAAATTGAAAAAGTTCCTATTCCCCGGGTTGGTGAAGGGGAAGTCCTCATAAAAGTGCAAGTGGCGTTGACCTGCGGCACCGATCTCAAGGTGTATCAGCGGGGCTATCACGCGCGCATGATTGTGCCCCCGGCATTGTTCGGACACGAGCTGGCGGGCATCGTGGAAGAAGTCGGCGCCAGCGTACGCGGGGTCAAGAAGGGCATGCGGGTAGTGGCGTTGAACTCCGCTCCCTGCGGCATGTGCTTTTATTGCTCCAAGCACCAGGAAAACCTCTGCGAGGATCTGCTCTTCAACAACGGGGCTTACGCCGAGTACATCAAGATTCCGCGCCGCATTGTCGAAACCAACATGCTGGCGATCCCCGGCAACGTGAGCTACGAGGAAGCGGCGATGGTGGAGCCGCTGGCTTGTGTACTGCGCGGTCTGCACGAGACCCAGGTGGAGATTGGCGATACCGTGGCGGTTATCGGCGGCGGCCCGGTGGGCTTGATGTTTGTGCAGGCGGCCAAGCTAACGGGCTGCAACGTGATCGCGGTGGTCAAACGCGACTCGCAAGTGTCCTTCGCCAAGCGCATGGGAGCCGACGAAGCGGTGCAGGTCATGCAAGTGGCGGACCCCGTGGCCGCGGTGCGCGCGCTTACCCCCGACCGTCGCGGCGCCGACGTGGTGATTGAAGCCGTGGGGCGCCCCGAGGCGTGGGAATGGGCCATCGACATGGTGCGCAAGGGCGGCACGGTGAACTTCTTCGGCGGGTGCGCGGCCGGTACCAAGGTCAACTTGGATACCAACCGGCTGCATTACTCGGAAGTAACGCTGAAGGCGACTTTCCACCACACTCCGGAGAGCGTGCGCAAGGCCTTTGCCCTGATCGCGGAGAAGAAGATTCGGGGCACGGACTACATAACCGGGGAAGCGCCGTTGTCGCGGTTGCAGCACGTGTTGCGGCACATGCTGAACCGCAATGGCGATATCAAGACGGCCATCATCCCAGGCCACTGACCTTCAGGACATCAGCCGGGGCGAACACAGAGGATCAACCATGGTGGATCCCTTGCTGAGCCGTAGTGCGCTTTACGGGTAAAATCAAGGAGCGCCGCGAAGATTTGGGCCACATGGCGATCAGTGAAAGCACCTCCGCGAATCCTCTGGCGGGATGGGCCGCGCTGCCGCCGGAGTACGCCATTCCGGAGCGGGCTCCTTCGCTGGAGCAGGCGCAGGCCTATTGCCGGCGCTTGGCCACCCGCCACTACGAGAATTTCTCGGTTGTCACCTGGTTCCTGCCCAAGCGCCTGCACCAAGATTTTTACAACGTGTACGCCTACTGCCGCATTTCCGACGATCTGGGAGACGAAGTAGGAAATCCGGAACACTCCCTGCGCCTGCTGGATGAGTGGGGACAGGAGCTGGAAGCGTGCTACCGTGGAGCCCCACGGCATCCGGTGTTTGTGGCGCTGGCGGAGACGGTGCGCGCGTGCCGGATCCCGAAGCAACCGTTTGCAGACTTGCTGCAGGCCTTCCGCCAGGATCAGGTCGTAACACGATACGAGACCTTCCAGGATCTGCTGGGATATTGCAGAAATTCCGCCAACCCGGTAGGCCGGCTGGTGCTGTATGTCTGCGGCTACCGCGACGACATGCGCCAGCAGCTTTCCGATTACACTTGCACCGCCCTGCAACTGGCAAACTTCTGGCAGGATGTGGCCGTCGATTACGGCAAAGGGCGGATTTACCTTCCCCTGGAAGACCTGCGCCGCTTCGGCGCGACGGAGAGCCAGATCGCGGAGCGCCGTGCCACTTCGCAATTTCTGGAATTGATGAAGTACGAAGTCGAGCGGGCGCGCGAATGGTTCGCGCGGGGATTGCCATTGGCCGCCACCCTGGAACGCGAGCTGGCCATCGATATCGAGCTGTTCACCCGCGGTGGGCAGGAGATCCTGAAGGCGATCGAGAGGCAGGGCTTTGATGTGCTCAAGCAGCGGCCGGCGCTGAGCAAGTCGCTAAAAATACTGCTGATGGCCCGAGCCGTTGCCCGGAGGCTGTTCTGAGCACGCTGACGGAGAGCGCGCAGGTTCCGGTGGTGAAGACTTCGCCTTCCCAACTCGCAGCGGCCTACGGGGTGTGCCGCAGCATCACGCGGTCGCAGGCGAAGAACTTCTACTACGCCTTTCTGGCGCTGCCGCGCCGCAAGCGCGACGCCCTGTGCGCGGTTTACGCCTTCATGCGCCATGCCGACGATCTCTCCGACAACCTGAGTCTGCCGGCAGAACAGAAAAGAGCCGGGCTGGACAACTGGCTGAAGGCCTTCCAGGAGGTAGCCGCGGGGCAGGCAACCGACGAGCCCATCCTGATGGCGCTGGCCGATACCAAGCAGCGCTACAAGATTCCCGACGAACTGCTGGAGAAGCTGATTTACGGCACGCGCATGGACGTGGCGGAAGTGGCGGTATCCCGGAAAGTGGGCCCGGTGGTCCTCTACCGCACCTTCGACCAGCTTTATCAGTACTGCTACCACGTGGCCTCGGTGGTGGGCCTGGTCTGCATACGCATCTTCGGATATCGCGATCCGCGGGCCGAGTTGCTGGCCGAGCGCACCGGCATTGCCTTCCAACTGACCAACATCATCCGCGACGTGAAGGAAGATGCGGCCATGGGGCGGGTTTATCTTCCGGGCGACGACCTGATGCAGTACGGGCTGAAGCCGGAACATCTGCGGCAGGAGACCGACCCTTCCTACCTGCGGCCGCTGCTGAAGTTTGAGGCGGACCGCGCCCGCGAGTACTACAAGTCAGGCCGCGAGCTGATCTCGCTGCTCGATCCGGAGAGCCGTCCCGCGATGTGGGTGCTGCTGGAGATCTACAGCCAGCTGCTGGAGAAAATCGCGAAGAGTGATTACCAGGTATTCGGCAAGAAGATCCGTCTGACCACGCGCGAGAAGCTGAAAATCCTTGGCCAGGGCTTCATCCGCCGCCTGCAAGAATGACGCCGCCGCAAACGAAGAAGACCGTGGCCATCGTTGGGGGTGGCCTGGCGGGGCTGGCCGCGGGCTGTGCTCTGGTGGAAGCCGGATTCGCGGTGCGTCTCTACGAGCGCCGGCCGTACCTGGGGGGAAGGGCATCGTCGTATCAGCACCCGGGGACCGGCGAAGTCGTGGACAACTGTCAGCACGTGCTGCTGGGATGCTGCACCAACCTGATCGATTTCTACCGGCGCACGGGAACCGAGGGCAGGATTCACTGGTTCGAACAACTGTTGTTCCTCGAACCCGGGGGACGGCAATCGGTGATCCAGCCATCGTTTCTCCCAGCGCCGCTGCACGCTGCACCCTCGTTCCTGGCGGCATCCGCCTTATCGCTGCGCGACAAACTGGGCATCGCGTCTGCCATGGTCCCCCTGCGACAGGAAGTGAGCGACGACAGCCGGCAATCCTTCCTCGACTGGCTGCGCCGTCACGGGCAGACCCAGCGGGCGATTGAGCGCTTCTGGAAGGTGGTGCTGGTCAGCGCGCTGAACGAAGACCTGGAACGATCTTCCGCGAAATACGCCGCCCAGGTGTTCCGCGAGTCATTTCTGAAATCCCGCGAAGGCGGACGCATGGGAATTCCCGCCGTTCCGCTCAGTGATCTCTACGGAGCCGCGGGAGAGTACATCGCCAGCCGCGGAGGCGAAGTGAGCCTACGCTGCCCTGTGGAGGGGTTCAGCGTGCAAGCGAAGCAGGTTGTAATCCATTGCGGCGGGCAGCAGGCAACGGCTGACTACCTGGTGCTGGCGGCGCCGTTCAACGGATTGGCGCAGCTGCTCCCGGAAGGAAAAGAGTCGGAGCGGCTGCGGGAGGCGCTCAGCCGTTTTGAAAGCTCGCCCATCACCGGCGTGCACTTGTGGTTCGACCGCGAGATTACAGATCTCGAACACGCTGTGCTCCTGGATCGCACCATCCAGTGGATGTTCCACAAGTCGAAGCTGCTGGGGCGCAGCGACCCGGGAAGCTATGTGGAGTTGG
Organism: Terriglobales bacterium; assembly: GCA_035319065.1. Taxonomy (GTDB): domain Bacteria; phylum Acidobacteriota; class Terriglobia; order Terriglobales; family Acidobacteriaceae; genus DASPRM01. The sequence goes on from DATHDM010000314.1 coordinate 7,128, forward strand.
TGATCAGCTCGTCGAAGCAGCAGGTGGAGATGGGGCGGCAGGAGATTATCGACCTGGCACTGAGGGAGCTGGCGGAATTCTTTCCCAAAGCCGCGGAAGCCAGGCTGGAGAAAGCTACGGTGATCAAGGAGGTGCACGCGACGTATTCGCCGCGGCCGGGAGTAGATGAATATCGTACCGGTCCGCAGTCGGAGTGGCCGCGAGTGTTCCTGGCCGGCGACTGGACGGCGACCGGCTGGCCGGCCACCATGGAAGGCGCGGTGCGCAGCGGCTATCTTGCCGCCGAGGCTCTTTGCCAGACCGCCGGGCAGGCGCGCAGATTTCTTGTTTCCGGTTTAGCGGCGACGGGATTGAGCAGGCTACTGATGTAAACGTGGGAGTCGGTTTCGTGCAGAGCTGAAAGCTGCCGGGCTTTGCTGCGCTGCAGCCTACGCCGTGGCCACTTGCGCCGGCGCTCGCGTCAGGCGATCGCGAATCAGGAAGAGCAGATAGAGAATCACCCCGATCTGCAGTCCGGCGCCAAACATCGCGGTGGTGGCCTGTCCGGGCATCAGGGCGCCTGTGGGCGTGAAGAGAGAGAGACCGGGAGGAGTCGTCGAGCGATATCCCGCAGCCATCGTGCTGGAGAGCACGCCCGCAGCGAAGTAGTAGAGCCAGGTCAGCAGGATGCCCTTGAGGATGGGGTTCTTCATGCGCGTCAGGGTGCACCACTGCAGGAACAGCACGTCGCGGGTAGCGTAGACCAGGAAAACGAAGAGAGAGAGTGCGGAATCGCCCAGTGTCCATTTGCCGAGCGCGGGGGCGCCGGTCGAGGCGGTCTCCAGAAGCAGCGCCAGGAAGGCGACGGCGGCGGCAATGGCCATCCACGGCCAGGGCAAGCCGCTCTCCGACAAGTAGGATTGCTTCCCCTCGCTGTATTCGCGATACCAGACCTTGAGGCGCTCGGCCGGCGTCAGCGTGGCCAGGCCCACGGCGTAGAAGATCAGATTATTGAATACCAGATGGAAGATGGTCGCCTGTCCCGCAGTGAAGCCATACGGGTTGCGCGCTCCGTCCTGCAATACCGACGTATCCAGGAAGCCCAGCATCAACAGGTTCAAGTAGGCCGCAAGACCGATCGCCTGCCAGCGTGAGAGCAATTGAATCTCCTCCCGCTCGCGCCTCAGGTTGCGCAGCAGCGCGACCACGATCCAGGTTCCGAAAGAGCCATAGAGCAGCAGGGACAGAAACAGCAGCGGCACCTGGGCGCCGAAAAATGGCGCTGTCGAGGACACAGAAGAGCTGGCATGATACAGCGGCAAAAGGCCGGGAACGATGCTCAGCGCTGCCAGTCCAGGATAAGGAAAGTTGTGTCCCAGCATGCCGATTCCGAACAGCGGCGTGAGAGCGAACCAGAGGAAAAGCAGCGCGCCTCCCGCGCGCGGTTTCTGCACCAGCATGGAGACCAGCAATCCCACCAGCGACAGGAACACAACAAACACGAAAAGCATGAAGTAGGTTACCAGCATGGCAGACAGTGGAACCCGCGATCCCAGGCCGGCGGCGATGGCAAAGGGAATGGTGCAGCCGACGGAGAAGTAAGCCATTACGGGCACGCCGAACAGCATTCCGGCGAGCAGTTCACCAGCCGTGAGCCGGGTGGTGCGCAGAAAATCGTAGGTCTTCAACAGGCGCTCGCTGGCGATCGACTGGGTGGTGGAGGAGAGGCACCAGAGCGCCAGCACCAGCGCCTGCGGGATCAGAATCCAGAAGAATACGGAGTTCGACTCCGTCCAGGCATCGGAGTACGAGCGCGAGGCGACCATCTGCGAGTGCAACAGCGAGATCAGGAAGCAAAGAACATTCGCGAGCGCAGCCGCCAGCACCATGCGCGGCGCCCGCAACTCCGAGCGCAGATGGCGCAGCAGTTCGGGATTTCGCCGCAGCAGGTTCACTACATCACCTCGTTGGTGGAGAGCTTGAGATACAGCTCCTCTACCGTCTGCTTCACTTCGTTGAAGGAAAGAACAGGCACGCCGCGCGCGGTGAGCTCGCCTGGGACGTGGGCCAGCTCCTCATCGGCGCCGCTGAAGCGGAAGACGGCCTCGGAGCCATCCACCGTCACGTTGGATACGTTGGGCAGCGCGCCCAGGATCGCCTTCACGTCGGCATTGCCCACCCAGCCGACGCGCACCACCTTGTAGCGGCTCTCTGCGCTGGTGATCTCGTCGATCTTGCCGCTGCGCACCATCTGCCCTCGTTCCATGATGCCGATGGAGGTGCAGAAGCCTTCCAACTCGGAGAGGATGTGAGAGGAAATCAGAATGGTCGCTCCGGTGTCGCGCAGGCTGGAGAGCAGGTTGCGCAGATCGGCGCGCGCTTTGGGATCGAGGCCCGAAGCCGGCTCGTCGAGCAGCAGGACTCGCGGCTCATGGATCACCGCGCGCGCAATTCCCATACGCTGCTTCATGCCGCGCGACAGGCCCTTGATCATGGCATCGCGCTTCACCTCCAGGCCAACCTGGTGGATGACTTCATCGATGCGGGCGGGAATCTGCGCCGGCGCCATCTTGTAGGCATTGGCGAAGTAGTCCAGATACTCCCAGACTTTCAAGTCCTCATACACGGAGAAAAAATCAGAGAGATAGCCGATGTTGCGCTGCGCCAGCTCCGGCTGGCGGTGAACGTCGATGCTGCAGATGCGCACGGAGCCGGAAGTGGGCGAGAGCAACCCGCAAGCCATGCGGATGGTAGTGGTCTTGCCAGCACCGTTGGGCCCGATGAGCCCGTAGATCTCGCCTTCGGGAATGGTGACCTGGACGTCGTCCACGGCGACGACCGTCGGGTACTCCTTACGAAGGGTCCGCAGTTCGATCATGTGTCTGTGCGATTCTACGGGCTATGGGAGCCTGTCAAAAGGGTACCTAGGTTACTGAACGAATGCGGCAGGCGTGGAAGGCAGCGGACGACCTAGATGAAGCCGGCGAAGTTTGCGAAAAGGGTGCTGATCTCAGAATAACGGAACCCCAGATGAAGCTAGCCCGTACCTTGGCCTGAAAGGCGAGGCGCCGTGCGCAAGACATGGAAAGAAGTTGGCCTGGGGTTCCTTAACCTGCTCGCCGTGGTTGTCGTCATTCTGCTGGCCCAGCCCGTATTGCGAAGGGTCATGCCTTCGGCGGGAGGCCTGGTACTGGGGTTGACCTGTCTTGCCGCCTACGTGGCGGGATCTCGGTGGATCGAACGGCGAAGCCCATCCGAGTTGGCCCCGGGCCGTGCTGTGCCGGAGACGGCGGCCGGCTTGGCGGGAGGCATAGCGCTGTTCTCCAGCGTGATGATCATCCTGCGGATGGCGGGGGTTTACCATCCGGCGGGCTGGGGCAACGCCCACCAACTCGCCACCGGTTTCGCTTTGGCCCTGCTGGCGGGCATCACCGAAGAGATCCTGTTTCGCGGGCTGCTGTTTCGCCTGAGTTCGAAGATTCTTGGGACCTGGGGCGCGTTGCTCTTAACGGCAGCACTGTTCGGGGCGGCTCATGCTGCCAACCGCGGAGCGACCATCAGCAGCTCGCTGGCGATTGCCCTGGAGGCCGGCATTCTGCTGGGTGCATCCTATGCCGCCACGCAACGGCTGTGGGTGCCGATCGGACTGCACGTGGGTTGGAACTTTGCCGAGGGCTCGCTGTTCGGTATGACGCTCTCAGGTAATGTCGAAAAGGCAGGCCTCATCGCGGGATCGCTCGCCGGACCGCGAATTCTTACCGGGGGCGAATTCGGACCGGAGGCCTCGATCGTCGCAGTTCTGGTATGCCTGGTGGCGGCGGCCTTCTTCATCTGGCGAATCCTCAAACTCCACCGCGCCGAGCCGCCGGTGTGGAGGGCGCGGCCAAGTTGAGCTGGGAACTGGAAACGATGCGCTTTGGGGAGAACGAGCGAAAGACGATTGGTTTCGAAGAACTCCTACAGGGCGACCAAAGCCACCCCGGAAGCTACCAGCAACGCGGCGATCCAGCGGCGGCGATCGACGCGCTCCCGCAGGAACAGCTTGGCCGAGAGGGCATTGCTGAGGAAGGTGAGAGAAGCAGAAGCCGGGCCTACGAGGGAGACGTCGTTCCAGGAGAGCGCGGTCATCAGGCTGAAGAAGCCCAGCGCCATGAAGAAGACTCCCGTCCACAGTGTGGCATTGGTCAGCATGGCCTTTATCACGGCCCTCAGCCCCTGCTGCTTGAAGAGATGGCCAACATCGCCGACGCGCTTCATGGCCCCCGAGATGAGCACGTCTCCGGCGGTGGCAAACAGAACCACGGCAAAGATGCCGGCCCAGGTGTAAAGGTGTCTCACGACTCACCTCGCGCCGGGGCATGATGGACGTTGCCGGCAAGATCGGCTGAGCGTTCGTGGTCGAGGGTAAGAGCCGGGCCGCGCGCCACGAAGCCGACGCCGAGCGCAATCAGGAAAATTCCCGTCCAGCGCAGGAAACTGATGTTCTCGTGCAGGAAAAACCTGGCCAGCAGCGCCATGACGATGTAGCCCAGCGAGGTGGCGGGCAAAACGTACGTCAAGTCGGCAAAGGAGAGTGCCGACAGGTAGCTGACGAAAAAGGCCAGCAGCAGGCCGATTCCGAGGATGACCCAGGGACTGGCCAGGGCGGAGAAGACCGCGGTCCAGTGAGCGAGTGAGATCGCCCCGAACTGCTTCATGCCGCGGGCGAGGGCGACGTCGCCGCAAGAGGCGAACAGCGCCACACCTGCCAGAGTTGCCAGCTTACGAAGATTCACAGAGCGCCTGCTGCCGGCTAGGCGTTGACGGCTTCGGCTTCGCGGGCTTCCGCAGAGCCGCCCGTAGGCGTTGCCGGCGGGGGAGCCGTTGCCTTCTTGCGCGTTTCTTTGACCAGCCGGTTGCGGGTCGCGCGCAGCTTGAGGAACGACTTGGCCTCTTTGTACAGGCGCTTGCGTTCCCCGGAGTCGAAGGCCGCCCGCCGCAGGATGCGGAACACCGCCTTGGGCCGGAAATAGTATTCGTCGTAGAAGCGATGCACCGATTCCAGGATTTCTTCCGTGGCCAGGCCGGGATACTGAATATGGGCCAACTGGTGCCCGGCTTTGTCCACCATGGCACTGCCGGGAACGATGAAGCCGTTCTTTACGGCGAAATCGTAGAACTCGGTGCCGGGATAGGCATGGGCGACGGAAACCTGGATGGTTTCCACGTCCAGTTCTTTGGCGAAATCCATGGTGCGGCGGATGCTCTCCCGCGATTCGCCGGGCAATCCCAGAATAAAGTCGCCGTGGATAGTGAGTCCGAGCTTGTGGCAATCCTTGGTGAACTGCCGCGCCCGCTCGACGGTGGCGCCCTTCTTGATGTTCTTCAGAATCTGCGGATCTCCCGACTCGTAACCCACGATCAGCAGACGGCAGCCAGAATCGCGCATGGCTTTGAGCGTTTCGTAGTCGGTGGTGACGCGCGAAGTGCACGACCAGATGAGCTTCAGCGGCTTCAGCTTCTCACTAAGCTCGATGGTGCGCGCTTTCTGGATGTTGAAGGTGTCATCGTCGAAGAAGTATTCCTTCACCCACGGCCAGTATTCCCTGGCCTTGGCCATCTCGCGGGCAACTGCGTCGGAGGAACGCTTGCGCCAGGGATGGCCGCTCAAGGTCTGCGGCCACAGGCAGAAGGTGCACTGCGCCGGGCACCCGCGCGTGCTGTAGAGCGCCACGAAGGGATGCAGCAGGAAGGGCACGTTGTAGCGGCGGACGTCGAGATCGCGATGGTAAACGTCAGTGACGTCGGGAAGCGCATCCAGATCCTGGATCTGCGGGCCGTCGGGATTGTGAACGATGCCGCCATTGCGGCGGAAGCTGACGCCGGGAATCTCCTCGAGCGGCTTGCCCTTGGCGAAGTCGGTTACAGAGTAGTCAAACTCTTTGCGGGCGACGAAGTCGATTGCCGGACACTGCTTCAGGGTTTCCTCGGGCAGCACGGTGACGTGCGGGCCGACGAAGGCGATCCGGATGTTAGGGTTGGCCTGCTTAATAGCCTCGGCCAGACGAATGTCGCCAGGGAAACCCGGTGTGCTGGTGAATAGCGCCAGGAATTCATATTCCTTGCACAGCTCGATGGTCTGCTCCCCGGTTACGTGATGCGGGGGAGCATCCAGCAGTCGGGCTCCCTCAAGCATCCCCGTGGGGTAGGCGAGCCAAACCGGGTACCAGTAGGATTCGATCTCGCGGGTGGCCGGCCAACGCGAGCTGGCGCCGCCGTCGAAATTCTCGAACGAGGGGGGATTCAGAAACAGCGTTTTGAGAGGCATCTTATTGAAACGACTATCTTAACAGCTTCCCAGGATTTCTGCTTGCCGAAGTGCCGGAAAGAGGCCAGCAATACCCCTCATAGAAGCTTAGCAGTGCCGCCCGTGGGCCAGAAGTGGCTTCGGGTGAACGGTCACCACGAGGCATCAAGAAGAGAAATAGGGGCCCGGGCGGGAGCGGCTCGCCCAGCCAGCTCATAACGCGACGCTTGAGACTCTAGTGGCCGGGCAGGGCCCAGCTTTCGATCTCGCCGGTGGACCTGAGCAACTGCATGCGGGCGCGCTCCAGCTCAAAGGTCGTATCCAGATAGGTGTTGTAACGATCATTGGCCAGCAGGCGCGCGTTCGCCAGGTCACGCGGGTTGGCTGGGGCGACTGCGGGCTCGGGCAGATTGGCGGGAGTAGGGCCGGTTCCGGTTCCCGCCTCGACGCGGATCTGCAGCGCCTCCGCTTGCGACTGAGCCAGCTGATACTCGAGGAAGGCCACCTGCTGGGCGGCAGCGAGCTGCCTGACCTGCCGCTGCTGGTGCAGGGTTTCTGCGGAAACCTGGTCCTTGACGGTCTCTGCCTGCTGCTTCACACGGACGGCTTCCGCGTCCGCCTGGGCTGCTCGCGAGCGCTGCACAAAGTTCAGGAAAGGCACCCGAATGGAAACGCCAAGCGTGGCATTGTTGCGCTGGAAGTGATTGAAGTAGAGATCGTAGTTGTTGTACTTGGAAAACAATCCGTACTGCACCACCAAATCGATAGCGGGATAGAAGACTTTGTGTTCGCCGCGCGCGCGTATATCGCTGGCGGTGACCTTCTCCTCGGCCATCTTCACCACCGGGCTGGAGGCGACCGCCTTATCCGGCAGATCTTCCTCCTGGCTCACCTCCGGCAATTTGGGAATGGACTCTGGGACAGTTTCGATGTTCTGAGCGGGCAAGCCGGTAAGCTGGCTGAGCTTCTGTCGCTGCAGGTCGGCGCTGCCTTCCAGGTCGGCCACGCGCATGCGAACCCGGGCCGTGGCCAGCCGAGCGCGGGTAACTTCCATCTGGCTGTCCACACCCTGCTGCGCGCGCTGGGCGACGATGTTCTCCAGGTGCCGAGCTTCGTCTTGCTGGCGGTGCAGGACCGCGAGCTGGGAGGTGAGGATGTCGAGCTGCATGTATGCCAGCGAGGTCTCCAGGATTACCGCCTTGCGCTGATCCTCTTTGTTCAGGGAAGACGCATTTACCTCGTGCTGCGCCGAGCGGATGAATTCCCGTTGCGCGAAGTTCACCAGCGCCGACTGATAGCTCACCTGGAAGACCGCGGGCGCAGAGCCCTCGATGCTGAGGGGGAAACCGTAGGTCTTGGCGATGCCGGAGCCGAAAGTGAGTTGCGGCAAGTAGGCATTGCGGCTTTCAAAATAGGCTTGCTGCGCCTTGACCAGCTCGGCCGTAGCCATCTGCATTGCCGGGCTGTGGGCCAGCGCCAGTTGCACCGCGCGCTGGAAGGGAAGTGGCTCGGCGGCGCAGGGATGGGCCCCGCCCGCCATCGCAAGCACAACCCAGAAGGCAGTGAAGAGCAGGCGCACCACGGGAGGAACTGGAAAAAGCAGAGTTGAGGACATCGCGTCACCTTCGGCGGAAATTGAGAAGTAAATATTGAGATGCGAGGTCAGCGTGAACTGGAAACCAGAGTATAGCAAGTCATCAGGCAGAGGCGCGGAGCCGGAGAAGCGCCGGAAACGCCGCCGGAATCCTGCGGAAGTTGGAGGGAACGAAGTCGCGGACGCCCGCAATCACAAGCGCGATCGCGGGTTCCTATTCCGCCGGAGCGAGTTGCTGCCCGGAGACGAGGTGCGCGGAGGAGACGCGCTTCAGGCCATCCTGCGCCGGCTTGTAGGCGCTGGCCAGAGAGAGCGCGGTGCGATACTCGGCGGCAGCTCCCTGCTTGTCGCCCTCCTTCTCCAGAATCGCGCCCAGAAGGTAGTGAGCCTGGAAGGCGGGAGCATCGTCGCTGGGCGAGGTGGACAGGTAGCGGCGAATCAGGTTCGCGGCATCCGGCAGGTTGCGTCCGGCGCGGTAGAAGATGGTGGCCGCGTCATAGTAGGCGTTGTTCTTGCGCTTGTCTGCAGCGACGGCTTGCTTGACGGTCGCTTCCATGTCGCTGTAGCGGCCCGCGCGGCGATAGAAGGATGCCAGATTGAGCCAATAGCTGGCGTTGTTGCCGCTGGCCTTGATGGCTTCCTGAAATTCGCGCTCCGCGCCCGCGTAGTCCTTCTTCTTCTCCGCAATTCGGGCGTTGACCCAGTGGGCCTTGGCCTGATCCAGAGTCGCAATCCGCGTGGCCTCATCGCGCGCCTTGTCTAATCCTCCGCCCATGAACCCGGGGGCCTCCAGGTAGAACTCGGCCAGATCGGAGGCAGCGTCGACGTTGCTGTTATCGAGTTGCACTGCCTTCTCGAAGGCGGACTTCACCTTCTTGGTGAGGCCGGCGGCAGTGATGAAACTGGAAGCGTCGGCCTTTTCGCCATAGGCGCGGCCCAGCCACAGCCAATAGTCGGCGTCGCCCGGGGCAATCGCGACCGCATGCTCGCCGGCGGCAATCGCCTGGTCCCACATACGCAGATGGTAGTAGGCCTTGGAGAGCAGGTGATAGGCCTCGGCATCGTTCGGGGAACCCTGAATCCTCCGGTTGAGCCCGACGATGGCATCGTCGACACGGCCGGCGACCATCACGTCGGCCGGCGAAGGGGCGGAAAATGCAGGCAGGCAGGGGACAAGGCCTAGGACCAGGATCGACAAAGACTGAAAAAGCTTCTTCACTCTACTTCTACCCTCAGTTTGCGCCCTGCGGCGCCTGTATCGTGACGCGATTTACTTCGCAATCCGCACCGGCAGGCCGTCGCGCAACGGCTGGCCATTCACGGATCCCAAGGCGATGAGCGCGTTGTCCGGGATCCCCTTCACAATTTCGATGCGGGTGAGATTGGTGATCCGGGTATCGACTTCCCGCTTGTGCAGCTCGTTGCCCACCACCTGAAACACATAGCGCCGGCCGTCATCCTGATGGACAGCTTCGCGGGGGACAGTCAGGGCGTTGTCGTCGCGGGCGGTGGTGATGGCGACGCTGACGTTAACGTTGGGCAGCAGCTTGCGGCCGGGATTGTCGATGATGCAGGTGACTTCACCCACGGTGCGGGCCCCGCGCACGCTGACCGTGGTAGGCACCTGAGTGACGGCGCCACTCCAGGAGCGGCCGGGCAAAGCATCCCAGCTGACGGTGACGGTTTGATCTTGCGCCAGCCGTCCAATGTCGGGCTCATCGATGAAGGCGCGTACCGTGACCCGGGAGAGATCCGCCACCTGCACCAGCAAGTCTCCGGTGCTCACAAACGCACCTTGCTTGACCGGCAAGGAGTACACCGTCCCTTGACGCGGGGCGGTGACGTTGGATTTGGCCACCAGATCTTCCGCCGCTTCATATGCGGAGCGAGCCTGCGCCACCTGCGCCTCCACGCGCTCCCGCTCGGGAACCGAGAAGCGATTGCTGGTGGTCTTCTGCCGCAGCAGGTTCACCTGCTCTTCGGCGTTGTTAACGCGGAGCTCGGCATCGTGGACCTCGCCGGCCGAGGCGGCGCCGGTCTCCAGCAGTCTTTGTAGCGCATCGAGATTGCGCCTGGCGGCCTGCAGCTCCGACTGGGCGCGCGTGAGCGCGGTCTGGTTGGTGAGAATTTCCTCGTGAGTCCCGCCGATATGAATGGCGTTCAGATCGGCCTCTGCCGCGCGCAACTGGGCCAGGGCCCGCGCAGCCTGGGAACGCGCTTCGGCATCGTCGAGCTGCAGCAACAGCTGACCACGCTTGACCTGGTCGCCTTCGTGCACGAGCACGCGCTTGACCGTGGTCGGAGCGGGAGAATGAGCTTCGAAATTATCGACGGCTTCAATCTTGCCATTGGTGGCGATGCTGCTGGCGATGGTGCCGCGCACCGCTTCGGCGGCCCGCACTGGCAGCGCTCCCCGGCGCATGTTCTGGAAGGCAGCTAGAACCACTACTGCCGTCACCAGCGCGAGGACCACCAGCCAAAGGCGTCCCTTGCCGATAACTTGTTGTTTCTCTGGTGTTTCTACGGCCATTGAACGCAGACCCAAGTATAGAACACGGGCGAGTATTTGAACCCGGATATCTCTCTCGCGCTGGAGTGCTCAGATTGACAAGTTCGGGAACGATTTCAGGAGTTCAGCCCCGGCAGCCCAACTGCGCCGCTCCCGTAATTTGGATGCGCGAAGCCAGCAAGAGGCAGCAGGAATTGCCGCAAAAAAATCGCTGCCGCCCGTTCCTCCGGCACTAAGGTGCAGGCCCATTTAGAATGAGTCGCGATGGCTAGCAAACTCCCCGGCTATACCGCAGACCACGCCAAGGCTGGCCTGAAGACGCCGCTGCCGGAAATCGAAACCTTTCCCAACCAATTTCCAGCGTACGAGATCGTCATCGACAACCCCGAGTTCACCTCGGTCTGTCCCAAGACCGGGCTGCCGGATTTCGGCACGATCGTGATCACCTACATGCCCGATCAGCTCTGCCTGGAGTTGAAGTCGTTGAAGCAATACATGGCTGCCTATCGCAACCTTGGCATCTTTCAGGAAAACGCGGTGAACCGGATCCTGGAAGACGTGGTGGGATTTGCCAAACCCAAATGGGCGGTGGTGAAGGGCGATTTTCGTCCCCGCGGCGGAATGGGGACAGTAGTCGAGGCGCGCTGGCCGAGACCCAAAAGCAAGAAGCCGTAACCGCACCTACGCCATGGGCGGGTCGATGCGATGTGCCGTCTTTCAGACCGGCTGAGGCTGCTGATAGACTGGCCTGCAACCGGATGGCTCAGAAGAACTACGCCAGAACAGCGCTTGTGGTCCTGTCGCTGCTCAACTTCTTCAACTATGTGGATCGCTCGGTTCTGTTTGCGGTGCAGCCGCTGGTGCAGGCAGAGTTCAAGCGCAGCGATGCCGAGTTCGGCTTCCTGACGACCGCCTTCTTCATCTGCTACATGGTTGCCGCTCCCATCGTGGGATGGTTTGCGGACCGATATCCCCGCAAGCTGATCATGGTGGGGGGCGCAGTGGTGTGGAGCATCGCCACGCTGCTCACCGCGGTCACATTCAATTTCGACCAACTGCTGCTGCGGCACACCATTGTGGGCATCGGGGAAGCCACGTTTGTGACCATCGCGCCATCGTTTCTGGCCGACATGTTTCCCGAGCATCAACGGGGGCGGATTTTCGGAATCTTCTACCTGAACATTGGCCTGGGCACGGCCGCGGGCTACATGCTGGGTGGCTACCTGGGACATCACTTCGGATGGCGCACGCCGTTCTATATCGGCGCGGTTCCCGGATTCCTGCTCGCCATCGCTCTCTGGTTCATTCCCGAACCCCAACGCGGGGCCAGCGATCATCTCCAGAAGACCGCGGAACGGGGCACGCTGCTGGGGCTGACGCGCAACGGCGCTTTTTGGACTGCCACGCTGGGCATGGCGATGGTGACCTTCGCCCTGGGCGGGCTCTCGGTGTGGATGCCGACTTTTCTCTCGCGCGTGCGCAAAGTTCCGCTGGACGAAGCCAACCTGATCTTCGGAGGTATCACCGCCTTCAATGCCGTGGTGGCAACTCTGTTCGGGGGGTGGCTGGGCGATCGCGCGTTGGACAAGACTGCGGGCGGCTACTACCTGGTCTCCGGCATCTCGATGCTGCTGGGGATTCCGGCCATGATCCTGGCGGTTTACACGGTCGGCCCGCTGATGTATCCGGCGATGTTTGCGGCGGAGTTCCTGCTGTTCCTCAACAACGCTCCCCTGAATGCGGCGGTGGTGAATTCGGTGAGCGCCACGATCCGCGCCACTGCGATCGCCGTGAACCTGTTCACCATCCATCTGCTGGGAGACGCCTTTTCCCCCACGCTCATAGGCTACATTTCTGATCGCAGTACGCTGCAGAAGGGATTTGTCGCCGCCTTTGTCGCCATTGGCCTGGGAGCTGCCGTACTGGTGTGGGGCATGAGGTTTGCGCCGGAGATTCCCACGGAGAAAGCTGCCGGGGTGCACGCCGGATGATGTGGTGGTGGATCACAGGCATCCTGCTGGGGCTGATCTGGCTGTGGCGGGTGCTGGACGCGGCCTTTGGCATGCCGAAGGTGCCGGATCTGGCGCGCCCGGAATTCGATGCTCAGCCGCAGTCCACGCCCAAGGTGACCATCGTTGTGCCGGCGCGCAATGAAGAAGCTCACCTGGAGCCGGCGCTCTCCTCGCTGCTCCAACTCGACTACCCGGACTACGAGGTGATCGCGGTCGACGACCGCTCATCCGACGGCACCGGCCCCATGATGGAGCAAGTGGCAGCGGCGCACCGCAGTCATCCCGAACTGAGAGTGCTGCATGTCTCCGAGCTTCCACCGGGCTGGCTGGGGAAGCCGCATGCGATGTGGTTGGCGGCAGCGCAGGCCCGGGGGAAATGGTTGCTGTTCACCGACGCCGACGTCACCTTCCGCCCCGACGTGCTGCGTCGGGCCATGGCTTACGCGGAGAAGACAGGTGCGGACCACATGGTGATTTTCCCGTCGATGACCGGCTGGAGCACGGGGAAGAAAATCGTGCTGGCGGGATTCAATGTCCTGTTCGTCTTCGGACATCGTGCCTGGAAGGTGGCCGATCCCAAGGCTCGCGATCACCTGGGAGTGGGGGCCTTCAACCTGGTTCGGCGCGAGGCGTACCAGGCGGCAGGAACCTTTGAGGCGCTGCGCATGGAGGTGATCGAAGACATGCGCCTGGGAAAACTGGTGAAGGATTCGGGGGCAGCTCAGCGATGTGCCTTTGGCACTGACATGATCACCCTGCGTTGGGGCGAGGGCGCCAGGGGGGTCATCGATAATCTCACCAAGAATTTCTTCGCGCTGGTGCACTTCAGCGTGCCTCGCGCGATTGGCGCCTGCGTGTTGTTGCTGTTTCTGAACCTGCTCCCGTTTGTGGGAGTGATATTGGCTCCGGGCTGGGCGAAGCTGGGATTTGCCGGCGCCCTGCTGGGAATCTTCTGCATGTACCTGGGCATGTACATTCGCGCCCCGATCGCGCCCTGGTATTTCATCTTTCACCCGCTGAGCACGGCGGCGCTGGTCTACACCATGCTGCGCTCCATGGTTCACGTTCTGCGACACGACGGCATCGTGTGGCGGGATACGAAATACTCACTCGAAGAACTGCGCCGCGGGCTGATACGCGGATAGCGCTGCTTGGAGTCCTGTCAGGTTGCAGCCAGCCAATTTACGGCGGCCGACGCCCGCTCCCGATGGCCAGCACCAAGGCGATCATTACAGCCCAGCCGGATCACCAGACTCACTTGGTCTTGATGAACGACATGGAGGTGGGCGCGGTTCCCGTGGTTGTAGATTTGGGACTGCTGCCAAGCGATCCGCCCGAGCCGCGTTCGAAGATGAAAATATTGTTGGCGTCGCGGTTGGCGACGAGCACGAATTTTCCTGCGGGGTCCACCGCCACAAAGCTGGGGGAAAGATCGGCGGCTACGGGCGAGGGCAGGGCGGGCGAGGGCTTTCCCGAGGAGTCGATCGCGAAAGCGGACACGTTGTTGGTGCTCTGATTGGCCACGTAGATGTTAGCCCCGCTGGGATCGATGGCAACCGAAACCGGCGCGCTGCCTCCCGTCTGGAAGGGTGAATTCGCGGTGGCGACCAGGTTGCCGCTGGAGTCGATCGAATACTGCGAGACCGAGTTGTCGCCGCTGTTGGCGACGTAGGCGAAATGGCCGCCGGAATCGATGGCGATGGAAGCCGGGCCGATTCCCGCAGCGAAGGGCGAGTTGGCCAGGGGCGTCAGAGCGCCGGTCGAGGAATTCACCGCGTAGCCGGAGACGTTGCCGGCGGCCTTGTTGGTTACGTAGAGGAAGCTGCCGGAGGGAGTCATGGCCAGCGAGCTGGCGCCGACTCCCGCCGGGAAGGGCGAGCCGCTGATCTGGCTGAGGGAACCATCACTGCCCATGGCGTAAACCGAGATGGTGGCGGAAGAGGAGTTGCTGACGTAAAGGAACTTTCCACCGGAGTCGCACACCATGGCGGCAGGGGATAGTCCGGTGATCGGGTTGCCGGTGCGAATGTCGAGGCTTCCGTCAGAAAGAATGGCAAATACGGAAATGTTGTTGCTCTGGGCGTTGAGCACGTACACAAATGTGCCGGCGGGATTGGGCAGGGAGAACAAAGCGCCTGCCTGTTGGGTGGTAAAACCGGTGCCAATGGCGGAGAGCGACCCACCAGAGCTCAACTTGTAGGCGGCTACGGTGTTGCTGCCGAAGTCGGTCACGTACACGCGGGCGAGTGTGGAGCCTCCTCCACAACTCCCTATTTCCAGAACAATCAGCAGAATGAGGGAAAGCAGTAAGACGCGTCTCATAGGCCTCGGTTGAATAAGGATAGGAACCCGGTCAGAGGGTCGTAGTCTCGGCACGCAAGACTGTCAAATGACTGTAACACTCCCGGGCGCGACGGGACCAGTCTGACTGCGGCCTGGAGCCCTCTCAGGGAGCGTGGTACGGACTTGCGGAGGCCAGGCTTTTCTTGGTTAATTTTTGGTGAAATCTGGTCGGCGTGTTTCCGATTTTGGGGAGACATCGGAGATAATGGCCGCCCTCCGGCGGAGACTCCACTCAACCATGGAAAAGCCGCAATGCTACGACCTGGTGGTGATCGGCAGCGGGCCGGCGGGCCAGAAGGCTGCCATCTGCGCGGCCAAGCTGCGCAAGAACGTCGCCATCGTCGAGCGCACCCGCACCATCGGAGGCGTGTGCGTGCACACGGGAACCATTCCCAGCAAAACATTTCGTGAAGCGGTGCTCTACCTGAGCGGCTTTCGCCAACGCACGTTTTATGGCCGCAGCTACACCCTCAAAGACAAGATCTCGATGCAGGATCTCAACTTCCGCGCGCAGTCGGTGATGGCGCGCGAGATCGAGGTGATCAAGTCGCAGCTTCACCGCAACGGGATCACCGTGGTCGAAGGAGAGGGCAAGCTGCTGGATGCCCACACCATCGAGGTGTCGCGCGAGGACGGTTCCACCCTGCTGCGGGCGGAAAATATCCTCATCGCGTGCGGCACACGTCCGGCGCACGATGCCAGCATTCCGATCGACGGCAAGCGCATCTTCGATTCCGACCAGATCCATGCCCTGGAAGAGATTCCCCGCGACCTGCTGGTGGTGGGCGCCGGAGTAATCGGACTGGAGTACACCTCGATGCTTGCGGCGCTGGGAGTGAAGGTGACGCTGATCGACCAGCGGCCGACACTCTTGGATTTCGTGGATCGCGAGGTGATTGACAACCTCTCCTACCACCTTCGCCACCTGGGGACGTTTTTCCGGTTGGGGGACAAGGTGCTCTCGGTGGGATACGATCCGGAGCGCGACCGCGTTTTTGCAAGACTAGAGAGCGGCAAGGAAGTGCATGGGCAAGGCCTGCTCTTCACCGTGGGCCGCCAGGCGAACAGTGACCAGCTCAACCTGGAAGCGGCGGGCCTGAGCGCCGACGGCCGCGGCAAGCTGCAGGTGAATGAGCACTTTCAAACCAAGGTGCCGCACATCTATGCGGCGGGTGATGTGATCGGCTTTCCGGCTCTGGCGAGTACCGCGATGGAACAGGGCCGGCTCGCCAGTTGCCACATGTTCGGCAAGCCCACCACCGTTCCGCAATACCTGATTCCCTATGGCATCTACACCATCCCGGAAATTTCCATGGTGGGCCACAACGAGGAGCTGCTGACCCAGCAGAAGGTTCCCTACGAAGTGGGCATCGCCCGCTACGAGGAACTGGCCAAGGGACAGATGCTAGGAGACACGGAAGGAATGCTGAAGCTGTTGTTTCATCGCGAGACGCTGAAGCTGCTGGGTGTGCATGTGATCGGCGACCGCGCGGCGGAGATCGTGCACATCGGCCAGGCCGTGCTCAGCCTGGGCGGCACCATCGAATATTTCCGCGATACCGTCTTCAACTATCCCACGCTGGGCGAAGCCTACAAAGTTGCGGCCCTGGACGGCTTGAACCGGTTGTAGGCTGAATCGCAGATCCTTGAAGGCTGGACCTTCCCGCTCTGGACGTTAAAGCCGCGTTAAGAAGAGCCTGCGGAATTCCAATCATCTGTATCGAAAAAGTGCGTTGTACAACGGCTTCCACTCCACGGTACACAATAATAGATGGAGTGGCAGAATCCGAGCCCGTCAAGGGATCACGACGCTTGTGGTGTGGGCTTTATTGCCCAACTCGGCGGGGGCGAATCCCGGGAGGTCATCGAGCGTGCGCTGACCGCGCTCGAGCGTCTCTCCCACCGTGGTGGCGTCGATGCCGACGGCGCCAGCGGAGATGGTGCGGGTCTGCTGACTGCCATCCCGCGCCGATTTTTTCGTGATCAGGCACGGCAGGCGGGAATCCAACTCCCTTCCGCGTATGCCGTGGGCATGGTCTTCCTTCCTCGCGAGCTTGAGAAAGGGGAAGAGGCCTGTCGATGTATCGTTGAGTCGGTGGATGCATTCGGTCTGAAATTCCTCGGACTTCGGCAGGTTCCCACCAATCCCGGGGCTCTCGGCCATCGCGCAGAGTCCACGCTTCCGGTGATTCGACAAGTTTTCTTTGCGCCTCTGAATCCCGCGGCCGATTTCGAGATGCAGCTGTTTCTCTTCCGCAAGCGCGTGGAGGCGATCGCGCCGAGCGGGACCTATTTCTGTTCGCTCTCGTCCCGCACACTGGTTTACAAGGGACTGCTGGCCCCGCATCAGTTGGTGGAGTTTTATCCGGATGTGGCGCATCCCGAGTTCAAGAGCCCGTTCGCGGTGTTTCATCAGCGTTACTCGACCAATACGCGCCCGGTGTGGTCGCTGGCGCAGCCCTTCCGGCTGGTGGCGCACAACGGTGAGATCAACACCATCAGCGCCAATCGCCGCTGGATGCGCGCGCGCGAGACCTCGGTGCGCCGCGCCTTCGGAGCAGGTGAGGACTTCCGCTGCCTGCAGGAGCATGTCAGCGATTCGGCCAGCTTCGACAACAGCTTCGAAATCCTGATTCGCCGCAACCTGAATCCCGCTGCTGCCATGATGCGCATGGTGCCTCCGGCGTGGGAGAACGATACCCGCATCCAGCCTGAGTTGCGGGCCTTCCTGCAGTCGCAAGCCTGTGAGCAGGAGCCCTGGGATGGCCCGGCAGCCCTGGTGTTCAGCGACGGGCAGTATGTGGGCGCCAAGTTGGATCGCAATGGCCTGCGGCCGATGCGTTTCACCGTGGGCAACAACGGTTTGGTGGTGGCCGGTTCCGAGGTGGGCATTGCAGATTTGGCCGAACGCCAGATCGAGCATCGTGGGCGCCTGGGTCCTGGCGAAATGATCCTGGTGGACCTGCTCAACGGAACTCTGCACCGCAACCACGAGCTTTCGGGACTGCTGATGACGGCTATCGGAGCGCCGGCGCGGCCCGCGGTCTCGTACCTGTTGCCGTCGGAGCCTGCTGATGGTCCTGCGGCGTCGTCGGCTTCCTTCTCAACCCAGCATCCGCGCCGTACGGCTGCGGCTTTGGGCTGGACGGAAGATCAATTCCGCATTCTCTTTCAGCCGCTCTGCGCCGAGGGCAAGGAGGCGGTCTGGAGCATGGGCGACGATGCTCCTCCGGCGTTTCTGTCGGAGATGCAGCGGCCGCTATGGGACTACTGCAAGCAGCGCTTTGCCCAGGTCACCAATCCTCCCATCGACCCGTTGCGCGAAACCCACGTCATGTCGCTCGATCTGCTGCTGGCAGGGGATCTGGGGCTGCGGTCGCCGATTCTCGACGCCGGGCAGATGGAGAAGCTGGCCAGCCATCTGGATCCGGCCTGCCGCATCGACATTACCTTTGAGAGCGCCAAGGGGGTCAAGGGAGCGGTTGCGACTCTGGCCTCGGTGCGCGGTCGGGTGATGGCCGCGGCCTTCCTGGCGCCGCGCATGGTGGTGCTGAGCGATCGCGAGGTGGGCCGGGACCGTGCGGCGCTGCCAGTCTTGTTGGCGGTTGCCACGGCGTGGAAGGCGATGGTTTCCACCGGCGCGATCGACGTCCCGATTGTGGTCGAGAGCGGCCAGGTCTTCGACACGCACCATGTGGCGTTGCTGGTGGCTTGCGGGGCGTCGGCGGTGTTTCCTTACCTGGCCATGGAACTGGCCGAGGACACCGCTGCCGGCGGCCAGGCCAAGTTCCGCGCGGCGCTCGAAGGTGGCCTGCGCAAGGTTCTGGCGCGCATGGGCATCTCCACGCTGGCCAGTTACCGCAACAGTCATCTGTTCGAGACGGTTGGACTCGAACCCGAAGTCCACCAGGAATTCTTCGAAGACACGGCCAGCGTGCTGGCGGGCAAGAGCCTGAACGAAATTCTGGAGGACTCGCTGGTGCGGCATGCGGCCGCATTTGCCGAGGAGACGCAAGCGCTGCGCGATCTTGGCTACTACCGCTTCCGCAAGAACGGGGAGCTGCACGCCACCTCGCCCGAATTGGTGCGCCATTTGCACGCCTACATCAAGTCGCCCACGCCGGAGAACAACGCCCGCTACCAGCGGATTGCGGGAACGCGGGAATCGGTGGCGGTGCGCGACAACCTGGACTTCCGGCCGGCCGAAGCGGTTGCGCTCGACGAAGTTGAGCCCCGGGAAAGCATTGTCACCCGCTTCAGCTCGCAGGCGATGTCGCTGGGCGCCATCAGTCCGGAAGCGCACAAGACGCTGGCGATTGCCATGAACCGGATCGGAGCGCGGAGCAACACCGGTGAAGGCGGGGAAGACCCTGAGATCTACATGAATTCTCCCGAGGCTTCGAACCGCGTGAAGCAGGTGGCGTCGGGCCGATTCGGAGTTACCGCCGACTACCTGGTGCACGCCGATGAACTGGAGATCAAGATGGCCCAGGGCTCGAAGCCGGGAGAAGGCGGACAACTTCCGGGGTTCAAGGTCACCCCCTACATCGCGCGCATGAGGCACGCGGTGACCGGCATGTCATTGATCTCACCTCCGCCGCATCACGACATCTACAGCATCGAGGACCTGGCGCAGTTGATTTACGACCTGCGTGCGATCAACCCGCGGGCGCGGATCGGGGTGAAGCTGGTTGCCGGCGCGGGCGTGGGCATCATCGCGGCGGGTGTGGCCAAGGCTGGGGCTGGCGTGATCACCATCAGCGGGCACGATGGCGGCACGGGCGCGTCTCCGCTGACCTCCATCAAGAACACCGGCCTGCCCTGGGAGGTGGGAATTCGCGAAGCGCATTGCGAGCTGCTGCAGGCGGGGCTGCGCTCGCGGGTCCGTTTGCGGGTTGACGGCGGGCTGAAGTTCGGGCGCGACGTGGTGGTGGCTGCCCTGTTGGGCGCGGATGAATTCGGCTTTGGCACGGCCGCTCTGCTGGCCATCGGTTGCGTGATGGCTCGCCAGTGCCACCTCAACACCTGCCCGGTGGGAATCGCCACCCAGGACGAAACCCTGCGCACCCGGTTCACCGGCAAACCGGAGATGGTGGTGAGCTACTTCGAAGGCGTGGCGGACGAAGTGCGCCAGTTGCTGTCCAACCTGGGTGCTCGCTCGCTGCAGCAGATCCGGGGGCGGGTGGACTTGCTGGAGCCGCGCCAGAACGCGTCAGCCAAGAC
>DATHDM010000315.1:0-9937 GCA_035319065.1 Terriglobales bacterium
GGTAGAGTCCCGCCAGCGAGAGCAGCGTGAAGATCAGCGCCAGCGCTGCGTGCACCGGATTCTTGCGCGTGATCACCAGGATCGCGCTCACCAGCGCAACCCCGGACAGCAGGTAAAAGAAAAAGGTTGGCGCAATCGGGGTCATCGCGTGTACACCGTCGTCTCCGGGCCGTGCTCCAGGCGCGACCGGTTCAACACCAGCCCGTCCCGGCTGTACTGCGCCAGTTCGAAATCCTGCGACAGCTCCAGGGCATCGGTCGAGCAGGCCTCCTGGCAAAGCCCGCAGAACATGCAGCGGCTGATGTCAAACCAGTAGCGGGTCAGACGCTTGCGCCTGGTCGCCGCATCGCGCTCGCTCTCCACGGTGATCAGGTGCTCGGGACAAGCCTTGGCGCACAGATCGCAAGCGATGCACAGCGTCTCGCCTGTCTCCGGGTTCACATGCAGCCGCGGCAGTCCGCGATAACGCTCGGCGATCTGCGGTCGCTCTAGTGGATACTGCTCCGTGTAAACCTGCCCCGGATGCTGGTTGCGAAACGTAACCGCCAGCCCCTGCAACAGGTCCCCCAGCAGCGCTTTGCGCACAAAATTCACCGCCCTCGCCCTCATCAATGCCCTCCCCTGGCCCAGGCCGCCAGCTCAGGACCCACACCCACCAGCGCCGTGGCGATCAGCACCGCCAGCCCCAGCGGCAGCAGCACCTTCCAGCCCACCTTCATCAACTGATCGAAGCGGTAGCGCGGGAACGTGCCCCGGTACCAGATGTACAGGTACATGAAGACCGCCACCTTGAACACGAACCAGAAGATGTCCTGGATGCGGTCGCGCACCGGGGGAGCCAGCAGCAACAGGCCGATCAGGCCCAGCAGCGCTCCGAACGCTCCCAGCCCCAGCGTTTGCACCCGCAACATGGGGTGCCGGGGCATGCGGGCGGTGTTGTAGAACGCCGCCAGGGCCAGCAACAGGAAGAACCCGCCCGGAACCAGCGAGAACACAACGTCCCACGTGGGCCCGCTCAGCCACGTCCCGAATGGCCGCAGCCAGCCCCCCAGCCACAGCGTCACTGCGATCGACGACACCGCGATCATCGCCGCGTACTCCGCCAGGAAGAACAAAGACCAGCGGAAGCCGCTGTACTCGGTGTGAAAGCCCGCCACCAGCTCCGATTCCGCCTCCGGCAGATCGAACGGCGCGCGATTGGTTTCCGCCACCATCGCGATCGCAAACACCATGAACGCCATCAGGCCCAGCGGGAAAAACTTGAACACGAACCACACGTGTTGCGTTTTCTGCGCCTCCACGATCCCGATCATGCTCAGGGTCCCGACTCCCGACCCGCTTCCCGCCGCCCACGGCCCCGTACCCGTGAAACTGGTCATCAGCACCGCCGAGACCACCGCCAGTCCCATGGCAATTTCGTACGAAACCATCTGCGCGCTGGAGCGCAGCGACCCCAGCAGCGGGTAGTGGGAATTGGAGGCCCAGCCCGCCATGATGATCCCCAGCACCCCCAGCGACGATGTCCCCAGCATGAACAGGATACCGATGTTCATGTCTGTCACCGCGTGCGTCGGTCCGAACGGCACCACCAGGTACACCGTGAAAGCCGCGATCACCACCGCCAGCGGAGCCATCCAGAACACCAGCCGGTCGGCCTCGCTGGGCATGATGTCTTCCTTGATCAGCAGCTTCACCGCGTCGGCAATAGGCTGCAGCAGGCCGTGCGGGCCCACCCGCATCGGTCCCAGCCGCACCTGCATATGGGCCAGCGCCTTGCGCTCTCCCCAGTTCATCAGAATCACGGCCAGCGACACCCCGGCAAAGATGATCAGAATGTAGAGGGTGGCCCAAACCAGGTTCCCCGCTTCCCCCGGCGTGACATTCTGATGCAGATAGCTGGTGAGCTGGTTCAGCATCAGCGGTCCACCTCGCCCAGAACGATATCGATGGTGCCGATGATGGCCACCACGTCGGCCACCAGCCGCCCCCGCACCATCGTATCCAGCGCCTGCAGGTTCACAAATGACGGTGGCCGCACCCTCACCCGGTACGGCTGCGTCGAGCCGTCGCTGACGATGAAATATCCCAGCTCCCCCTTGGGGGCCTCGATCGAGTGATACACCTCGCCCACCGGCGGCTTCAGCACCTTGGGAATCTTGGCCATGATCGGGCCCTCGGGAATCCCCCCCACCGCCTGCCGGATGATCCGCAGCGACTGCCTCATCTCCGCCACCCGCACCAGGTACCGGTCGTAGGTATCGCCGTTCTGACCGGTGGGGATCTCAAACTCGAAGTTCTTGTACACCGCGTAAGGCTGGGCTTTGCGCAAGTCCCACTTCACCCCGCTGCCCCGCAAAACCGGCCCGGTCACCCCCAGCGCCTTGCACTCATCTCCGGTAATCACTCCCACACCCTTGGTCCGCTCCACCCAGATGCGGTTGTGCGTCAGCAGCTCTTCGTATTCGTCGATCTTGGGATCCACGAAATCGCAGAACTTCAGCACTTCTTTCTCGAAGCCCTCGTAGGTTTCGTACTGGCAGCCGCCGATGCGGAACGCATGCGTGGTGAGCCGCGCGCCGCAGTATTTCTCGAAAATCTTCAGGATCTCTTCCCGGTCCCGGAAGCAGTAGAACACCGGCGTGATGGCGCCTATGTCCAGCGCGTGCGTCCCCAGCCACAGCTGGTGGCTGGCGATGCGATTCAGCTCCGTCAGGATCACGCGGATGTAGTTCGCCCGCGGCGGCGCCTCCACATTCAGCAGCCTCTCCACCGCCTCGCAGTAGCCCAGGCCGTTGGAAACCGCCGCCACATAGTCCATGCGGTCCACGTAAGGATTGAACATGGCGTAGGTGCGGTTCTCCGCGATCTTCTCCACCCCGCGGTGGAGATATCCGATCACGCACTCCGTCCCCAGGATCTTCTCCCCGTCCAGCTTCAGGATGACGCGCAGCACCCCGTGCGTCGACGGATGCTGCGGCCCCATGTTCAGGGTCAGCTCGGTTGCATCCAGGAAGGTCTTGTCCTTCTCTTCCATCTCCAGGTGCGAGGTTGGAGACAGTTCTTTCATTGGCCGCTCTCGATGCCCAGATTGATTTGCACCCACTCTTTATCCTGCTGGATGATGCCGTAGTCCTTGCGCAGCGGGTGCCCCTTCCAGCCGTCGGGCAGCAGGATGCGCTTCAAGTCCGGGTGGCCCTCGAAGCGGATGCCGAACATGTCGTACACCTCCCGCTCCAGCCAGTTGGCGGTGGGCCACAGCGGGACCACGCTGGGCACTCCCCCGCCATCGGCGATCTGCGTCTTCACCCGCATCCGCTGGTTGTGGGCGAAGGAGTAGAGGATGTAGATCACCTCGAAGGGCAGCTCTCGCTGCGGATAGTGCACCGCGGTCACGTCCACGCAGTAGTCGAACTCCTCCTCGTCGCGCAGCATGCTCAGCACGTCGTAAACGATGGAGGCATCGGCCACCAGGTAGTTCTGGCCCAGGTAGGTGCTGGCCTCGCGGATGCCCGAGCCGTACAGGCGCCGGAAGCGCCCGACCAGCTCCGAGTCCCACGCAACGGGCACGGGACCGGCGGGCTTGGCCGGTGGTGTTGGCTTTGCCGGCGCCTGGCTCTCCGGGGTAGTGCCGCTTGGCTTGGTTTCGTCGGCCATAAAGAAATGCGTCGCCTGTTTTCACCGCCCGCCGGCGGCGCCTGGCGGATTTACGTTTTTACCAACCCCGCGCGGAACCGGCATGTAACACCATCACTTCCACAAGTGACTTATATCACCTGGCGTCCGGCACACTGCCGCCGTCGCCAGAACCTCACGCCCGCGCGAAATTTGCGGAATTCCCCACCCCGAACCGCGGTCCGCTCTCCCCGCCGCCCCGGCCCGCTCCTCAGATCCATTCCAGGGCGCCCTTCTTCCAGATCCAGACGTAGCCCACGATCAGGATCGCCAGAAACACCAGCATCTCCACCAGGCCAAACAGCCCCAGCGTCTTGAACTGCACCGCCCAGGGAAAAAGGAAGATGGTTTCCACGTCGAATACCACGAACAGGATGGCCACGATGTAAAAGCGCACGGTATAGCGGCCGCGCGAATCGCCCACCGGATCCACCCCGCACTCGTAGGGCATCAGCTTGGTTTTCTCGGGATTATCCGGCCGCGCCAGCTTGGCGGCCGCCAGGGTCAATGGGATCAGAACCGCGAGGATGGCTATAAAAAGGAAGATCGGGACATAATTCCCTGGCATATTTTGGCGGCCTCAACCATCCCCGCCCGCCGCGGACGGCAACCCTCCGCTGCGGGCAAAATCCGTCGTTACTTCCTTCGATCAGGACCGAGAATACTAACCTTTGCGGTGGGAAGGTTTCAAGGTTGCCATCACCTCGGTTTGTGATCCGGATCACATGGCCACCGCCGGCCCGGCGAGCTCGCGCTCCCCTCTCTTCGCCTCGCCCGCAACCGCCCATTCGCTATAATCAATCCTTGATCTCCGCCCCTCCGCGCTGGCCGGGAAACCGCCTTGCTCGAGGCAATCCGCAAATCCATGGCACTTGAAAGCAAGATCTACGAACTCCGCCGCCAGAAACTGTCCCAGATCGAAGCCCTCGGGCACAAGGTCTATCCCTATAAGTATGACGCCAGCCACACCCTTCCGCAGATCCTGGCGGCTTATGGCGACAAAACCTCCGAGCAGCTGGAATCAGCCCGGGTTGAAGTCCGTATCGCCGGGCGGATCATGGCCGTGCGCCTGATGGGCAAAGCCGGCTTCATGCACTTGCAGCAGATGGGCCAGCGCCTCCAGGTTTACGTCAAGAAAGATGACCTCGGCGATCGGGGCTTCGAGTTGTTCAAGCTCCTCGACATTGGCGACCACATCGGCGTCAAGGGCTACCTCTTCCGCACCCGCACCAATGAACTGACCGTCCACGTCCAGGAAATCACCTTCCTCGCCAAGGACCTGCTCCCCTTGCCCGAAAAGTGGCACGGACTCACCGACGTCGAGTTGCGCTACCGCCAGCGCTACGTCGATCTGTTCATGAACCCGCAAGTGCGCGAGGTCTTCGTCAAGCGCGCCCAGGTGGTGAAAGCGATCCGCAATTTCCTCGACCAGCGCGGCTACGTCGAGGTCGAAACCCCCATGATGCAGCCCATCGCCGGAGGCGCGGCCGCCCGGCCCTTCGTCACTCACCACAACACTCTTGACCTCGATCTCTTCCTGCGCATCGCTCCCGAGCTCTACCTGAAGCGCCTCATCGTCGGCGGAATGGAGCGCGTCTACGAGATCAATCGCAACTTCCGCAACGAAGGCATCTCCACCCAGCACAACCCCGAGTTCACCATGCTCGAGTTTTACCAGGCCTACGCCGACATGTACGACATGATGGACCTCACCGAGGCCCTGCTGTCTTACGTGGCCCGCGAGGTGACCGGAGGCGCCAGCGTCGCCTACGGCGGCCACCAGATTGACTGGGCCCACTGGCAGCGCCTGACCATGCGTGAGGCCATCATCCAGTACTGGCCGGATGCCGCGGGACCCAAACCCGCCCCCTCCGACTTCGCCGCCGCCGATTCCCTGGGCCCGCTGGTCCGCCGCTTCAACTCCCATCACTCCCACATGCCCTACGATCCGCAGCAGCCTGCGGGAAAGACCATTGCCGACCTGTTTGAAGCCGTGGCCGAGGAGCACCTGATCCAGCCAACCATCATTTACGAATTTCCTCTGGAGATTTCGCCGCTCTCAAAAAACAGCCGCAAGCCCGAGGACGCCGCGCGCTGGGTGGAACGCTTCGAGGTGTTCGTGGGAGCTCTGGAAATCGGCAACGCCTTCAGCGAACTGAACGATCCCGAGGAGCAGCGCCGCCGTTTCGAGCAGCAGCTCTCTCAACGCGCTCGCGGGGACGAAGAAGCTCACCAGATGGACGAAGACTATGTGCGCGCCCTCTCCTATGGCATGCCGCCGACCGGAGGCGAGGGCATCGGAATCGATCGCCTGACCATGCTCTTGACCAATTCGCCCTCCATCCGCGACGTCATCCTCTTCCCCCTCCTGCGCCCGGAGAAATCCGCCGCCGTCGAGGATGAGGAAGCTGCCGAACCCGAATCGGCTTGAACTAGGACGGAATTTGCTCGACCGGACTGCTGTCTACCGATTGCTGACCGCTGATTCCTGAGTGCTGGCTGGCACTCACGCCGCTCCCGACAGCATCCTCGCCGCCTCTTCCTTCCCGCCTTCGCGCGCCAGGTCCAGGGCGGTCTTCCCCTCCTCGTTTCGCTGCTCGCGATCGGCGCCGTAGCGCAGCAGCAGACTCAGGATGGCGGTGTCGCCGTTGTGCGCCGCCGATTGCAGGGGGGTGAACCCCTTCTGCTGCTTTGCATTCACGTCGGCTCCCGACTGCAGCAGCTGTTCGGCCACCTTGTGCGCCCGCGCCGAGGCCGCGCTGTGCAGGGGTTGCACCAGCGTGGCGTTGCGCGCCGTGGCGCGCGCATCCGCCCCGGCGTCCAGCAGTAGTCGCGCCGCTTCCTCCTGGGAAAAATAGGCGGCGAAGTGCAGAGCCGTGAAGCCGTCCCCGGACCAGGCATGGGCCAGGTCCGGATGCACCCGCAGTAACTCCTCCAGGCGATCGATCCGCCCCAACGTCGCGGCTTCAAACACATCCAGCACGGGATGGGCGCGGACCAGCACGTCCGCCAGATCGCGCCGCCGGTGGTACAGCGAGAGCATGATGGCGGAGACGCCGCTCGCATCGCGCGTGCCTGCCAACTCCGGCGCGCTGCCAATCAATTCCCGCAGCCGTGCTCCATCGCCAGCTTGGATCGCGGAAATCACATCGGACGCCGTAGCCATGGATCACATTCTCCTTCCCCTACGCTACTACTGGATAAACCTCCAGGGAAGAAATTACCTTACGGCCCGCGCCCGCTGAGAGCCTGCGCAGATTTTCAGCTGAAGGTCGGCAGCATGACGATGTCCCCCGCCGGCACCGGCTCCAGCGGATATCCCGCCTTGCTCCAGGCCCGCAGACCGCCCACGATCACCCGCGCGTCGTAACCGCTCTCGCGCAGCAGGTGCGCCACCCGGGCGCTGGTCGCCTCCCGCGCTCAGGTGCAGTAGAGGAAGATCAGCTTCTCCTTGGGCAGTTCCGCGGTCGCGGCCGCCAGGTTGTTCGGCTCTAGGCGGATGGAGTGGCGAATGCGCTGCGCGCCGGAGTCGTAGTATCCGTGGCTGCGGACATCGGCCACGATCAGGCCATCGGAATCCGCCCGTAGCTTGTCGGCCAGCTCCTGGACCTGCACCCGCGGCACCACCCGATACACGCGGTGCTGCCAGCACAAGTAGAAGCGATAGGCCATGTACACCAGCACCGCGATCACCAGTGCCGATCCCACCGTGTGGCCCACCGTGGCAAGTCCGCGCGCCAGGATCTCAAAGAACTGGCTGAACAGGTACCCCAGGGTCACGTATGCCGACACATACAGTGCGCAGCCCACCAAATCCAGCCGCAGAAACTGCCCCAGGCTCATCTTCATGCTGCCCGCCAGCGGCGGCGCCATGGTGTTGATGCCCGGAATGAACTTCGCCACCATCAGCGTCATCCGTCCCCGGCGGTAAAAGGACTCGGCGGAGCGCAGAATGCATGTCTCCGGGTTTACTGCCAGGCGGCACAGAACTCCCAGCAGCCACCACCCCATCTTGCGCCCCAGGAAAAACAGAATGGTGTCTCCCAGCATGATGAAGAAAATGCCGGTCGCAAGCACGCTCGCCAGGGTCAATCGGTGCAAGGCCGCGGCTGCTCCCGCCGTCACCAGCGCCAAAGCCGCCGGGATCGGAAAACCCAGAGCCTCCAGAAATACCAGCAGCGCCAGCACAGCGTAACCATGCCGGCTGATCAGTGAAGTCAGCTCATTCATCGCTAAGACTTAAGATTCCGAAACACCTCTGAAGGTACGGGAAATCTTCGCCTCCGGATCGGCCCATCCCGCTCGCTGTGCGCACCCGCCTTCCCCATCCCGCCGCACCTGGCCTCTTACGCCCGCGGCGAGTACTTCCGCTGCTGACCGTTACCCGGGGTAACGTGGCGGACTTTGGTGACATTCCGGCCCCCCCGCCGCCTTGCTACGCTTCAGCCTTCGGGAGGGTCCCAACATGGCCAAGTCCGCAGCCAGAGCGTCCGCCGCTTCTAAATCCACCGGGGTCAGAATCCTCTACGGAGAGGCCGACGGCCGCATTCTGGCTTCCCAGGCCGCCGGCTTTCAGCGCGCCGGTCACACCGTCGAGCAGGCGGAAGGACGCAAGGCCATCGAGCAGGCGCTCAAGTCCGGCCATTTCGACCTCCTGGTCCTGGGCCACACCCTCACCAAAGATGACCGCCACCATCTCCCCTACCTGGCCAAAAAAGCCAACCCGGACCTGCAGGTTCTCGTCCTGCACGCCAGCGGCAAGCATCCTCAGGTCGATCGGGCGATCGACTCCCGCGACGGCGAGGAAGCTGTCCTGCAGGCGATCGCTGCCCTCCTCGAGCGCGCCGCGGTCACCGCCTGACAGCCATTTTGCTCTGTTCCTTCGGCGGTTCCATGAGGGTGTTGCTCGGCAGCGACTTGTCCACAACTTTGTGTGCGGCCTCCGCTCCTGCAACCGGCAATCCGTGAGGGTCTAGCAGGCCAACCTGGACCAGAACCGATGCCTGATCCCAGTAAATATGCTCGTGCGCCAACTTGTCTCCTTCGAATTTGACAATGGCGACGGTGGGAATTTCCACGCAGCGCCCGGTTGGAGGAACGCCTGGCAGCAGCCAGTCGATGACAGTGGTGTGCGTGAAGTGCACGATAAATTCGTCCACAATACTGTCTGCGCCGACCGTGCGGCTAACCGGAGTCAGGCGAAAATCAGCAGGATTGACGGGTATGAAGTGATGCGCATAGAAGCGCTTTAGCTGGTCATATCCCACACCGCCCGTCATCGTGGGTATGTGGTTCACATAGGGTTGAGAAACCATGGTAGCCATCGTCGCATCTGCATCGCGCTTTTCAAATTCGCAGCGGCAGTGTTCCTCCCAAAGTGCGGCTAGGTTCCCGCTTGTCATCGATACCTCCTTTTTCCCGGCATCGCCGACTCTTGAGATTCGCTGAGCACAGATTCGGTGCTCGTTAATGTCGTGAGTCTACCAATTGTTGCCGGCAGCGTTTTACCCCCGTTGACCTTCCCGATCGACAAAGCCGGACCAGCCGCTTGGAATAAAGTGCCGCCCTCTCAGTTAGCGTTTGTGGAGGCCCGAATTGCCGGGTGCAAAATATGAAAAACAAAGTTTTGGCTTTTACTGCTCTGATCTGCATGACAACGTTGTCGGCGGTTGCAGAGAACAATTCGTCACATGCTAAACCGAGCGAGGACAGCGGCGTGGTTCAGACTGCCGCTGACAACTGGCAAAAGCAAGACAAGCAAGCTGTGGAGCCGCCCCAGCGATTCAAAGAAGAAAAGAAAAAGAAAAACGGCTACAGCGAAAAACAGCGGCAGCCGAAATACGATCCGCTGGAAACCACGTTGGATCTTTACAACTGACGATGCGGAGCGCGAGCAGAGTCCTTTCCGCACATCTTGTAGCCAGAATTCCTGTGCTGACTCTCTGGCAAAACATGTCGGAGACGACAGGAAGCGGGCAGGAATTCTGGCCCGGTTTTCGTGCCTGTTCTGCGCCACCACTGGCGCACAATCAGGTCAACGACTGTCACGCCTTTCATCAACAGCTACGAAAACACCTCTTCCAGGTGCTAAACTCTCAACCGTGACTAGAGGATGGCTGCTGATCATCGTTTTCATCGGAATCACTATGCAAGCCAACGGGCAAGGAATTCCACGCCCCGATGTACCCGAGAAGATCAAAGCGCCTGCCGACCAGGAAGTTGTGCTGGTGGCGCATGCCTCAGGAGCCCAGATCTACACCTGCCA
>DATHDM010000316.1:0-78204 GCA_035319065.1 Terriglobales bacterium
GCGGTGATGCTGGTACTGCGCCGCGTCAAGCCGCCGGTTCCGAAAATCGCGTTGTCGGTGGCGCCACGCTATGCCCCACCCGACAGCCTCAGCCCGGCCGAAGCCGGCGCCCTGCTTGCCGACAAGGTGGAGTCGCGGGACATCAGCGCCACCATCGTCGACCTGGCCGTGCGCGGGTACATTCGCATCGAGGCGGGAAAGCCCGATGAAGAGGTTGTCTTCCACGGCGAAGACTACGTGCTTCGCTCACTGCAGCCGTTGTCGGCGTGGCACTCGCTGGCACCACACGAGCAGAGCACGCTCTTCCACATCTTCTACGGCGGGCAGTGGACCAAGCTCTCCAGCCTGCACTTGCGCTTCTACTCGGCCGTACCGGTGATCCGGGCGCAGATCCTCAACCAGCTTCGCGACAAGGGAATGTACTGGATCGATCCGCGTTGGGCGCAGGCATCCCGCCTGGGCGGGCTCATCGCCGTCTTCGTCCTGCTGGGGATTGCGCAACATTTTGGCTTCATCTCGCTGGCAGACTCCTGGGTGCGGTCCGCCGTGGTGGTCGTGGTGTCGCTAGCCATCGCCTACTGGTTGGGCGTGCAGGTAAGTCCCAGGACATGGAAGGGGATGAAGGCTTCCACCGAGCTGCGTGGCTTCCAGGAGTTCATGAACACGGTGGAGAAGGACCGCCTGGCGCGACTCCCTTCCAACGTCTTTGAGAGGTTCCTTCCCTATGCCATTGCCCTGGGCGTGGAGCACCACTGGACGGGAGCATTCGCGGGCATGGCGGAGCACGCACCGGCGTGGTTCGATTCCCTTACGGGGGATGCCTTCGAGCCTGCGCACCTTTCGCACAATTTGAGCTGGTTCGGAAGAACCGCCCTAGACGTGCTGCGCGCGGTTCCGCGGGGCGTGGCGCTCGATCAACTCTGGCGGAGGTGAAGCATTGGAAGACCACCCCGATGGGCATCTACCAGACTGTCGTTCTTCCAAATTAACGTTCTCCCGACTCCCTGACCGCGCTCGCGTCCGCTAGCCGCCCCCACCTTGACAACCCTCGCAACAGGTTCATAATTGCCCGCTACGCCAGCTCCGGTCCGGCCGAGCATGAGGTCCATATGAGCGTGGTCCATCTTTGCGACGAGAGTCCCGCCACCGTGTCTCCTGAAGCCAGCGTGGCGGATGCCATTCGCGCCATGCTCGAGCGGCGCGTGGGGGCGGTTGCCGTCGTCAACCCGGACAAGACGGTGCTGGGGATCTTCACCGAGCGCGACGTGCTGCGCAAGCTGGCGCTCAGCGCCATCGATCCCGAGAGCAAGCGGGTCAGCGAGTTCATGACCGCGACGGTGGTCACTGCCACCCCAGACACTTCGCCCGGTGAAGCACTGTCGGCGATGATCACGCATCACTTTCGCCATCTGCCGGTGGTCGATGCCAAGGGCAAGCTGATGGGCATCCTTTCCATCCGCAACCTGCTGGAGTCGCGCATCGACGAGCTCAGCCAGCAACTCGATTCGCTGGAGACCTACCTTACCGCCGACGGTCCGGGCGGCTGACCGCGGCCAGCCTGTATAATCGAATGCTGTACTCATGACGAGAAAGTCAGATGTTTTCCCCGCCAGGGGCGTGGGCGCACCCGCCCCTTCCGCCGAAATCCGTTCCACCACCGTGCTTTCCGTGCGC
Source organism: Terriglobales bacterium (assembly GCA_035319065.1). Classification (GTDB taxonomy): domain Bacteria; phylum Acidobacteriota; class Terriglobia; order Terriglobales; family Acidobacteriaceae; genus DASPRM01. Next base: position 1,675 of record DATHDM010000316.1, read on the forward strand.
AAGGACGGCAAAGTGGTGATGGCGGGAGACGGCCAGGTCACCCTGGGCGAGAGCATCATCAAGCACTCGGCGCGTAAGATCCGCCGCATGTACAACGACAAGATCCTGGCGGGCTTTGCCGGCTCCACCGCCGACGCGTTTTCGCTCTTCAGCCGCTTCGAAGCCAAGCTGGACCAGTTTCACGGCAACCTGGGGAGGGCGGCGGTCGAGCTCTCCAAGGACTGGCGCACCGACAAGGCGCTTCGCCACCTGGAAGCGCTGTTGCTGGTTTGCGACCAAAGTCAGACCTTTCTGTTGAGTGGGCAGGGCGACGTGATCGAGCCGGATACCGGCATCGCCGCCATCGGCAGCGGAGGCCCGTACGCGTTGGCTGCCGCCGAGGCGCTGGCGGCGCACACCAGCCTGCCAGCTCGCACCATCGCGGAAGAAGCCATGAAGATTGCCGGCAAAATGTGCATCTATACCAACGAGCACTTCACGCTGGAGGAACTTTAGGCCTGGCGTGCCGACTCATCATGGCTGGATACTCCGGAACGCCGCTGCTTAAGAAAATCGGCATCAAGGAGCGCCATAGAATCGTGGCACCGCGCGCACCGGATTCGTTTTTCCGCGACCTGGGCAAGCTGCCGAAAGGAGCCGAAGTTGTGGCGCGCGTCACGCCGCCGCTGGATGTGGTGGTGACCTTTGTGAAGTCGCAGAGTGAGCTGGCCCGTGACTTTGCCAGGCTGGCTGAGGCGCTGGCGGCCGACGGCATGCTTTGGGTGGCCTGGCCAAAAAAGGCTTCGGGGGTGGCCACCGATCTGAACGAGAATATCGTCCGCGATATTGGCCTGCCGCATGGACTGGTGGACATCAAAGTCTGCGCCATCGACGAAACCTGGTCGGGCCTGAAGTTCGTCGTCCGCCGCGAGAACCGCGGCAAGCGCGAGGCGGCTGGTTGATCTGAGGAGTGGTGGGAATGGCGATTTACTTACCCGGAACCGCAGAAGAAGAACAGATTGCGCTGGATGAGCTGACCCCGCGCGAAATCGTGTCTGAACTGGACAAGCATGTTGTGGGCCAGCAGGCAGCCAAGCGCGCCGTGTCCATCGCCCTGCGCAACCGCATGCGCCGCCAGAAACTTCCGCCCGACCTGGCGGAAGAGATCATGCCCAAGAACATCATCATGATCGGGCCCACGGGGGTGGGCAAGACCGAAATCGCGCGCCGCCTGGCCAAGCTGGCCAACTCGCCGTTTCTCAAAGTCGAGGCCTCCAAGTTCACCGAGGTTGGGTACGTGGGCCGCGACGTGGAGTCGATGATCCGCGACCTGGTGGAAATCGCCATTGACATGGTGCGGGAAGAAAAGCTGGAAGATGTCTCGGACAAGGCCGAGCTCAACGCCGAGGAGCGCGTGCTGGATCTGCTGCTTCCTGCGGGCATGGGCTTCAGCAGCCGGGGAGCAGACGGCGGCGAGCTGCTGTTGCCCGGCGAGTCCGCCTCCCGGACCCGCGAGAAGCTGCGCCAGCAATTGCGCGAAGGCAAGCTCGACGACCGGGTGGTGGAGCTCGAGGTACGGGAAAAATCGTTTCCGGCGTTTGAAATTATCTCCAACCAGGGCGTGGAGGAGATGGACGTCAACATCAAGGACATGCTGCCCAACATCTTCGGGCAGCGCACCAAGAAGCGGAAGATGAAGGTCAGTGAGGCCTTCGACTACCTGGTGCAGGAAGAAGAACAACGCCTGATCGACATGGACCAGGTCACCCGGGTGGCGGTCGAGCGGGTGGAGAACTCGGGCATCATCTTTCTCGACGAGATCGACAAAATAGCGGGACGCGAGAGCGGGCACGGACCCGATGTCTCGCGCGAAGGGGTGCAGCGCGACATCCTGCCTATCGTCGAAGGCACAACCGTCAATACCCGCTACGGCATGGTGCGTACCGACCACATTCTGTTCATCGCCGCCGGCGCCTTCCACGTCTCCAAGCCCAGCGACCTGATCCCCGAGCTGCAGGGGCGCTTTCCCATCCGCGTTGAGCTGCAGTCGCTGACCATCGACGACTTCATCAAGATTCTCACCGAACCCAAGTCCTCGCTGGTGAAGCAGTACACCGCGCTGCTGGAGACCGAAGGCGTGCGGCTGGAATTCACCACCGAAGCGCTGGAGGAGATTGCCCGCTTTGCCTTCCGAGTCAATGAAGGAACGGAGAATATCGGCGCGCGGCGCCTGCATACCATCATGGAGCGCGTGTTAGACGAGATCAGCTTCGACGCGCCGGAGATGAAGGACAAGCAGATCACGGTGGATGCAGCGTATGTGAACCGCATGCTCGCCGACATTGTGAAGGACCAGGACTTGTCGCGGTACATCCTGTAGCAATCGCCAGTCAGCGGTCGGCAACTTCGAGGTATCAGATTGCGCGATTGCCAATTACCATTTAGCCGTCTGACTTCCCTTGATGATCTCCCGCCATCCGGTCGTGATCGTAGCCGCGCTGGGCATGGTCTTAATTCTCACAGCCTGCGGCACGCCAGGCGCGCCACAGCCTCCCTCGCTTGCCCTGCCGAGGCCGGTGGGCGATCTCACCGCCACCCGCAGTGGCAACAAGGTGCTGCTCTCATGGACCCCGCCGCGGCAGACCACCGATCGCGAGAACATCAAGTCCGCGGGTCCAACGCTGATCTGCCGGGGCGTGAATGACTTTCCCATGATCAACTGCCCGGAACAGATCGATAGCCAGCCGACGCAGCTGGTGCGCTGGAAGGAAACGGGGCTTGTGCCGAAGGTTATCGTTACGGATGTGCTCAAAGAAGACCTGATCCGCAAATATCCCACCGGATTTGCCAGCTACGCGCTTCGCGACCAGAACTCCCACGGCCGTGATGCCGGGCTCTCCAACCAGGTGCGCGTCCCCCTGGCCCCGGCGCTGGCGCCTCCGGGCGACCTTAAGGCGAAGGTCACGGCCGATGGCATCCTGCTCGACTGGAGCCCGGTTCAGCCGGGACCCGGGATCCCCGGAATTCAATACTTCTACCGCATCTTCCGCTGGGCAGAGCCGGGGAAGGGCAGGAATCTGGAGGTGATTGTGGGCGAGGCGCCGCTGGGCGGCGAATCCGGCTCATACGTGGACCACAGCGCAGAGTGGGAGCAGAGATACACCTACAAGGTGAACGTGGTGACCACGGTGTCGTCTCCGGGCCAGCCCGCGGTTGAGGTTCAGGGTGACGAGTCGCCCCCAGTGAGCGTTTTAGTGCGGGATATTTTCCCCCCGGCGGTGCCGAGCGGGCTGCAGGCGGTATTTTCCGGTGTCGGGCAGCGGCCTTTTGTCGATCTGACCTGGGCCCCCGACCTGGAGAGCGACCTGGCTGGCTACAACGTGTACCGTCACGAAGCGGGCGGCGGGCCGGTTAAGATGAATTCGGAGTTGGTCAAAGCCCCGGCTTATCGAGACCGCGATGTGCTTGCGGGTCATACGTACGTCTATTCGGTAAGCGCGGTAGACGTGCGCGGCAACGAGAGCGAGAAATCGGAAGAGGCTAGTGAGGCCGTGCCGCAGACGTGAGACGGCTCAGCCGTCAGCACAGATCACGCGTCGGACTGCGTCCTCATGGTAATGACAAGAGGGCGATCAAGGCAGCTTCGAAGCGGTGGCGGATTTCTTTGCGTCTGATCCGTGTTCATCCTTGAAATCTGTTGCCACCGGTAATGCCCTGTACTTGCCTTCTCCCGCCGCCTCCACGTAGGCCCAGGGAATCTTGGGATCGTGGGTGAAGATCACCAGCCACTGCTCGGGGACAGCCAATTCGTAGAAGCGCTTCTTGCTCTGGATGGTCTCCAGGGGAAACAGATCAAACGCCATGCCCCAGGTCAGGTCCATGTGCGCGGTGGTGGGGATCAGGTCGGAGATGTAACAGGCCTTCTTCCCGCCGCTTTCAATGTTGACCGCCTGCATGTGCCTGGTGTGACCGGGATAGACTCGCACCGAGATTCCGGGCGCGATGTCAGCGTCGCCATCCAGCAGACGCATATGGCCACTCTCGACCAGCGGGTTGTAGTTGTCGGAAATGTAGCTGATGCTGTCGCGCTCGCTGGGGTGCTGCGCATACCTAAACTCGCCTTGCTGAACATAGTACGTGGCATTGGGGAAGGTGGGGATGGCGCGGGCATTGGAATAAACCGTGTTCCACCCGCAGTGATCGAAGTGGAGATGGGTGTTGATGACGATGTCCACGTCCTCCGGTGCGACGCCGGCGTGCTGGAGGTCGATGAGCAACCTCTCCTCGGTGGCGTAAATCTTCTTCATGCGCTCGGAGAGCTTGTTGCCGGCGCCGGTCTCGATCAGGACCGTCCGCTTGCCGTCGCGCACCAGCACGGAATTCATGCCCACCCAGAGCCGGTTCATCTCGTCGGCAGGCGCCCGCTTCTGCCACAGGACTTTCGGTACCACGCCGAAAAAAGCGCCTCCGTCGAGATAGTAGTTGCCATCAGAGAGCATGGTGAGTTCGAAGTCGCCAAGAGTGAGCCGATGCATGGCACCTCCGGAGCGGATGCCGCATACGAATTCTAGCCGAGCGCTCGCATCAACTCGCCTCGGCCGGCTTCGTCTTAAGTCCACAAGCTTGGGGATCGATGGACTTCCGACCTCGAAGGCGAGCGAAGGGGCGAGAAGGGGGGTAAGTTAGTCTTGTATCCGCATAGCAATATTCATCACATGTTGTTGACAACAATGCTAAGTTCTAATACTTGACAATATATCGCGCAACTTTTATGCTTTGGTAGTCATCAGATCAGTAGCTCCTCAAGGCGAGGGGCGAATCATTCAACACATTACTAAATTTTGTAAGGAGGATTTGCGTATGTCTTCGATGATCACCCGCTGGGACCCCTTCCGCGAATTGGCCAGTTTGCAGGATCGAGTCAACCGGCTGTTCCAGGAAACCGGGAGCCGGCAGGAGTCTTTGACGACCGGGAGTTTCGTGCCGGCCGTGGACATTTACGAGGATGACCACATCATCAAATTGAAGATGGAAGTGCCTGGAATCGACCAGAAGGACCTGGATGTCCAGGTGGAGAACAACACCTTGACGGTAAAGGGTGAGCGCAAGTTGGAAAAGGAAGAGAAGGAAGAGAACTTCCATCGCATTGAGCGCCGCTATGGCAGCTTCTTCCGCAGCTTCGCGCTGCCGACCACGGTTGACACGGAGAAGGTCAACGCGGAATACCAGAATGGCGTGCTCAATATCACTCTGCCCAAGCGCGCCGAGGCCAAGCCGAAGCAGGTGAAGGTCAACGTGGTTTCCGGTAAGGAACTGGAAGGCAAGAGCCCGAGCAAGGCTGCCTAAGGGCGACCGAGGTTGAGTTGAGCGGGAGGCGGCGTCGGCTGTCTCCCGTTTTTGTTGAATGCCGCATTTTAGAGTCCCACCTCCGCGAGCTTGAATCCAAGCACGTGCCAGCCCGGCCATCTCGAGTGGGGAAGAGGCTTCTATGGCGATTCGTTTTGACAAGCTGACGGTAAAGGCGCAGGAAGCGGTGCAGCGTGCGCTGCAGCTGGCGTCGGAGAACGGCAATCCCGAGGTGCTGCCGCTGCATATGCTGGCCGCGCTGGTGGAAGATCACGAGGGCATCGTGGTACCGGTGCTGGAGAAGATTGGCGTCGGGCCGCAGAAGGTGCTGTTTGAAGCGAACCAGCGCATTGAGAAGCTGCCCAAGGTTACCGGGGGGGCCGGCCAGCCCGGATTGTCGCCCGCCGCTTCTAAGCTGCTGGACCAGGCCTTCAAAGAAGCCGACAACTTCAAAGACGAATACGTTTCGACCGAACATCTGCTGCTGGCGCTGACCAAGCTCAGCGGCGATCCCGCGCAGGTCATCCTGGCCGAGCAGGGCGCGACGCACGATGCCATCTTGAAGGCCTTGACTGCGGTGCGCGGCAGCCAGCGGGTTACCGATCCCAATCCCGAAGCGAAGTACCAGGCGCTGGAGCGCTATGCCCGCGACCTGACGGAGCTGGCGCGGCGGGGGAAGCTGGATCCGGTGATTGGCCGTGACGAGGAGATCCGCCGCGTGGTGCAGGTGCTCTCGCGGCGAACCAAGAACAATCCCGTGCTGATAGGCGAGCCGGGCGTGGGCAAAACAGCCATCGTCGAGGGCCTGGCGCAGCGCATCGTGGCAGGGGATGTGCCTGAGGTCCTGAAGAACAAGCGGGTGATCGCGCTCGACCTGGGAGCCATGCTGGCGGGCGCCAAGTACCGCGGAGAATTTGAGGACCGGCTCAAGGCGGTGCTGAAGGAGATCGAGGAATCGCAGGGCAGGTTCATCCTGTTCATCGACGAGCTTCATACCCTGGTGGGCGCAGGAGCGGCGGAAGGCGCCATCGACGCCAGCAACATGCTGAAGCCTGCTTTGGCGCGCGGGGAACTGCGGGCCATCGGAGCAACCACACTGAACGAATATCGCAAGTACATCGAGAAGGACGCAGCCCTGGAGCGGCGCTTTCAGCTGGTGTACGTAGGCGAGCCCAACGTGGAGGATACGATCGCGATTCTGCGCGGGCTGAAGCAGCGCTACGAAGTGCATCACGGAGTGCGCATCAAGGATTCGGCGATTGTGGCGGCGGCCACGCTCTCGCACCGCTACATCTCCGACCGGTTCCTGCCCGACAAGGCCATTGACCTCATCGACGAGGCGGCAGCCTCCCTCGCCATACAGATCGGCTCGGTCCCGACCGAAGTGGATCAGCTGGAGCGCCGGGTCATGCAGCTTGAAATCGAGCGCCAGGCCTTGCAGAAGGAGCGCGATCCAAGTTCGCGGGAGCGGCTGGCGGCGGCGGAGAAGGAGCTGGCCGGGCTGCGCGAGAAGATCAATGCTCTGCGCGCCCGCTGGGAGCAGGAAAAGAAGTCCATCAACCGTGTGCGCGAGCTGAAGGAGCGGATCGAGCAACTGGAGATGGACCAGCAGAACGCGGCGCGCAAGGGCGACTACACTCGCGCCTCGCAAATCCAGTATGGCGAGCTGCCCAAGCTCAAGGCTGAGCTGGAAAAACTCAGCTCCGAGATGGACGGCAAGGGCTCTGGCACGCGCATGCTGAAGGAAGAGGTGGATGAGGAGGATGTCGCCCGCATCGTATCCAAGTGGACGGGAATTCCGGTGTCGAAGATGCTGGAGGGCGAGGTCAAGAAGCTGGTGAGCATGGAGGACCGGCTGCGCCAGAGAGTAGTAGGACAGGATCAAGCGCTGGAGAGGGTGGCCAACGCGGTGCGGCGCTCGCGCGCCGGGCTGAGCGATCCCAAGCGGCCGATCGGGTCGTTCATTTTCCTGGGCCCCACCGGCGTGGGCAAGACGGAGCTTGCGCGCGCCCTGGCGGAGTTTCTGTTCGATGACGAGCGCAACCTGGTGCGCATCGACATGTCCGAGTACATGGAGAAGCATGCGGTGGCGCGGCTGATTGGCGCACCTCCGGGATACGTTGGGTACGATGAAGGCGGCCAGCTCACGGAAGCGGTGCGCCGCCGGCCGTATTCGGTAGTGCTGTTCGATGAGATCGAGAAGGCGCATCCCGACGTGTTCAATGTCCTGTTGCAGGTGATGGACGATGGCCGCCTCACCGATGGCCGGGGGCGCACGGTGGATTTCCGCAACACGGTCATCATCATGACCTCGAACATCGGGGCCAGCTACCTGCAGGCGGAGAATCTGCAGACGCCGCAAGCCTTCGAGCGGGCGCGGCAGCAGGTGCTGCAAGCCGTGCAATCGCACTTCAAGCCGGAGTTCCTGAATCGCGTCGATGACATGATTATCTTCAACCCGCTGGGCCGCGAGCAGCTGACCAGGATCATCGAGCTGCGACTGGAGGACCTGCGGCGGTTGCTGGCGGATCGCAGGATCACGCTGGAACTGACGGAAGCGGCCAAGGACATCATCTTTGCGCAGGGCTACGACGTGGCGTACGGGGCGCGTCCGCTGAAGCGCGCCATCCAGAAGCTGGTGCAGGACCCGCTGGCGATGAAGATCCTGGATGGCGAGGTACTGCACGGCGATCACGTGGTGGTCGATGCGGACAAATCGCGCGAAGGTCTGACCTTCACGGTGAAACGGCGGGCTTCGCCGCCGGCTGGGGAAAAGGAAAAGGCGGCGAAGGAAGAGGCTGCGAGCCGCAGATAGCCGGCCGGCGTTCTGGTTTGGTACGCGCCGCGGGGATGAACTACAGTAGTCGGGCTTCCATCCAAAGCCATGAAGACCCACAGCGCGGTTCTGAGTCTGCTTCTGACTCTGTTGCTTGCCGGCACGCTGGCGGCGCAGAAGGTGCAGGTTGAGCACGACAAGGACACAGACTTCTCCCAATTCAAAACCTACGCCTGGATCAAGGGAACGCCGGCGGCCACTGAGGTGTGGGATCAGCTCATCATCGGCACTGTGGACTACGAGCTGAAGAGGAAGGCCCTGGAACGCATAGCGAATCCCGACAAGGCAGATCTGCTGGTGACGTATCACGCGGCTTCCAGCGGAACCGACCTGCGACTCAATAGCCAGGCAGGGGATCCTACCTATGCGATGTATGGCGGCGAGCCCTTGCCGGGGATGACGCCGTGGTCCACGGGAAGCCTCTCGCCCAGCGTTGCGTTTTACGTACGCAAAGGGAACCTCTCCGTCCACCTGTTCGACACCAGACACCACAAGCTGGTGTGGGCGGGCGTGGCCAAAGGCGACATCGCGGAGTCCAACAAGAAGAAAGTGGATCAGCTCAACAGCATCATGGATAAGATGTTTGCCCAGTATCCGGCAGGCAAGAATTAGCTGGAGCTGTCCGCGCGTAAGCCCCCATGCCCGTGCTGAACGACAATCCCTTTGCCGTGTTGACGGCGGTAGTGGCGCCCGCCGTGCTCACCAATGCCTGCTCGGTGCTGGCCCTGGGGACGAGCAACCGCGTCGCCCGGGTAGTGGACCGGACGCGCGTGGTGGTCCACATGCTGGGGGCAGCGGAACCGGCCAGCGACGTCTTCCGCTTTCACCTAGGGCAACTGGAGAAGCTGCGCATCCGCAGCCGACTGCTGCTGCTAGCGCTCAGGCTGTTCTACGGGGCGCTGGGGGGCTTCGCCAGTTCGGCGATCATCTCGATTCTGGGGGCGGCGATGGCGTACTACAGCCGCCAGACGGCGTTTCGGGTCACGGCGGTGGCCGCGGTGGTGATTGGGGTGCTGGCGGTGGGAGCGCTGGTGGCGGGGTGCGGGCTCATGGTGGGCGAAACCCGCTTTGCCTTGACCAGCATCCGCGAAGAGGCGGAGGAGGCCCTGGGCAGATTCCGCACTGCGGGCACGCTGAGGTAAGGTTGCGGCAGCGAGCCCTATCTCCATTGACGTGTCCCGGCACGAAGGGTTCAATTGACACCCCTTCCTGGTCCGGCTACCCTTTAAGGTGACGTTTTTCCCCCGCCGTCATCTAATTCTTTGGCTCCCATGAAGTTACTACGCCAATTCGTGCGGCTGCTGGCTATGGCGCAACTTCTACCCGCGCTCGAAAGCGGGGAGGAGACCCTGGTCGGCGGACAGGCGGTGCTGGAGGGCGTGATGATGCGCTCACCGCACGCCTGGGGCATTGCCGTGCGCAAGAGCAACGGGGAAGTGGTGTCGCACTCCGAGCCGCTGGAGCGTCCGTCGGAAACGCACAAATGGATGGGATGGCCGGTGATTCGCGGCGTAATCACGCTGGGCCAGGCTATGGCGCTGGGCTTCCGCGCGCTGCGGTACTCGGCCAATGTGGCGCTGGATGAAGTGCCGGTGAATGCCGAGGGCAAGACTATTCAGCTGAGCGGCTGGATGGTGGCGGTCAATGCCATTCTTTCGGTGGCGTTTTTCATCTTCATGTACAAGTTCCTGCCGCTGGTGGCGGCCACAGAGTTGAAGCGCGTGTGGCCGGCATTCGGCAACCAGGTGGTGTTCAACCTGGTTGATGGAGCCATCCGCATCGGACTGTTCCTGCTGTTTATCTGGGCGACGTCGTTGTGGGGTGACATTCGGCGCGTCTATCAGTATCACGGAGCCGAGCACAAGACAGTGTTCGCCTTCGAGGCCCACGATCCCATGGAAGTGGGTGCGATCCAGAAATACTCCACCTTTCATCCCCGCTGCGGCACCAGTTTCCTGATGACGGTGATGCTGATTTCGATATTGATCTATACCTTGATCCCGGTGACTACGTTCTGGGGGCGCTTTGGGATCCGGGTGGCACTACTGCCGGTGATCGCCGGCGTCTCCTACGAGATCATCCGCTTCGCCGCCAGGCATCGTGGATCGTTGTTTGCAATCATGACAGCGCCTGGCCTCTGGCTGCAGCGGATCACCACTCAGCCGCCCGCCGATGATCAGGTGGAGTGCGCCATGGTTGCCCTGAACCAGGCGATGGAACTGGAAGCCCAACGCGGCGGCCAGTTGGTGCTTGCCTAGGGGCGCCGACCCCGAAGAGCAGCAGTCCGCATTCAGCCCTTAGCAATCAGAAAAGACAACCGAGAGCAAGGCAGTTGGCTTCAAGCCTGGGCTTGACCGCTTCACTACGCCGAAGCTCAGCACAGTCGTAGAATGAGGAGCCCATGTTCGAGAGACTGGAACAGATTGAAGCAAAGTATGAAGAGCTGACGCGGGCGCTGGCCTCGCCCGAGATCGTGTCCGACTCTTCCAAGTACCAGAAGACCGCCAAGGCGCACAGCGAGCAGATGGCGGTGGTCGAGAAGTACCGCGAGTACAAGGACCTGAAGCGCGGCATCGCGGAGAGCAAGCAGATGATCGCGGAGGAGTCCGACGCGGAGTTGCTGGCCTACGCGCAGGAGGAGCTGGCCCGCCTGGAAGAGAGGGAGCTCAAGGTCGAACAGGACTTAAAGTTGCTGCTGATCCCCAAGGACCCGAACGACGAGCGCAACGTGGTGCTGGAGATCCGCGCCGGCACCGGCGGGGATGAGGCTTCGCTGTTCGCCGGCGAGATGTTTCGCCTGTACACGCGGTATGCGGAATCGCAACGCTGGAAGGTGGAGGTGCTGTCCACGTCGGAATCCGGAGTGGGCGGGCTGAAGGAAGTGATTGCGCTGGTGGAGGGCAAGGGAGCGTATTCGCGGCTGAAGTACGAAGGCGGGGTACACCGGGTGCAGCGCGTGCCGGAAACCGAGCAGCAGGGGCGCGTGCACACCTCCACCGTGACGGTAGCGGTGATGCCCGAGGCGGAGGATGTGGACATCAAGATCGACGCCAAGGATCTCCGCATCGACACCTTCTGCTCCTCGGGGCCGGGCGGGCAATCGGTGAACACCACCTATTCCGCGGTCCGCATCACACATCTTCCTACGAACACGGTAGTGAGCTGCCAGGACGAGAAGTCGCAGATCAAGAACCGTGAGAAGGCGATGCGCGTGCTGCGGGCGCGTCTGTACGAGGTGGAGCAGCAGAAGCAGCAGGAGGCGCTGGCCAAAGAACGGCGTTCCATGGTGGGCTCGGGGGACCGCAGCGAGAAGATTCGCACTTACAATTTTCCGCAGAACCGGGTGACGGATCATCGCATCGGCTTGACGCTGCACCAGTTGGTGGAAGTGATGGATGGCAAGCTGCAGCCGATTATCGATGCACTGACCACGCATTACCAGGCAGAGAAGCTGAAGCAGGAAGCGGCGCTCGCGTAACTGAGTATCAGCGGTCAACAATCAGCAAACGCAGATCCCTCAACCGACAAGGGCGGCCGAGGGATGACAAATCAAAGACGGCGGGATCACCTGCGCCGCATATTGTGAGCAGGCGGAGGAGGCCGTGAGATGCGAGTTGCGGGACCGGGGCTCTTGTCCGCAGTGCGTGCGGGAATGCTTGGCCTTGCTGCGCTGATTGGTCTTTACCAGCCGGCAGGCACGAACGCGGCGCCGCCGCAAACCGTCCTGGAAGCTCCGCCTATCGTGAAAGCCGGCCGGCTGGCGGAGCCCAAGTCGCTTGAGCAGGTTGGCGTCCCGGTCGCAGCCACGCGCGCAGCGATCCCGGCAGACAATCCGCAGACGCCCCAGAAAGTCGCGCTGGGCGAAAAGCTGTTCTTCGACGGCCGGCTGTCAGTTGATGGAACTGTCGCTTGCAGCACCTGTCACGACCCAGGGCGCGCTTTCACCGACGGGCTGGCCGTTTCGATTGGTGTGAAGGGCCGCATCGGCCAGCGCAACGCACCCACGGTATTGAACGCCCTTTACAACAAGTTCCAGTTCTGGGATGGGCGCGTGAAGACACTGGAGGAGCAAGCAGCCCTGCCCATAACCAACCCCAGCGAAATGGGGCAGCCCAGCCTGGATGCTGCCGTAACCCAGATTTCTGCCCTCGCGGAATACCAGCAGGCCTTCCGAGAGGTCTTTGGGCACGCGCCCAACGGAGGCGACCTGCTGCGGGCCATCGCCGCCTACGAGCGAACCCAGTTTTCTTTTGATTCCCCTTTCGATCGCTTCGTCGCCGGCGACAAGCACGCCATCAGCGATTCCGCTAAACGAGGCTGGGTGCTCTTCAATACCCGCGCCCGCTGCAACAAATGCCACGCTCTGACGGACAAAGCGCGGGACGAGACCTATTTTACGGACAACGATTTTCACAACATCGGGATTGGCATTGTTCGGCACAACGTGGTCGTGCTGGCGTGCCAGGCTGAACAACGGGTCAATTCGGGCGATACTGCGGCCATCGATCATGCCGCGATTCAGACGGACATGTCGGCGCTCGGCCGATTTCTCATCACCAAGAAGGAAGCTGACATAGCGTCCTTCAAGACTCCCGACCTGCGGAATGTACTGATGACCGCTCCATACTTCCACGACGGCTCGCAGGAGACGCTGTGGGATGCGATGGATCACTACAATAAGGGCGACGGCATACGGAATCCCTATCTTGATGAGGACATCCAGCCGCTTGCCCTGAAGGAAGATGAGATCGACGATGTTGTCGAGTTTCTGGCCTCGCTTACCAGCGCACAATACAAGGAGCAGGGGATCAAGGAACTGGCAAGGCAGCGCGAACTCTCCCGCACCAAGCGGCCGCAGCGCGATACCGCGAGGGCGTTTGGTCCTAAACCAGTTCAGCCCAAGCCGTCCCGTTCCTGCGCCGCTGTGCCGTCTGACGCCAAGCCGAAATGACGGCCGAAATTCCCGAACCGGCAGGGGCTTGCGTCTAGCGGACTTGTTGGGATGACGATAAGGCACGCACTCGAGACCGCAGTGGCGAAGCTCACCGCGCACGACGTGGGTTCGCCGCGGATGAACGCCGAACTGCTGCTCATGTTTGTTCTGGGGCGCGAGCGCGCGTTTTTCTACGCCTACCCTGAGCGGGAACTCACGGCGGAAGAGGAGTTGCGCTACCAAGAGGCGATTGCCGAGCGAGCTACAGGGGTGCCGGCGCAGTACATCACCGGGCACCAGGAATTCTGGGGCCTGGACTTTTTGGTTACGCCAGCGGTGCTGATTCCACGGCCGGAAACCGAGCACGTGGTGGAAACCGCGCTGGAGCTGGCGCGCACGATTGAACATCCCCGAATCATCGACGTGGGCACGGGCACGGGGTGCATTGCCCTAGCGCTGGCTCACGAGCTTCCGCAGGCGGACATCACGGCGGTCGATATCTCGCTGGAGGCGCTGGAGGTTGCCAAGGTCAATAGCGCGAGGCTGCAACTGGACCGGCGGGTTCATTTTCGGCGGAACGACCTGCTAGCGGGATTCGCGCCGGAGCAGTTCGACCTGGTGGTCTCCAATCCGCCTTATGTGGGTGAGGGAGAGTCCGATAAGGTGCAGGCTGAGGTCCGCAGGTTCGAGCCGCATGTGGCGGTGTTCGCGGGAGCGGAGGGCCTGGACGTCCTTGCCCGACTCCTTCCCCAGGCTCACGATGCCCTCAAGCGTGAGGGCTGGGTGCTGGTGGAGATCGGATTCTCGCAATCGGAGAGGGCAGAGCGGCTGGCGGCCGGCTGGAGCGAGGTGAAGTTCATCCCAGACCTGAAAGGAATTCCGCGGGTGCTGGCGGCGAGGAAGTAGCGATCAGTGAACCGTCGCGCGGGCGCGCTGCAGTTCGCGGTAGGCTTCGCTCTTGGAGATGCCGAATTCGCGGGCGACGCGCTTGAGAGCCGATTTCTCGTCGAGCTTCTCGGCTTCCATTACCGCGTGCAGCCGTTGGTGGATGGTTTCCCTGTTCACCGGCGCGCGATCCTTTCCGTTCTCGTCGGCCCTGGAGATCAGCAGGGTGATCTCGCCCTTCAGCTCGCGCGCCTGCGCGGCTTCCAACACGTCCTGGGCGCGGCCGCGGAGAAACTCCTCGTGAATCTTGGTGACCTCGCGGGCCAACACCACGTGGCGGGCGGGGCCGAGCACCTCCACGATGTCTTTCATGGTGTCGAGGATGCGGTGGGGCGCCTCGTAGAAGATCTGGGTGCGCGGGGAGTCTTTGATGGACTCCAGAATCTTGTGGCGTTGAGTGGTCTTGGCGGGCAAGAAGCCGGAGAAGCGAAACGACTCGCCCGGCAGCCCGCTGGCGACCAGCGCAGCCAGGAAGGCCGAAGCCCCGGGGACCGGAATCACCGGGATGTGATGGCGGATGGCGAGCGAGATCAGGCGGAAGCCGGGATCGGAGATGCCCGGCATGCCGGCGTCGGTGACCAAGGCGATGCTCGCGCCGTTCTCCAGGTCAACAATGAGTTCGGCAGCCCGTGTCATCTCGTTGTGCTCGTGGTAGCTGACTGTGGGGGTGCGCACCTCGTAGTGATTGAGCAGCTTTTGCGTCTGGCGGGTGTCCTCGCACGCAATACGATCCACCTCGCGCAGCACGCGCAGGGCACGGAGGGTGATGTCTTCCAGGTTGCCGATCGGCGTGCCTACCACGTAGAGCGCGGGACCACGGAGAGAAAGTGTTTCTGGTGGGGACTGGTTGCCGTCCTCTCGCTTCGCTGGCATAGGAAAAGTTTAGCACTTGCCGACGGCGGGTGGGATAGAGCGACGCGAGGGAAGAGAGGAGGTTCTCCATTCATTTCGTGGAAGCGAGAGCTTTTCCACGACCCTGGGGCGAGCCGCGGGTAAATCGCCGGCCCGAACAAATGCGACCTAGAATCGGCGGAGGCATCTAAGTATCTGCAAATCAAGTAGTAATGGAGTGCAAGAAGCGTGCCGCTGTACGAATACCGTTGTAAGAAGTGCCACCACGTTTTTGAGAAGATCCAGAAGTTTTCCGATCCCCCAGCAGGGGAGTGTCCGAAGTGCGGCGGGCGGGTGGAGCAACTGCTCTCGGCCCCGGCGATTCACTTCAAGGGCGGGGGATGGTATGTGACTGACTACGCCAAGAAAGGGGCCCCGGCGTCTTCCTCGAGCAGCGATGGAAAGGACTTAGGCAAGACCACCCCGGCCTCGACGGACTCCAAGCCCAAATCGGAACCGAAGACCTCCGAGAAGCCTGCAGCCAAAGAGAAGAAATAGCCGTAGCCGGGAAAGCGCTTACGCTCGAGCGGCGCGCACATCCAGGTATTCGGCTTCCACGACGACGGAGCCATCGCTGGCGGTATTGTGCTCCGCCCACAAGGCTTCGAGCTGGCAAGCAAGCTGCGCCTGACCCTGCGGATCAAGGCGGGAGAACGCCGTCTGGATGGGGCCAAAATACTGCCGGAAGAGCGCTACCACCTCTTTGGGACCGAATGGGTACTTGAAGTGTGCCTTCTGGCGGGTCGCGCTTATCGCGCTCGTCCCCCGCGAGAGGCGCTGGTGAACGATGGACTCATCCCCCCAGAGGCTGGGCGCGGGGACGCCGGGAGGGGGCGGCACCATTCCCGAGGTGATCAAAAAGCTTTTGCCCACAAAGCCCTGAGGAGTCCAGTTGGCCATGGCAATCACTCCACCAGGGCGGCAGACGCGAATCAGCTCGGCAGCGACGCGCTCCGGCCGGGGAGCAAACATCGCGCCGAACATGGTGAGCACGACATCGAACTGGTGATCGCGATAGGGAAGGTCTTCGGCATCGCCCTCCTCAAAGCGGATTTGGAGCCGCTCGGCTTCAGCCCGCTTGCCGGCCTGCTCGAGGAGATTGGGCGCGATATCCACCCCTGTGACCTGGGCCCCACGGCGGGCAGCGGGGAGGGCGGTGTTACCGGTACCGCAGGCTACGTCGAGAACGCGCATGCCAGGCTGGATAGCGGTGCGCGCGATAAAGTCCTCGCCGGCAGTGACGGTGAAACGGGCGATCTGACCGAAGTCGCCGGCCATCCAAGTAGCTTTCAGATTCGATTTCAACTGCGAAAAATCACGAGAGCCTGATGCCATAGAATTCCCCCCATAGCAAATGTGGATGGCGCGCGCACGAGAGGGGATTCAGCGATTCGCGGTGCAATAGATCACGCGCCCGAGCCCCCGCACAGCGCCAAGAATACAGCAGGCTGCGCCTCGATCGGCGCAGCCTGTCTTTCTTGCACTCGGCCTCAGCAAGGCTCGATTCGGCCCGAGCGACTAGCTCAAGAAAAAATCCTTGGTGACTTGGCGCCAGTCCTGATCGGGGATGGCGGAGGTGATGTCATCCATGGCCACGCCGCCATCCTGAGCGAGGGCGCCCAAGGCAGCCGGTATGCGGCGTTGCAGACGAGTGGCCGCTTCCTCCGTCCACCAGCGCGCGAGCGCGCCGCCGAGCAGGTTCTTGAAATTGGTCTTGGCGTCGGGCGACTGCACGGTCACCATCCAGCCTTCTCCGTAGGGGTCTTTGCGCGCCAGTTCGGGATCGCGAAGCGCGGCGTCATTGATGTCGGCTACGCTGCCCTCGATCGGAGAGAGCATATCCACTTTTTGTCCGTCGCGGTGCACCGTCCAGATCTTCTGACCCTGACGGATCCAATGGCCGCGCTGCGGCAGCGAGAGGTGATCGATCTTGCCGACCAGCTTGGAGGCGAAATCGTCCATGCCGATGCGCACCAGCGTGGGGCTCTCGTTGAGCGCCCAGGTGTGGCCGGGGTGATAACGCAAGTTCTCCGGCACCTGGAAGCCGCCGACCAGCGCGGGCTGGAGGCGAGCTTCCATGGCGGGCTCAGTCTTGGGAATTGCAGGCTGAGCGGCAACCTGCACAGCCGGCCGCTTGCTGAAGAAATAATCGATAAGTAAGAAGGCGATGAAAGTTGCCAGAACCAGAATGACGGTCATGTTGGTGTCTCCTTGGGCGCGCCTGCTGAGCGGGTTGCCACCTTTTGTTAGGGCAACCGTGTTACCAAACCATCGTGACGCGATAAGAATCCTCGATGCTTGGTGCAAGCGGCTGATTTCGCGGGAGTTCTTCCGGGCTGGGCAGAAGATAGAAGGGGAAGCAGATGAATTCTTGATCAGCATATTGTTGAACACTTCAACAGCGAAAAATGCATAGTCTGCATTACACGGAACGCCCGGAACACAATATCAACAAGTTAGGAAGACACGCATGGCTGCTTGATTTTTCAACGCGCGCTGATGAGTTTCTTATCAGGGTCGCAAAATCAAACGGCGGAATCGACCCTGAATACTTATCCGGCGAATAAAAAATTTGAATTTCCCTTCCGCTGGTTTTGCTTGTATCAAAGAACCACCCTGGCACGCGGGTTCCCCGGGGGCCCCCAATTAAGCAGCAGGCTTGGCTGGAGGTTCATGAACCCGGAACGGGGTGAGAGGATGGAGACGCCCAATGGGGTTGGACTGGCGTTCGGCGGTCTTTATGGCGACCATTCTTTTCCTGGTCTTTAAGCAGAAGGGCGTTTTGCTTCCAGCAGGGTTGGGCCGCTTGCAGCGTGATTCAAGAGTGAAGTAACGAGAGTCTGATTCACATTCATAACGGTCGTCCTACGCTCAGTGATATAGGTGAGGGCTGGGGTATCCCGTGCGGGATGCCCCGTTTTTTTTTTGGCTAAGCCTTGGCATGAGTCCTTCGACTCTGGCATCCCTACTGCGAGGCACTTCCTTTCACGATGATGGCCAAGTGATAGTCGTCGCCGCCGGCGGTTTTCGTTGCGGCGGCAAAGACTATATAGTCCTCCGGCGTTCGAGTGACCGACGGGTGCTCGGGGCCAGCAGGGACCATGCTGAATACCGCGGGGTGCGCAGTGCCGGACGCCCGGAGACTGAGGCGGTTGAGTTCGGCGGGGGTGAAGGTCGCGCCGGGATCGGGGTCGGACGCCAGTGGCACCAGCAGGACAAAGTCGCGGCCCGGCGCAACGCCGAGGTGGTTGCCATCATTGGGAAGCAGGGCGTAGCGCATGGAATAAATGCCGGGCTTGATCTCCTGTCCGCGAAAATCGGAAGCCGCGACCGGAAACCGGATCACACCCAACAGCTCCGACTCGGCCAGTTCGGGATAGCTGGCTCCTTCGACGGCCTTTCTGGCGACTGGGAGTTTTGTGCGCAGCCAAATCTCGCAAAGTTCCCGGCCATCTTCCGAGATGATGCGATGACCGCGCGCTTCGAGCGCGGCCGTCATGGCGGGAGAGGCGGCAGCGTCGGACAGGGCCGGGGCGGGCTCCAACTTGTCGGCGGCGAGGGTGAGGGCCAAGAGCAAGACAAGCAACATTAAGAGAGAGTCTCGTGAGTCAGCGCATATCCGCGGACACAAAGGCGAAGGGCCGCGGACAGGCGAGTCCGCGCCCGGAATTTATTCGTGCTCCACGACGGTTTACTTCTTCAGGCTTTTGACGTACTTGGCGACGGCATCGATCTGTTCGGGGGTGAGCTTGCCACCGTAGGCTGGCATTTTGCCCTTGCCCTTTTCGATGATGGTCTTGATGTCGGCCTCGCTCTGAGCCTGCACCTCGGCGGAAGAAAGGTCGCGAAGTTTGAGCGATTTCCCGACGGGAGTATTACCGGAACCATCCGCGCCATGGCAGCTGGCGCACTTTGCCTTGAAGACATCAGCGCCGCTTTCGGCGGCCAGGGGAGTGGTTCCTGCCAAGCCCACTGCCAGAGCTAAGACAACCGCTGCGTTTTTCATCCTAAGTAGTCTCCTGCTGAGTTGATCAGCAAAGCGATTGCGGCATCGGCCGCTGGATTCCAAGTCGCACCCAAGGGGCCAAAGGCTGTAACAGGTTAGGTGCCCAACTATCAATGAGTTGTATGCCCTGGATGGAGAATTGCGGGTCAAAATCCCCTTTTTTCCGCGCCATATG
The DNA here is from genome assembly GCA_035319065.1 of Terriglobales bacterium. Lineage (GTDB taxonomy): Bacteria > Acidobacteriota > Terriglobia > Terriglobales > Acidobacteriaceae > DASPRM01. Next base: position 20,786 of record DATHDM010000316.1, read on the forward strand.
CCGCAACTGGGGCGCCGGTCACGCACAGTCGTATGTGATCTGGCGGCGCAAGCCATTGAATCGCCGAGCAGTGTTCGTAATGCCTGGATGAGTGGCCTTTTGGCCTCCAGGGTGCCTCTGGCTAGATAAGCAGGTATGGCGGAGGCGTTGTGGAGCCCAGCTTGATGGTGATCGGCGTGAACTACCGGACAGCCCCGGTTGAGGTGCGGGAGCGGTTCTGGATCAGTCCCAGCCGGCGAAGCGAGGCGCTGGTGCAGCTCTCCAGGTCCCCCGGGATCGAAGAAGTCATCGTCCTGGCGACCTGCAATCGCACGGAGTTCATCCTGTGGACGGACGACGCCACGGCGGCTGCCGGATCGGTGCTGAGTTTCCTGACCAGGCAGTACGGGCTGCGGCTGTGCGAGTGGAGTCATTTCTACCGCCTGCTGGATCAGGCGGCGCTGACACACATCTTCAAAGTCACCTCCAGCCTCGACTCCATGGTCATTGGCGAGTCCGAAATCGTGGCCCAGGTGAAGGAAGCCTGGGCGGCGGCGCAGGAGGCAGGGACGTCAGGGAACTTCCTGGATGCGGTGCTGCAGAAGGCGCTCTCGGTTTCCAAGCGGGTGCGGAGTGAAACCACGATCGGCGATTGTGCGGTCTCGGTGCCCTACGCGGCGGTCGAGTTGGCACGCCAGATATTCAATTCGCTGAAGGACCGCCGCGTGCTGGTTCTGGGAGCGGGCAAGATGAGCGAGACCTCGGCCCGTTACCTGGTGAAGTATGGGGTCACGGATGTGCGCGTGATCAATCGCACGCTGGAAAACGCGCAGCAGCTGGCGGAAGAGCTGGGAGGGCTGGCGGTTCCCTTCGAAGAGCGCTGGCAGCACTTCGTGGAGGCGGACATCATCATCGCCTCGACTTCGAGTTCGCACCTGATTCTCACCCGCGACGAGGCCGAAGCGATTCACCACGAACGCGAGGGAAGACCTCTGCTGCTGATCGATATCGCAGTGCCGCGGGACATCGATCCCCAGGTGAAGAACGTACACGGCATTTTTCTCTATGACATCGACGATCTGGAAGACGTGGTCAAGCGCAATAGCGGCCAGCGCGAAGCAGCGTCCGAAGCAGGGCTGGAGATCGTAACCGAGGAGGCGCGGCACTTCGGCCGCAGGCTGCTGGCGGAGCGGGTGGTGCCGACGATCGTGGCGCTGCGCGGCCGCCTGGACGACATTTGCCGGCAGGAGCTGGAAGCTTATCGCAGAGAGACCGGGCCGTTGACGGCGGAACAGGAGAGAGCGCTGGCGGCGTTGACCTCCCGCATCACCCAGCGCATTGCAGGCTCCCTGGCCCGAGAGCTCAAAGAGCATCCAGAAAGGATGGAGCAGGAACAACTGGCCGCGGCGGTGCAGCGGTTATTCCATCTGGAACAGCCTGGATTGGCTGCCGCCGGCACCACTCATTGAAGGCAGGAGAGCACGTTATGGCAAGAGTCATGGAAGTGGCGCAGCCGGCGCATCGGAGCGAAGAGGCGCATTGGTCGTCATCGCAGGTCTACACGCTGGCGATCGTTTGCTTGATTGCGGGCTTGGCAATCGGGTATCTGTTCCGGGGATCGGAAGCAGCCACAGCCGGCCGGGCGGAGGCGCCACAAGCTGCATCAGCAATTCCGGCAGGAATGCCACCAGTGCCAGGCATGGACGTGAAGCCCACGGAAGAGATGATCGACAAGGCGGCCGAACCGCTGCTGGCCCAGGTGAAACAGAACCCCAAAGACGCCGGCACGATGGTGAAGGTCGCTAACCTTTATTACGACGCCAAGTTCTTCGCCAAGGCGATCACGTACTACCAGCAGGCACTGAAGATCACTCCGAACAACGCGGACGTGATCACGGATCTGGGCACGGCCTATTTCTACAGCGGCAATCCCGACCAGGCGTTGAAGGAGTTCGAGCGCTCGCTAAAGGTGCGGCCCAATCACGCCGGCACGCTCTACAACGTCGGCATCGTGCGCTGGGAGGGCAAGATGGATCCCAAGGGCGCAGTGGAAGCTTGGGAGAAACTGCTGAAGGCCAACCCCAATTATCCGCAGCGGGAGCAGTTGGAGGCCATGATTGCCAAGGCCAAGCAGCATTCCAAGATGTGAGATAGGCGCCGCTGGCCGCTCCCATGTTCCGACTCAACATGGGGCACAAAAGGGGCCAGGCGGCCGCCAAAACCGGAGGGAGCCCTCACTCCTGCCTGGGGCTCCCCCCGGAAAAACCGGAAAAATCAAAAGGTGAAGGGAAAGCTCATGGCGGCTTCCATTCACTGAGGCTCGATTTCACACCGCGAGCTAGTTCAGATCCGCCAAGATCACCCCGTTCAGCGGCGGACCGCCCCCGGGAGCATCCAGCGCGACTACGGTACGGATCTGCCCGGCGCTCAGGCTTAGCGATCCCGAATCGATCAGGACGGCCTTGGACCCTGCCACGGTAAACCGCACGCGTATCGTCCCTGCCGTCTGAGTAGCGTAGCTCGAGGCGCTTTTGAAGCTCAGGCTCGGCTGTACTGGAGTGGCAGTGTTCAGGTCGTCGCTGGGCCCGGTCAGGTAAACATCCAGCGGGCCGGCCGCGGGCGACGCGTGGACGAAGCGGATCTTGAAGTCACCGGAGGAGGGAGCCGTATTGTTATCCGTCAGCAGCACCGGCGAGAGACTGTTGGCCAGGCCGGCGATCATGAATGTGTAATCCGTGCTGGATCCCAGGTTCAGGGTGGTGTCGATCACCAGGTTGGTGGTTCCCGTGGGTTCCACTTGGATCTGGCGTGAGCCGCTGGAAACGCCCGAGTAGCCGGTAACCGAGCTATACCCCAGGCCGGAGGCAAAGGCTGACTTGTCGACCAGAATGTCGAAATTTACGGAATTGGGGGAAGCGTGCAGCACGCGCAGACGGGTCGAGCTGCTGCTGCCGCCTCCGCACCCCGATGCCATCAGCAGAGCTACAACCGAGCAGCCCAGCAACCACCTGTCCAGCAGTTTCATTCTCCACCCTTTCTTATTGGCACTGGATTGTGAACCTTGGATGCCAGAAAAACTAACGCTGAAAGCGGAAAGATGTTGCGGCGGATTTTCGGCAGCGCCGCGTTAAGTATATCTGGCCGCTATTGTGGGACTGAGAGAAGGTCCAATTCCGCCGGCAATTTTGGCCTGATCACGATCATGGTGCGTATCTTTCTACTTGGATGTCCGCGGAGGGCGAATCTACTGCCTGCCGCCGGGAAGACCATTCCCAGGGAGGCAGGAATCTTGGCCGCTTGCCCAACTCGTTGACTTCCAAGCTTGCTTAGGCTAGTCTAAAACCTTTGCCGTTCCGCAGTCGTCCGCCCCGAGTGTGTCTCTCTCACCGCAGGGGCTAAGTCAGCGGTTCTTCTAGCGTTAATCATCTTGGGAGATTGAGATGTCTACTTATTTCCCCAAAGAGGGGGAAATTGTCCGGAAGTGGCTTGTGGTGGATGCGGCGGGGCAAACCTTGGGCCGCCTTTCCACCCGCGTCGCCCGCCTTTTGAGCGGCAAGGATAACCCGCGCTTCACCCCGTTTATCGATACCGGCGATCACGTAGTAGTGATCAACGCCGAGAAGGTGAAGCTGACGGGGCTGAAGGCCGACGAAAAGGTTTACCGTCGTTACAGCGGATACCCCGGAGGGCTGAAGCAGGAGGATTTCCGCAAGCGCTTTGCCCGCAAACCGGAGCAGGTGGTTGAGGACGCGATCCTCGGCATGTTGCCCAAGTCCAAGCTGGGGAAATCCATGGGTCGCAAGCTGAAGGTCTATCGCGGCGATAAGCATCCGCACCAGGCGCAAAAGCCCGAGGCGGTTGCCGTTGCCGGTTGATTTCATGGGGGACCGGCCGCCCCTCCTGTGAACTCTGGCCGGAGCAGTGAAGTGCGGCAAGGCTTCTGTGATCCGCCGCTATAATACTTTGATGGTTGTGGGCCTCCGCAGGGCGCGGGTGCCCCGGGAAAGATTGGAACATGGCAGAACAGGTTGAGTATTACGGAACGGGACGCCGCAAATCGAGCGTGGCTCGCGTGTTTCTTCGTCCCGGCGCAGGTGAAATCAAGGTCAACGGCCGGCTGTTTGACCAGTACTTCGTGACCGTGGCGCAGCGCGTCGAGGCGCGGGAGCCGCTGGTGGCTACCGACAGCGCAGCCACCTTCAACGCCGTAATCACCGTGTCGGGCGGGGGCGTGAACGGCCAGGCTGGAGCCGTCAAGATGGGCATTGCGCGAGCTTTGCTGCAATTCAACCCGGAGTTGCGCAGCAAGCTGAAGAGCGCGGGATTTCTGACTCGCGATTCGCGTGCCAAGGAGCGCAAGAAGTACGGCCAGAAGGGTGCGCGCAAGCGGTTCCAGTTCAGCAAGCGTTAAACCGCTTGCCGGACGCGGTTCGCTTGGTTTTGAGTTGCCGCTGTGGTCTCGATTCCGGACCGCGGCTCGAGGCAGTAACCAGGAATCGAATTTTCCCGTCCCTCCCATTTGATCAGGGGCGGGTGATGGGAATGTAATCCCGGCACCTCGATGTTGGCCGGGATGCAATTCAAAAAGGAGGTTTTTTGGCTAACATCAGCATGAAGGAATTGCTCGAAGCGGGCGTCCACTTCGGGCATCAGACCAAGCGCTGGAACCCCAAAATGAAGGAATACATCTTCGGGGAGCGCAATGGGATCTACATCATCGACCTACAGAAGACGCTCAAGATGTTCAAGGAGGCCTCGAACTTCATCCGCGATCTGGCCGCCGAGCGCAAGACCGTGATGTTCGTCGGCACCAAGCGCCAGGCGCAGGATGCCATCGCCGAAGAAGCCCAACGCTGCGGCATGTTCTACGTGAACCAGCGCTGGCTGGGAGGACTGCTGACCAACTGGGTGACGGTGCAGAAGTCAGTCAAGCGCCTCAAGGAACTCGACGAGATGGCCACCGACGGCCGCTACGACTTGCTGCCCAAGAAGGAAGTCATCAAGCTGGAGCGCGAACGCAAGCACCTGCAGGCCAACCTGGCAGGCATTAAGGAGATGAGTCGCCTGCCCGACGCCATCTTCGTCATCGACTCCAACAAGGAGCAAATCGCAGTGCGCGAAGCCCGCAAACTGGGCATTCCGGTGGTTGCCGTCGTCGATACCAACTGCGATCCCACGGAAGTGGATTACGTCATCCCGGGCAACGACGACGCCCTGCGCGCGATTCGTCTGTTCGCGTCCAAGATCGCCGACTCTGTGGTTGAGGGCACGCAGGCCGCAACCGACAAGCAGGTGGAGGACGTACAGGCCGCCCAGGCGGCCGAGGCTGCCGTGGCCAGCGCCGAGAGCGAAGCCGCCCCGGTGCACATACCTGCGGAATTCGCCGGCGAAGAGGAAGCGGGCGAGGACATCTCCATGGAGGATGTCCTGCGCGGCAACGGCAAGAAGCAGCCTTCGGCCGCGGAGCCCGAAGCAGAGGCGGCGGAAGTCCGCCACGCGGAGCCGCAGACCCTCTAGGCCCTGGGTGCGAAAAAGGGCTCCCGCGTTTGCAGGCGGAAGCGCAGTTTCGACCCGAGCCGCCAGCGACAGAGCCGCAATTTCAGGGCGCGAATCGATTTGCGTCAGCGCCCATCTAATCGACAGGATTATTGTAATTATGGGAACGACTTCCGTGAACATTTCTGCCAACCAGGTGCGCGAGCTGCGCGACAAGACGGGCGCTCCGATGATGGACTGTAAGAACGCACTCACCGAAGCCAAGGGCAATATGGACGAGGCCATCGTGCTGCTGCGCAAGCGCGGGGCTGCCATCATGCAGAAAAAGGCCGCGCGCACTACGAGTGAAGGCTCGGTCACCAGCTACATTCACGCCGGCGGCAAGATCGGCGTGCTGGTTGAGGTCAATTGCGAAAGCGACTTCGTCGCCCGCACCGACGACTTCAAGGAGTTGGTGCACGATGTCGCCATGCACATCGCGGCCAGCGACCCGAAGTTCATTCGCAAGGAAGAGGTCACTCCCGAAGCCTTCGAGAAGGAGAAGGACATTTACCGGGCGCAGGCTGCGGCCACCGGCAAGCCGGCCAACGTGGTGGAAAAGATCGTCGAAGGCAAGATGGCCAAGTTCTACGAGGAGGTCTGCCTCTACGAGCAGCCCTTCATCAAAGATCAGACCATCAGCGTCTCCCAGCTCATCGGACAAAAGATCGGCAAGCTGGGCGAGAACATTGCCGTACGCCGGTTCGCGCGCTTCAAAGTCGGCGAGCCCGGCGCAACCATCGCCATTAGCGCGCTCAAGCAGGACGGCAACGACGGCGAGGCGGCAACTCCGGTGGCGAAGTAGCGGGTTGCTTTGTGCGGGACGCGGCTTTCAGCCACGCCGCCCCCACCCTCATTGCTTGCACCCCCCCGCGCCTTTCCGGGCCGGCGTCATTCCCGTTTGCGCATCCGCCCCCGCTCCCGCTAGACTGAAGGCAGAGGCTACGGACACGACGCGTGCATCAACCCGTCTTTAAGCGCATCCTGCTCAAACTTTCCGGCGAGGCCCTCGCCGCCAACCAGGGATTTGGAGTTGATTCGTCCCGCCTACAGGAAATTGCCGCTGAACTTGCCGACGTACACTCCCTGGGCGCGCAGATCGCCATCGTGGTGGGGGGCGGAAATTTCTTCCGTGGTGTGGCAGTGCAGGCAAAAAACATGGACCGTGTCTCCGCCGACCACATGGGCATGCTGGCTACGGTCATCAACGCGCTCGCCCTGCAGGACGCGCTCGAAAAGCAGGGCATTTACACGCGCGTGCAGTCGGCTATCGAGATGAACCAGGTCGCCGAGCCTTTCATTCGCCGGCGCGCCATACGCCACCTGGAAAAAGGCCGCATCGTCATCTTCGCGGGCGGCACCGGCAACCCCTACTTTTCCACCGATACCGCCGCTTCCTTGCGTGCCATGGAGATCAAAGCCGATGCCATCCTCAAGGCCACCAAGGTCGATGGCATCTATGACGCCGATCCCGTCATCGTCAAAGACGCCAAGATGTTTCCCAGCATCTCCTATCTCGACATCCTGCAGCGCGGCCTGAAGGTGATGGACGCTACCGCCATCAGCCTCTGCCGCGACAACAATCTCCCCATCGTGGTCTTCAACCTGAATCAGCACGGCAACATCCGCCGGGTAGTGCTGGGAGAAAAGGTCGGATCGCTGGTCAGCGCGTGAACGGGTTTCTTCACCGGCGCAGAGTCGCCATCACCACGCCGGCTGCCTCGCACAAGGTATAATCTGCGGTTTTAGAAAGCACGGGAGACACTCCAATATGGCGCAGACAATGGCGGGCATCCCCGCCCTCAAGGAAGTCTTTGGCCAGCTCAAGGGACGCATGGATAAAGCGGTTGAGGATTTCCGCCGCGAGATGGCTGCGGTGCGTACCGGGCGCGCGTCGGTGCATATGCTCGACGGCGTGCAGATCGACTACTACGGCTCCCTGATGCCGCTCAACCAGGTCGCTCAGGTACACGCTCCGGAAGCGCAGCTGATTACGGTGCAGCCCTTCGATCCCAGCTCGCTCTCGACCGTCGAGAAGGCCATCCGCAGCGCGGACCTCGGTCTGAATCCCATGAACGACGGCAAGATCATCCGCGTTCCAGTTCCGCCCCTCACCCAGGAACGGCGCAAGGAGATGGTCAAGCATCTTCACAAGGTGCTGGAGGATCACCGCACCGCTATCCGCAATGTCCGCCGCGATGGCAACGAGTCCATCAAGAAGGCGCTCAAGGACAAGAAGATCACCGAGGACGACGAACGCCGGGCGCTGGAGGAGATCCAGAAGCTCACGGACGACGAAATCAAGAAGATGGAAACCATGAGCGCGGCCAAGGAGAAAGAGGTGCTGGAAGTCTAGGCCATCCCAGCGGAGGCTCAGTCACTTGCCTTGCTCGCCAGCCCTCTCTGCCGCAGCTGGGCGTGGCATTCCTCTTCCAGCAATGCCAGCAATTGCTCCATGTGCTCCTGACGCGTGCGGAAGTTTACCGGATTGATGCGGAACCAAGACTTGCCCTTCAGCTCGGTGGTCGAAATCCAGAATTTTCCGCTCTCCTCAACTCGCCGGGCCACCTCGGCGTGCAGTGCCTTGGCTTGCGAGGGGTCCAGGTCAGCAAGGCCATAGCGAATGCAGATCGCCGACATCGGCGGGTCGCTCGCCGCCTCGAACGCAGGATGCTTCCCAGCCAACGAATACAGATATTTCGCCTGGCGGATGTTGTTGTCTATCCACTCGCCGATCTGGCGCGCGCCATAGCGCTTGAAGCTCATCCACACTTTCAGGCTGCGAAAGCGGCGCGACTGTTCGAAGCCGTGGACGTAATACTGGTAGCGCTCGCTCTCGCGATCGAGTTCGTCGGTGAGATACGCCGGCTTCAAACCGAACGACGCCGTCAGCCGCCGCTCATCTTTGGCCAAGATCGCCCCCGCATCGAGCGGTGCGTAGAACCATTTGTGCGGATCGATGGTGATCGAGTCCGCCAGCTCCAGCCCGTGATCCCGCATGGCAAATTCGTGCGAGAGCAGCATCCCGCCTCCGTAGGCGGCATCGGCATGCAGCCACATGCCCTCGCGATCGGCGATTTTGCGCAGCTCGCGTATGGGATCGATGGCTCCGGTGTTTGTGGTTCCAAAAATCCCGACGATGCACATCGGCCGCACGCCACGCTTGTGATCTTCTTTGATAGCTGTTTCGAGCGCATCCAGACGGAGTTGAAATTTCTCATCAGTCGGCAAAGCGCGTAGTGCCGCGCGGCCCAGGCCCACCGCATCGATAGCTTTGTCCACTGAAACATGCCGTTCCTCGGAGGCATACACCGCCCAGCGCTCTTGCACTCCCTGGTGTTGCGCACGGTCGCGAGAAGCCCAATCGCGGGCCAGTTTGATGCCGATGAAGTTGGCCATCATGCCGCCGCTGGTGAGATTCCCTCCGGCTTGAGGACCGTAACCTGCCAGATCGGTAAGCCAGCGAACCGTCCTACGCTCCATGGCAACGGCGGAGGGCCCGATGGTGTAGGCGCCGATGTTCTGATTCAGAGCCGAGCAGATGAAATCCGCAAGGATACCAGTAGGATTCGGCGACGGGGTGATCAGTCCCATATACCCGGGATGCCCGACGTGGGTGCAGTAAGGGAGCAGCTTCTCTTCCAGCTCGCCTAAGACCTCCGCCGCCGTGTTGGGGTCCTGAGGCAGCGGCTCGGCAAACAGCTCCGCCAGGAGCCGCGGCTCCGCGTTTGAGAACACCGGCTTCTCCTCGATGTGTTCCAGATACTCCGCCAGCATATCCACCACGCGATGGCCCACCTGTCGAAACTCACCTGCGTCCATGAGGGCACCTCTGCTCTGAGTGTAGCCGATGGCTGGCATTTCACCGGAGTCGGCTCCCCCACGTCCATCCGATTCTTGCGGTCATAGTTTTGAACACGAAAAAAAACGACGTGTCGTCCCCAGCCAGTTGGAGGCCAACGGCGGAGAGGGGTTGCATCGCGGCCTGGCTTTTGGAAATCGAATGCAGTGAACGCTGCAAGCGGGAGGGAGTCTGATGAATATACTGACTGTCAATCTACTGTTCAGCACATTGGTGTTCTGGGCCGCGGCCCGCATTTACGTCTTCCCAAAACTCCGCGAACTGAAACCACAAACCCTACTGATTCCAATTCTTCTGCTTCATGCAATGCGCCACTTGGGATTGATGTTTCTGGCGCCTGGAGCCACCTATGCCGGAATTGCGCCGCACTTCGCTTATCCGGCAGCATTCGGAGACCTGCTCGCCGCCATGCTGGCACTGGCCGCGATTCTCGCCCTGGTGAGGAAGGCGCCAGTCAGCCGGCTCCTAGTGTGGATTTTCAACGTCGAAGGAACACTCGACCTGCTGAACGCGATGACACTGGCCACGATTTATGACGCGCAGCCCTACATGGGTCCAGCCTACTGGATTCCTGCCTTCTGGGTTCCGGCGCTGCTGGTGACCCACTACCTCACATTTGTCTATCTCTGGAAGTACTGGAAAACCGCGACCCAGTAAGGCAATTCCTTGTGGCCGTCAACAAGGATCGGAAGTCGCGGCACGCTCTGCTTTCCCAAATCGGCACCACCGATCGGGGCTCGCAGGGATTTCACTTTCGCGCGTTGCCCCCGGGGCACAATACAGGCATCGCTGTCTCGCGCATCGGAGGTTCTTATGCCGTTCATCGACAGTCCACTCGCCGTACTCGCCTTCTCAGGAACCAAGCCCAACCTCGACCTCGAAGACGATCTGGCCGAGGACCTGCAGCAGGTCTGCCCTGTCTGCGGCGAGATCCTCTACGAGTTCAGCAGCGACGACTGGCCACAGCGCTGTCCGGAGTGCGGCAACACCGTCTATTGATGCGGCGGTGGTTACCCTGACAGTTACCTTCCACAACGCACCTCCCTGCAGGTTCGCTGGACTTCAGTAACCAGCAACTATCGTCCACGGCGCGGGTTCTAAGTGTGCGTCCGCAGAAACAGCTCCCCCAGAATCCAAGTCTCTGGAGTGTGTCATGCGACGTCTGTTTTCCCTTGCGGTCCTGACCGCGATATTGGCAACCATCTTTACGGCATGCGGAGGGGGAGCTGGCTCCTCAAACTCCGGCAACACCAACACCAGCCAAAGTCAAGGGGCTACCTTCATCACGGCCGAGGATGCTCCGCTGCCATCCGTGCTGGCATTCAACGTCACTATCAACAGCATCACGCTGAACAACTCGTCCACGAGCGTTACTGCGCTGTCTGAGGCAACCACCGTCGATTTCGCCCGCCTGCTTGGACTGCGCACGCTGCTCGCCTTTAACTCGGTGCCAGCGGGAACCTACACCAGCGCCACCTTCAGTCTGTCTAATCCCGTGATCTCGTACCTGGACCTGAGCCAGACACCTCCGGGAGTAGGCACGATCAACGGCTCCTTCACTGCGCCTAACAACACCACTTCCCCCACCACCACTGTGACCGTTTCTCTCAAGACTCCCATGGTGGTTACGGCCAACGGTCTCTCCGGCCTGCACATGGAGTTTGACCTGCGGCAGTCGGTGCAGCTGGACAATGCGGGCCAGGTGACCGGCGTGGTCAACCCGCAGATCGACCTGCGCCCCGTTTTCCCCAAGGACGACGACGCGCAGATCACCGACCTTCGCGGCGGTCTGGTCTCGGTCAACGTGGCCGGCAACTCGTTCGTGATCCAGCGGCTGCACGGCCACCAGATCACTATCGACGTGAACAGCTCCACTACGTACAGCGGCACCACTAGCCTCAGCACGCTCACCACTCCGGCCGTGATCGAGGTTGACGGCACGGTCCAGAACGACGGCAGCGTGCTGGCGAGTTCGGTCGAGGTCGTTACCACCCACTCGAATTTCGTGAGCGGCCGCATCGTGGCAGTCAACCCAACCTCCGGTCCGGTGAAAACCGTGACCCTGCTGGTCGGGGAAGAGTGGCCTGACATTGCCAACATCCAAGTAGGCTTCCCGGTCACGCTCGACATCAGTCAGGTGCAGGATTACGACATCTGCCATGTCGACAACTGGTTCACCAGCTTCCTGTTCAACAGCTCCGAACTGGTGGTTGGCCAGCGCATCGCCATCGGCGGGATGCTGGACACCACCCAGAACCCCGCGGTGCTCGTCCCACACCGGGTCGTGCTGCGCCGGCAGGGTGTGGAAGGCGATCTGGTAGCTAACAGCGTCAACATCGTGAGCGGCAACCAGGGCAGCTTCCAGATCCAGAACAACCGCCTTTTCGGATACATCCTGGGCGCTCCTTTGGATGTCTCCACCAGCAACTTCACGCACTTCCGCAATATCAACGGGCTGAGCGGGCTGGCCGCGGCCGGCAGCGCCAAGGTGGGAACCTACGGCCTGGTGCTGAAGGACAACTCCACCGGCAACCCGCGGATGTACGCCCACTGGGTCACCGTGCTTCCGTAGTTCCTCAACGGATCACCCCAAGCAACGGCAGGCGGCCGCAAGGCCGCCTGTCTCCTTTTGCGTGAGGGTCATGGCTTTGCAGCGCTCAACCACTACCGTGATCCGGAGCGGGCATAGCCCCACGTGTGCGGCACTAGTCACATCCTTCCGTCTTTCCTTATTGCACGCCCGTATAATCAACCTATGAAGTCTGTGGTTCACGCTGCCTGTCCTCATGACTGTCCCGACGCTTGCGGCGTCCGGATCACCGTTCAGGACGGGCGCGCGACCCGCATCCAGGGTGATCCCAACCACCCGGTCACCCAGGGCTTCCTGTGCGCGAAAGTTGCCAAGTATCTCGACCGCGTCTATTCACCCGATCGCGTACTCTTTCCCTTGCGCCGGCGGAAACACGTCGCCAAAGGGTCAGGCCATAAGAACTTCGAAGACTTCGAGCGCATTTCCTGGGATGAGGCTCTCTCGGAAATCGCCGTTCGCCTTCGCAGCATTGCCCGCGATCACGGACCGGAAGCCATCCTGCCTTACTCCTACGGCGGCACTCTCGGGACTCTGGGTGGCGGCTCCATGGACCGCCGTTTCTTTCACCGCCTGGGCGCCTCGCAGTTGGATCGCACCATCTGCTCGACCGCGGGCGGGGACGCGCTGGTTTCCGTCCTGGGCAAGAAACTCGGCACCGAGCCGGAACAGTTCGTGCACTCGCGCTACATCATCGCCTGGGGCGCGAACATTCATGGCAACAACGTCCATTTGTGGCCATTCATCCACAAGGCCCGGCGCGCGGGCGCAAAGCTGGTGGTCATCGATCCTTACCGCACGCGCACAGCCGACTGCGCCGATTGGTATCTCCCCATCACACCCGGCACCGACGTTGCCCTAGCGTTGGCGATGATGCACATCATCATCGGCGAGAATCTCTACGATGGCGATTACGTCGCGCGCCACACCACCGGCTTCGAGGGGCTGCGCGAGCGCGTAAAGGATTACCCGCCCGAGCGCGTGGCGGAGTGGACCGGGATCACCGCCAGCGACATCTACAAGCTGGCGCGCGAGTATGCCAGCGTGCGCCCGGCAGTCATTCGCCTCAACTACGGGGTTTCGCGGTCGGAGAACGGCGGCATGGCAGTGCGCGCTGTCGCCATGCTGCCTTGCCTTACGGGATCGTGGAAGGAAGTCGGAGGCGGCCTCCAACTCTCCACCAGCGGCGCATTTCCCCTGAACAAAGGGGCCCTGGAGCGCCTGGACCTGATGGAGAAGTCGCCGCTCGGCCGCCGCGCTCGCATGGTGAACATGACGGAGCTGGGCAAGGCGCTGGCCACGCTATCGGATCCGCCGGTGAAAGCGCTGTTCGTGTACAACTCGAATCCGGCGGCGGTTGCGCCGAATCGCAACCTGGTAATTGAGCAACTCCGGCGGACCGACCTGTTCACCATCGTGCACGAGCAATTTCTTACCGATACCACCGATTACGCCGACCTCGTGCTGCCGGCGACCACCTTCTTCGAGCACAAGGATTTGCAGGGCGCCTACGGCCATCACTACGTGCAGATCTCCAATCAGGCGATCGCTCCGCTGGGCGAGTGCCGCTCCAACGTGGATCTATTCCGCGAACTGGCCGCGCGCATGGGCTTTGAGGACGACTGCTTCCGCGAGTCAGTGGATGAAATGATCGACGCAGCCCTGTCCACATCCCACCCCTGGCTGCGGGGCATTGATCGGGCTCGCCTGGAGCGGGAACACTTCGTCCGCCTTGAGTTCAATGGATCTTCGGAACCTTCAGGGAATGGCGGCTCGGAGAAAAGCCACGCTCACTTCTTGCCTTTCGCCGAGGGCGGCTTCTTCACTCCGAGCGGCAAGGCCGAACTCTCCAGTCCGCAATTAGCGGCCCAGGGCCTGGATCCGGTTGCATGCTTCATTCCTCCCAACGAGTCGCGCCACCACAGAAACGGCGCGGGCGGGAGGAACTCACAATTCCCCCTGGAGCTGCTGGCGCGAAAGGCTGACAACTTCCTCAACACCACGTTTAACAACCTGCCTACAGTGCGAACGCTGGAAGAGCCCGGCTTGCTCGAGATTCACCCCTTCGATGCGCGTTCACGCGACATTCACGACGGCGAGCAGGTTCGGGTCTTCAATCACCGCGGGGAAATCCGTCTGGTGGCGCGCATCACCGACGCAATCCAGCCGAGTGTGGTCGCCGCTCGCCTCGACTCGGGCAAGCAGCGCGCCGATGGCATCAACATCAACGTACTCACCTCCGACCGCCTCACCGACATCGGCCGGGGTGCGACGTTCTATTCCACGCTGGTGGAAGTTAAGCCGGTCGGCCGAGGTGAGCAAAGGGTGAGCCGGCAGGCGAAGCCCCCGGCATAGCTGGGGTCAGGAGTTCTGGGCTCCTGCTTGTCCGATTACTTCCCGGGCTTCTTGAAGGGATCGTAGGTCACGCTGGTCTGGAACAGCGAATCCGCAACTCCGGTATTGACGCGCACCACGGTCAGGAAGCGCTGATTGGTGATCTCGCCGTTGCGGGTGCGCAGAATGCTGTGCGGAAGCAGCACCCCGCCAACCGATCTGAAGTTGTCGTAGATTTCTCCCTCTTCGTTCTTCAGGTTGTCGAGGCGATCCCGCCAGCTCCAGACTTTCTTCACCGGCAGGTGCGTGTTGCGGTCAATAAAGATGGTGACCGAGTCGTTCTTGGCATCGAGGATGGTCACCGAATCGCAGGGCTTCTGCTCCGCCACCGCCGGTCCGTCGTAGATGAGGGCAGTGTCCTTCTGCTGCAGCCATATTCGCAGCACTGTTTCCATCGAGTGCTCACGCCGCCGCAGGTAATCCTCCAGTTGCTCCCGTTCCTGCGGCGCGGTGCCCTTGTAGGTAACCTCGTAGCCGCGATCGCCGACATTGATGTAGACGATGTCGCGTTGCTTGGTGAGTTCGACCCGGTCCTTGTCGGGAAACTTCCAGAAGCGCCAGAAGGGTGCGCCCACGCTGTTCGGGCGGCCCTGGAGGAAGCTGTAGGCACGACCTTCCTGCTCCATATCCTGGACCGACATGTAAGTCTTGCCGCCCATCGTCTGGATCATCTGGTCCAGGAAGGCGCGCGCCTTGAGTGCGTTTTTGTCGGTGCTCTCGACGGCAATGAAGGGAGAAGGTGCGGGAGAAGCTTCCTGAGCCGACGATTGCACCAGCGCAGGCGCAATGGCTAGCAGCGCAATCAAGATAAGGTGTCTCATTTCGCAAGGCACCTGCGGGAGACGCATCTTGGGCTTTCGCCGCGTCGGGATGAGAGCTCCGATCATCCTACCAATACCGCGCCGCCGTTCACGTTAAAGATTTCGCCGGTGATGAATCCTGCGTGATCGGTGCACAGGAACAGGATGGGAGCGGCTACTTCCTCCGGAGTGCCGGCCCGGCCCAGCGGGATAGTAACGAGCACGCGTTGCCTGGTGGCTGGATCTTCCAGCGCCGGTGCGGCCATCTCCGTCGCCACCCATCCCGGCGCCACGCAATTGACGTAAATGCGGTCGCGCGCCAGCTCGGTGGAGAGCCCTTTGACCATGCTGATCACCGCGCCTTTGCTGGCGGCGTAGTCGCAGTGAAACGCCTCTCCCCGCTGGCCGGCGGTCGAGCTGATGATTACGATATGCCCGCCGCCCTGCTTCTTCATCTGCGCAACCGCGTACTTGACCAGGCCGAAAACGCTGTCGAGATTGACCGCCAGCGTCCGCCTCCACTGCTCGTCCGTCATGCGGTCGACGGCTGCATCCTCAGGAGGCCAGATGCCGTGGTTGGCGATCAGGATGTCGAGCCGTCCAAAGCGCTTGACCGCCGCTTCTACCAGCCGGCGCGCAGCCTCCGGGCTGTCGAGATCGCTCTGGAAGGCGGCGCAGCGGCTCTCGCCGCAGCGCGCCGCAAGGGCCTCTGCCTGTTGTCTGGCCTTCCGATAGCTGAAGGCGACGCTTGCGCCGGCGGCCACAAAGAGGCTCACTGCAGCCGCCCCAATACCGCGCGAGCCTCCGCTGATCAACGCGACGCGCCCGGCAACCGACATGGCAACTCCATTCGACATACGCCGATGAAGTTACCAGAAGCCACATGGCGAAGTCAGCAAGGGCGATGCGGGCTGTGCTCCCCGCGATCGATCCCTCGCGGGCGCAGCTCGCGAAGGAGGCAGCGTCTACGCCGACTTCTTCTTCCGCGGCTTATACGCCTTTTCCACTTCCTGAATGTCTTCCTCTACCGCTTCAGGATCGGGCATCTCGTACTCTGGATCGTAGCGGCTCTTCTCGCCCGCCGGCCGGTCGTGAAAGCCCTGGCCGTGCTCGTTCCTGGGAACTTCCTCTTTCTTGCGAGCCATGATTCCTCCAGTGGGGTATGGATGGGTGTGTCTAGGCGATAGATGCCGTCTAGCGGGGCAGCGTCTCAAAATCCGGAGCCGGGGTGCGGGGCTGTTCGTGGCGGCGCCGCGCCGCTTCGACAAACGCGCGAAAGATCGCCTGAGAAGCGGGATCCACCTCGAATCCTCGTTCCGGGTGCCACTGCACTCCGAGCACGAAGTGATCGGAAGAACTTCCCTCGACGGCTTCGATGATGCCGTCCTCCGGGCAACGCGCGACCACGCGCAGGCCGTCGCCGGCCGAGGCCACCGACTGGTGATGGCTCGAGTTCACCCAGCCGCAAGGCCTCCCCCGGTCGGCGGGCCAAATCGGTTCCAGCACCCGCGCCAGCGTCGAGCCCGGCTCGATTTCGACGGTGTGCGCGCGCGGCACCTTTCGCCCCGCCTCGTGGTTGATCTGGGTGCGAACCTCAGAGGGAATGTCCTGAAACAGGGTCCCCGTGCGCCACACGTTGAGTGCCTGCACCCCATAGCAGATCCCCAGGATGGGCTTCCGCATGTTGTGTGCGTCCTGCAGCAGCAGTTCGTCCACATTGTCACGGCCGGGGTCGGCGGGGTTGGTTTCCTTACGTTTTGTGGCCCCGTACTTTTCCGGGGAAAGATCGGCGGGGCTGCCGGGCAGCAGAACCGCATCGCAGGTGGTCACCAGGCGGGCGATCTCGGCGTTCGGCCGGTCCAAGGGAATCATGACTGCCTCACCCCCTGCGGCCTCTACCGCTTGCATGTATTGCGGCAGGGAGCGCTGGTTGTAGTCCGGCTTCTGCGAGTGGGGCAACGGTACGGCAATGCGCGGGCGCATGGGTTAAGTTTAGCGCGGCTCCTGCCGGCGCGCAGTCTCGACTTCCGCCGGCGCTGCCGCGGGTCGAGGAGCAGCAGCAGGCCTCGGGTCAGGCGCCGAGGCCCGGGCATAGTACATGTCCTCGATCACCGCCTGCACGCGCTGAGAGAGCACATCCATGTCTCGCGTGGCGTATCCGGCGGTTGAGATCGGCTTACCCACGATCAGCTCAATCGGGTGCGGACGGATGTGATAGGTGTTCGGCCGAAGACACGCGTTCGTCCCTACAATTGCCAGGGGCACCACCGGAACGCCCGCCTTGATAGCGACGTAGAATGCTCCGCTCAGGAACGGCCTGACCTGGCCTGTCCCCGATCGCCCGCCTTCCGGGAAGACGACCAGCGGCATTCCCTTGTGGACGGTTTCCGAAGCACGATTCAGCGCGCGCAGGCTGGAGCGCGCATCGCTCTGGTCCACGGCAATCTGTCCCGACCGCCGCAAGTGCCAACCCATGAAGGGATAGCGAAACAACTCCTCCTTGGCGATGATCCGGAACGGCATGGGCATGTTCGCGTACAGTAGCGGAATGTCCAGCGCGGAGATGTGGTTCGCCGCATAAACCGCGGGCTGCTCAGGCTGGAGGTTCTCAAGGCCCAACACTCGAACCGGGGACAAGGTGGTTTTCAGGATCAGCCACGACCACAAGCGCGCAAACTGATGCTGCACGCGGCCCTGCCGGTCAAACAGGGAACTGATCAGCGACAGACTCCCCAGGACGACAGTGTAAGAGTAAATCAGCGGGTCAAGGATGAAGATCGAACGGACCCAGCTCAGAGCATCCTGGATTTTGGGAGATTGGCTC
The DNA here is from genome assembly GCA_035319065.1 of Terriglobales bacterium. GTDB lineage: Bacteria > Acidobacteriota > Terriglobia > Terriglobales > Acidobacteriaceae > DASPRM01. The sequence continues at coordinate 38,767 of DATHDM010000316.1, forward strand.
ACCTACGGATGGAACAGGGTAGCACGTTCCTCGAGGCCCGCGGCCCCTCCGTCAGACCTGCTCCAGCACTTCCAGCGTCCTCTCATTGCGGACGTTCCCGGTATTGAGCGTGCTCTTGGGCTCGAGGAGCACAAGGTGCACCTCCTCATCCGCGATAGGCAAGTGCTCCATTCCGCGGGGCACGATGACAAACTCGCCGGGATGGAGCGCCAACTCCCGCTCCACGCCCTGCTCGCGGAATTTCATGCGCAGCGTTCCTTTCACGATTAGAAAAAGCTCATCCTCCTCGTCATGATGGTGCCACACGAATTCACCCTTTACCTTGACCAGCTTGACGTAGGAGTCGTTCACTTCACCGGCAATTTTGGGACTGTAGTAATCCTGGAAGCGGGAGAACTTTTCGGCAAGGTTCACTTTGTGCATGGCATCCCCCCTGGATTCAGATGTGCCGACCAAGTCCCACGACTCAGATTCCTGGCCCCGAGCAGCAGGTGTTCGAATTCCCCCTGATGAATCAGCTTGGCCGGCCGTTGACGGGCCCTCCACAGGATCAGCGTGGGTCGAGTAGTGATGGATGCGGTTCCAACGCCTATGCAATGTTCTCTGTAACGCCAAAAGCCGAAATCATATCCGCCGCGCGGGCTCGCACGCGGCGGATATGCTTCGGCCCCTTCTAACCTTGCTACTGCCTGGTACGTTTCGCCTTATTCTCGTGCAAGACCATCCGTCACGAAACGAATGGTCCTGCACGGGGGAGAGCTAACGCAGCGTTGATCCGGCTACCCGACTAGTTCGCTTGCTCGGGGCAGGAGCAAACGCCCTTGCCGCTGCCCAGGTACTGCACGAACGCGCAGGCCTGGCCCAGGAAGGAGAGCTCGTCCTGCTGCAACAACGCAGGCTCGAATTCGGCTTCCGTGGTGGAGAAGTACTCGCCACCGGGGCTCTGCAGGTGAGTTCCCCACGCGCGCAGCGTGGTGGTGGGAACCGGGCTGGTGGGATCGCAGTTCGCCTGGTTGTCGGAGACGATCTTGATCACGCCCGTACTGGGAGCCGGCCAGCCGGTCAGCGGGTTGCCGTTCAGGTCATAGTTGACGGAGAACGTCAGCAGCCCGTTGGCCGTGATGTTGCATGAGCAGCACTCGCTCATTTCCTGGTTGGCGTCGAACACGTAGATGTCAGCGCACACCGAACCTTCATGCGCAGACAGCGGCGTTCCCTGCTCTCCAGGATTGATGATGCGAACGGCTGTATCGGGATACCCCGGCGCCTTCGTGTCAGAGGCGGTTGAGAAATAGTTTACCCAGTACACTTCGCTGATCCCCTGCGCCGGAGCAAACGACGCGCAGACAACCAGGAACAGTACCAGAACAGCAACGGAAAGGGTCTTACACATACGGAATCCTCCTTGATATGTTCCGGCCATGCGGTGGCGGAAATCGCTCGGGCAGAATGCACCGGCCCGAGCTGCATTCACAATTCCCCAAATGGGGGAGCCGACTGGGGTAGACACGACGCCTAACCCAAACGGTGAGTTACTACTTACGGCGCTGGGCAACCGGGGCAGTGTGCGCTGACGACTCGATGTGGCTGGGGGCTGCCGGGAAGGCATACAAAACAGAAGACCACCCGCATTGGGGTGGTCTTGAACACTGGGACCCGCCGTGGGCTTAACCTAGTTGCTTTCGATGCTGCACTCGCAGACGCCCTTCCCGCTGCCCAGGAACTGCACAAACGAGCATGCGGTGCCCAGGAACGAGAGCTCGTCCTGCTGGAGCAACGCCCCCTGAAATTCCGTTTCGGTGGTTACTATGACCCCGCCCGGAAGCTGCAGGTGTGTCGCCCAGGCGCGCAGATCCGGGGTAGGAACGGGAGAGGTGGGATCGCAGTTGGCGCGATTGTCCGACACGATCTTGATAACGCCGTTGGTCGGGGCCGGAAATCCGGTCAGGGGATTGCCGTTCAGGTCATAGTTGAGCGACAGGATCAGCAGGCCATTGGCGGTAATCGGACACGCGCAGCACTCGCTCATCTCCTGATTGTCGTCGAACACATAGATGTCGGCGCAGACCGTGCCCTGCTTGGAACTGATCGGCGTGCCCTGCTCTCCGGGATTGATGATGCGCACTGCCTGGTCAATCTCGGCCGTACCAGCGCGCCCCGGGGTATTGGAGAAGTAGTTCACCTGGTAGACGTCACTGAGTCCCTGCGCCGCAACCATCGACGATAGGGCGATCAGGATGAAGGCCAGAGCGGTAGCGAACCAAGCTTTCTTCATTCAGGGTCCTCCTTGACGTTTCCCCGCGGGATGATGCCGGGAAAAACTTTGGCCAGATAGTCTGCCCAGCCTGTGCTGCGTGCGCAATAGCCCAAGTGGCTGAGCCGTTTGACCTAGACGGAAGGATTAGACGGCGGGGACTGCCCGCTCGCACATGCCTCGGTGACCCTCATTACTGCGCCCCACCCAGCCCTGTGTCAGCTTTTCACACCGAGATCTGAAGAACTCACACGGCTTCCGGAGAGACGCAAGACGCCCCGGAGCGAGACTCACGGCTTTGGGGTCCGGCCAGCCGGAAGCCAGGTCACTTCATCACGCGGAGGATTCATGACCACCAGCACCCTGGAAAAGCATAAGAAGCCCGCCCACAAGAAGCCCAGCGAACTGGACAAGAGGGCCGACCTTGCGGGGCCGGGAATCGGTAGCTACAGCGAGATCGAACGCATTCTCCCCAGCGATTACCGGTCGCTGCTCACCCCCCGAGAGACGCAAAAAGCCATCTTTGCGGTCAAACAGTATGTCGAGGAGAACCTTTGCCGGGAACTGAACCTCATGATGGTGACCGTGCCGCTCATCGTCGACGTGGAGAGCGGTGTCAACGACATGTTGGACCGCGATGGCTCGCGTACGCCCATCCAGTTCCACATCTCCAACGACCGTAATCAGAATCCCATCGACGCCCAGGTAGTGCAGGCAGCCACCAAGTGGAAGAGAACCGCGTTGCGCCAATTTGGGTGCCAGCTCGGAGAAGGTATCTGCACTGACATGCGCGCGGTTCGCAAGGATTACTTTCTCGATCACGATCACAGCGCCTACGTCGATCAGTGGGACTGGGAGCGCGTCATCACCGCGGAGGAGCGCAACGTCTCCTTCCTGAAAATGGTCGTCAACCGCATCTGGAAGGTGCTGGTGGGCGCCGAGCGCTACGCGCTCGAGATGTTCCCCCAGTTGAACGACCCGCGCTATCCCCGTCTGCCGGAAGAGATCACGTTTCTGCACGCGGAAGAGATTCTCGACATGTACCCCGACCTGCCGCGGAAGCAGCGCGAGACCCGAGTGCTGCAGAAGTATCCCGCCATCTTCATCGTGGGCATCGGCTGGCCGCTCAAGGACGGCTATCCTCACGAGATGCGCGCCGCCGATTACGACGACTGGATCACCGATACCAGCGGAGAAACCGGGAAGCCCACACACGGGCTCAACGGCGACATCCTGGTATGGAATCCGGTAACCAAGCGCCGGCACGAACTCACTTCCATGGGAATCCGGGTGAATCCGGAGACCCTGCAAAAACAACTGCAGGTGGCAGGGCAAGTGGAGTTCCTGAAATTCCCGTACCACCAGGGAATTCTGAACAATGGAATCCCGCTCTCGATCGGGGGAGGCATCGGCCAATCCAGGACCCTGATGCTGCTGCTGCGTAAGGCGCATCTCGGCGAGGTCAGCGTCACCGTCTGGCCACGCATCCTGAAAAGCATCTGCGCTCGGAAGAACATCTTCGTGCTGGAATAACCAGGTTCCGCTTGAAGGGGCGCAATGCGAGCTGCGCCCCCAGCGCGTTTGTCACTGAGACTCATCCCGGACGGCCGTCCGGACCGCGGTTCAGCGGACGTCCTGCCGTCCGTTCAGCCGATTCCTATTCCCCTGTCCGCTGTCCACTTACTCTCGAGTATCATCGCCAAGTGGCGCTGCTTGAGATTCGCAACCTGGTGAAAGTCTTCCCCACGGGGACCTCTCCCTTTGGCGGCGCGCGAGGAGAGGTTCGCGCCGTGGACGACGTTTCCCTCGATATTCATGCCGGCGAAACCGTGGGGCTAGTGGGGGAGTCAGGCTCCGGCAAGAGCACCCTCGGACGGCTGGCGCTGCGCCTGATCGAGCCCACCTCAGGCAGCGTGCAGTTTGACGGGCTCAACGTTCTCGCTGCCGGCAGCACCGCCATGCGTCGCCTGCGCCGCGAAATGCAGATCATCTTCCAGGACCCCTTCGGATCGCTCGATCCCCGCATGACCGTGGACCAGATCATCACCGAACCCCTCCGCACCCATGGCGACGATGGCCAGGACCGCGGCACCGACGCCCGACCTGGACACTGGACCGGGTCCGAACGACGCAGCTCGCGCTACCGCCAGCAGGCTGCGCAACTCATGCGCGCCGTAGGCCTGGAAGAATCGGCGCTGCGGCGCTATTCCCACGAATTCAGCGGCGGCCAACGGCAGCGCATCGGCATTGCTCGCGCCCTGGCGCTGCGTCCGCGCTTCATCGTCGCCGACGAGCCGGTTTCGGCGCTGGATGTCAGCGTGGGCGCACAGATTGTCAATCTCATGGCCCGCCTGCAACGCGAATATGGGCTGACTTATCTGTTCATCTCGCATTCCATGCCCATTGTGCGCTATCTGGCCACGCGCATCGCCGTTATGTATCGGGGCAAGATCGTGGAAGTGGGAGAAACCGACCACCTCATGCATACTCCCGAAAATCCCTACACGAAGTCGCTGCTGGCGGCGACCCCGGAGATTCCCATCGCCAACCCCTGACGAGCTTCACTCAGCGCTATCCCAGGTCCCCGCAACGCGTCTTGGTTGATGAGAGATCCCAGGCGAGATCCCGCCTCAATGCACCGTGCCGGTGTGCGGAACCGCAGGCGGCGCCGCCTCCCCCGCAAGCTGCTCCTTCAGCAGGTTGAACGCCCGCAGAAAATTCACCGTTCTTCCGGCCGGGCCATCGAAGGTAAGTTTGCATTCCACAAAGCTGGTGTTGCGCCAGGCAAAGTCGCCTCCAGTGTAGATCAGCTCGCAGCGCGTAAACTGGCAGCTAAGGAAGAACTTGTTATCGATGTGAATGAGGGTGCCGCTTTCACTGCGATTCTGGATGGTTTCCATGGGCCTCTCTTTTTGCCCTGCGATTGTAGTCCGCAGAAGGGGAAGGGACATCCTTTCACGCGGCACACCCAACCCGGCTGCCCGAGCCGGGCCACGGGTTTACCAGATGCTCCGGGATCAGTAGAATCTCGCAGTTTCCCGTTACGGAGGACGTCATGAGCGCAGCTCCTGTGCTTTCCATGCCATCGCCCGAGCCTGCCCAGCCCAGGCTTTCCGAATGGCAGCGGCTGGTTAATGTCTTCGTCAACCCCAGTCGCACCTTCACCGACCTGAAGCGCAAGCCCAGCTGGTGGGCGCCCTGGTTGATCCTGGCGATCACTTCGGTGATCTTCGTGTCGGTGGTGGGCAACAAGATAGGCTGGGAACGTGTGACCGAAAACCAGATCAGGCTGGATGCCAAAGCGGTCGAGCGCATGGAGAAGCTGCCTGCGGAGGAGCGCGCCCGCCGCATGGAAATCTCGACCACCATCACCAAGGGCTTCGCCTACGCCTCCCCTGTGCTCCTGCTGGTGGTGGCTGCCATCGTGGCGGCGGTGATGATGGGCAGCTTCAATTTTGGTGCGGGCGCCGAGATCGGCTTCGGAGTCTCGATGGCGGTGGTGATGTACTCCTTCCTGCCAGGGATCCTGAAAACGCCGCTGACCCTGATCAGTGTGCTCGCAGGTACCGATCCTGAGGGCTTCAACATCCGCAACCCGGTGGCCACCAATCTGGGTTTCTTCATCAATCCGGTAGAACATCCGGTGTTCCACAAGCTGGGCTCAGCGTTTGATATTTTTGCCATCTGGACCATCATCCTGATGGGCATCGGCTACGCCTGCGTCAGCAAACTGAAGCGCTCCAGCACTGTCACCACCGTGGTGATCTGGTATGCGCTGATCACCCTGGCAGGGGTGGTCTTGGCGGCGCTGTTCTAGGAGGGGCTGCTGAAGGCCCGGCTTTGCCTGGAGGAGACAATCATCATGAAAAGACTTTTCACCTGCATCATCGCGCTGGCCGGACTGGCGCTCGGTGCTCCCGCGCAGGAGAAGAATCCGGTAATCGAAGCTGCGAAGCGGGCCCTGCAACGGCAATCGGAAAACCTGGTGGCTGCGCTCGAGGAGATGCCGGCCGACAAGTACGGCTTCAAACCCACGCCGCAGCAGGAGCCGTTCGCGCATATCGCCATCCACACATCGCAAGCCAACTACCTGCTGTGTAGCAAGGTTGGCAATGTCGCGGCACCCACCGTGGCCGAGTTGAAAGAAGACGCTCCCAAAGACCAACTGGTCACGGCTTTGCGCGCGTCCTTCGATTTCTGCGGGAAGGCGCTGGCCCAGGCAAGCGACGCAAACCTTGGCGATGAAGTAGAACTGTTCGGAGGCCGCAAGGGAACCCGAGCCTCGGCGGTGCTGGCCCTGGCTGGGGGCTGGGCCGACCACTACGCCCAGGCCGCTATGTATCTTCGGCTGAGCGGGCTGCTGCCGCCCACCGCCAAGCCGAAGAAGTAGTGAACGCCGCGGATTTTTTGGCGGCGCAGTGCAGAGGTGCATGTTCTTGCTGGCACCTGACTCCAAGCAGCGCTTCTCCAATCGGGTGGACGACTACGTCCGCTACCGGCCGTCGTATCCCCGCGCCATCCTGCGCACGCTGATTGCCGAGTGCGGCCTCACCCCCGAATGGCGTATCGCCGACGTCGGCTCCGGCACCGGCAAGCTGGCGGAGCTGTTCCTCGACAATGGCAACCGCGTCTACGCCGTCGAGCCAAACGAGAACATGCGGCGCGCGGCCGAGAGCCTGCTGGGCAACAATCCCAATTTCAACGCCGTTCCCGGATCGGCCGAGGCGACCACCCTGCGCCTCGCCAGCGTGGACGTCGTCGCCGCCGGACAGGCCTTTCACTGGTTTGACCGTACCGCGGCCAAGGCTGAATTCCTCCGGATCCTGAAAGCCAGCGGCTGGATGGTGCTGGTCTGGAACGAGCGCAGGGACGATACCACGCCCTTCCTGAAGGCCTACGAAGAGCTGCTTCGCCGCTACTCACGCGACTACACGCGGGTGGATCATCGCAATATCACGGAAGAAATCCTGCAGGAGTTCTTCAGCCCAAGCACCTACCGCAAGCGGGTTTTCGAAAAGACCCAGGATTTCGACCGCGAGGGCCTTCTGGGGCGCTTGCGCTCATCTTCATACGTTCCCGCTCCCGGCGAGCCCAATCACGAAGTGATCGTGCGCGATGCCGAGGCCTTGTTCAAGAAATACGCCGAGAACGGCAGGGTGCGGTTTGAGTATTCGACTGTGATGTACTTCGCGCCGTTCAGGAAGGTTTAGGTGCGGCGCCAGCGGAAGGACCTGCAGCGGTGTTTCCGGCCGGTTGGATTAGTCTCATCCTGCAGCCAAGAGCACGCTTTTACAGACCTTTCACATTGCCCCACTTACCGTTCAACGCGGAAATCGCGCTATCCGGCAATTGTGGCGCCCAGGCAAGGCCGCCATATGTTCTAATACACGTACTTTCAGAGGGATGGAGCTAGACCGAAGAATCCGGCGCGGCTGGAAGGCCGTGCATCGCCGCAGTCGCGAGCTCAAGATGATCGCCAAGGCGCTGGCCTCTACCGATCATCCCATCCTCGCCCATGTCATCCCCATGCGGCGTTGCAACCTCACCTGCACCTATTGCAACGAATACGACAAGGTTTCTCAGCCCGTGCCGCTCGATGAGATGCGTCGGCGTCTCGACAAGCTAGCCGAGCTGGGAACTACGATCATCACCATTTCCGGCGGCGAGCCTTTGCTCCATCCCGAGCTGGACGAAGTGATCCGGCACATCCGCCGCAGGGGAATGATCGCCGGCATGATCACCAATGGCTATCTGCTCACCAGCGAGCGCATCCAGGGGCTGAACCGCGCCGGCCTCGAACACCTCCAGATCTCGATCGATAACGTCACTCCCGACGATGTTTCCAAGAAGAGCCTGAAGGTACTCGACAAGAAACTGCGGTTATTGGCCGAATACGCCGACTTTCACGTGAACATCAATTCCGTGGTGGGCGGCGGAATCCGCAATCCGGAAGACGCGCTGGTCATCGGCAAACGAGCGTTGGAACTGGGATTGACCTCCACCGTGGGCATCATTCACAACGGTGACGGGCAGGTGCTGCCGCTCGGGGAAAAAGAGCGCAGCATCTATCACGCCATGAAGGCCATGGAAAAGGCCAGCTACGCGCGCATCAACTATTTTCAAGACAACATCGCCAGCGGCCGGCCCAACCAGTGGCGCTGCCGCGCGGGGGCGCGCTATCTCTACATCTGCGAAAACGGCCTGGTGCACTACTGCTCGCAGCAGCGCGGCTACCCTGCCAAACCGCTCGCCGAGTACACGGTGGACGACATCCGCCGCGAATACCTGACGGAAAAGTCATGCGCACCACACTGCACCGTCTCCTGCGTCCACCAGGTCTCCTACCTTGACGCCTGGCGCGCTCCCCAAAAGAGCAACGTCCCCCCTGCTCCCACCGGCGCGGGCGAGCTGGTGCAGATCCAGTAGAACCTCGGGGGCCTCACCGACTGGTCATCCCATCAGCAGTTCGCGCGCCCGCTGTGTGGCTTTGACCACCGCGCGGATCAGCGTCACCCGCAAGCCGCCCTCCTCCAACTCCAACAGGCCATCAATGGTGCAGCCGGCGGGCGTAGTGACCGCATCCTTCAGCAGCGCGGGATGGTCGCCGGTTTCGAGCACCACCTTGGCTGCGCCCAGCGCAGTCTGCGCCGCCAGCAGCGTGGCAAGATCGCGTGGCAGGCCGACTTTTACTCCGGCTTCCGCCAGCGACTCCAGGATCACGTAGATGTAAGCCGGCCCGCTCGCCGAGAGCGCGGTGCAGGCGTCCATGTGCTGCTCATCCACCAGCACGGTCTTGCCCACGGAATCGAACAGGGTGCGCGCGATCTCCAGGTGATCGGCGGTAGCGAAGCGGCCCTTGGCGATCGCCGTCATGCCGCAGCGCAGCATGCTGGGGGTGTTGGGCATGGCGCGAACCACGGGCACGTCGGAGTCGAGGTGCTTCTCGATGTACGCCGTGGGCACGGACGCGGCCACGGAAATCACCAACTGCGAGGGCTTGACGGCATGCCTGATCTCATGCAGCACGCCGCTCACCACCTGCGGCTTCACTCCAAGCACGATGATGTCCGCCTTGCGCACCGCAGCCACGTTATCGGTGCCTACCGCCACCTGGAGCTTCTCCGCCACCCGCCCGGCGCGCTCCTCGTGCTTGACCGTGGCTGTGGTCTGGTTGCGTGCGAGGATGCCGTTGTCCAGCAGTGCCTGCAGCAGGATGCCTCCGATCTTGCCCGCACCCAGCAGCGCAAGCCGCTGCCCGCCCAGCCCCTTTTCGTTGCTCGTCGTGTGTTTTGTCTTTGCCATTAGCTTCCCCTCTGGTTTGCCTTCCGTGTGGTAGCGAGCGCAGCTTTACCTGCCCAAAACACAACGACCCGCGATGCCGGGCACCGTGGGTCGTGGGAAACTCGCTTGTACGGCTCGTCTCTCAGCTCAACTGCACACCACCCACGCTGCCCGCGTCGGGACGCGGGAACGCCGGTCGCGGATACGCGCTGCCGGTGCGAATTGGGAGGGCAGTGTTGCTCATTGCCGTGCCGCTAAGGTACATGGGAAGCTCGGCCAGGTCAACCGCAGCCTGCGACCGCCGCCGCCCCGACCGCCCGGCGCAGGGCCGCTCGCGCCAGCAAGCGCGTCGAATCCAGCGTGGGCAGCGGCGAGTTCGCTGGGCATACAAGCAGCGGAATCTCCGTGCACCCCAGCACCACCGCGTCGCAACCCTGGCTCTGCATGCGCGCGATCACCGTCTGGAAATACGCCAGGGCTTCCGGCTTGAATTGTCCATACACCAGCTCGTCCATGATGATCTGGTTGATGCACTCGCGCTCCTCCCGCTGGGGACGAAGAAACTCCAGCCCGCGGGCGCGCAGCTTGTCCGGGTAAACGTCGCTTTCCACCAGATACTTGGTGCCGGTGATGGCCAGCTTGCGATAGCCATGCCGAACGGCTTCTGTGGCCACCTCATCGGCTATATGCAGCCAGGGCAGTGGCGAGCGGTCGACCACTCTGGGCAGCGCCTGGTGCGCAGTGTTGTCCGGGCAGATGAGAAAGTCGGCCCCGGCGGCGGCCAGCTTGTTCGCGGACGAAAGCATCATTTCGGCCACACCTTGCCAATCGTCCACGTATATGTGGCGCATGTATTCGGCCAGCGGGAGGGTGTGCATGGTGACTTCGGGATGGTTGTGCGGACCCAGCAGCGAGGCCCCCTCGATGCAGATCGTCCGGTAGCAGAGCGCGGCGCCCTCGGCGCTGACTGCAACAATACCAATATGCTCAGGCATAAGCGGATTGATTATTGAACGCGCCTCGAGGACTCCGGAAAATCGAGCCCGTGTGCGGCGCGGATGTTCGTGTCCGGGCCTTTGTCATCGCAGGCGGGCTTGCCGCGGATCTCGAAATCGCTGGCCTGGAAAATCGAGAGAAATCGCGATCAACCGTGCGGGCCGACCAATGCCAAGTACTCCTGCTTCCGCTCCTCGGGCAGAAACGACGCGCGGAAGGAGTTTATGGCTAGCGCACGCAAGTCTCGATCGCTGAGCCCGAATATCTGTTGGGCAAGCTGGTACTCGCGGTTGAGCGAGGTCAGGAACATCTCCGGGTCATCGGTGTTGAGTGTGACCATCATGCCGTGGTCAAGAAATGAGGGCATGGGGTGCTGGCGAAGCTCGGCACAGCAGCCGGTGTGCAGGTTGCTGGAGAGGCATACCTCGATCGGGATCTGCGACCCGGCCAGCCGCTGCATGAGGGCGGGATCGCGCCCTGCACTTAGCCCGTGCCCGATTCGCTCCGCTCCCAGGTGATCGATCGCCGCCGCAATCGACTCCGGCCCCGAGCTCTCGCCTGCGTGGCAGGTCAGCCGAAGTCCGTGCCTGCGCGCCTGGGCGTAGACCTCGGGGAACAGCTCGGGACCGGCCCGCTGCTCATCGCCGCCAATGCCGAAGCCCACCACGCCGCGCTCGCGGTAGATGATCGCCTCCTCCACGACCCGCAGCGCGGCCTCGGGGCCGAAGTGGCGGGTAGCATCGAAGATCCACAGCAGGGACACGCCAAAGTCGCGCTCACCACGCTCTCGACCGCGCTCAAGGCCTGCGAAGATGGGGGCAAACTCCTGGCCTCTCCAGTGGATCACTCCCACCGAAACGTACACCTCGGCGTGGAGCACATTTTCCGCCGCCAGTTTTCTCATCAGCCGGTAGGTGATCAGCTCGTAGTCCTCGGGCGTGCGCAGCCGCTCGGAGACCGCCTTGAACGCCATCAGAAAGCCGAGAAAATCCGTATAGCGGTAAAGCCTTTCGACATCCGACTCGGTAAGTTCCTTGCCGCTATCGGGATTGAAAGCGTAGCGGCTGTTCTCCACGCGCAGCGGCGTATTGTGACGTCGGCTCAGCTCGGCCAGAGTGGGCGGATCGACTGATCCCTCGAGATGGAGATGCAGCTCTGCCTTGGGAAGCCCGCGAATAAACTCGCTGACCTGCAGGTCCTGCTGGGGTGACATTCCCTCCAGTTAAGCACACTTGGAAACAACCTTGCGCTTCCTGTGGTGCCAACACCCTGCCCCGCGGCTGTGATGAAATAGGCGCATGCCTCTTATCCTCGCCTCTTCGTCACCGCGGCGCCGTGAATTGCTCGAATCCGCGGCCATACCCTTCATCGCGCAGCCGGCCGACGTCCCCGAGGTACACACTCCCGGCGAGACGCCCACTGAGTTCTCCGAACGCCTGGCACGGGAAAAAGCCCGCGCCGTCTGGCAGAGCCTCCCGTCCACCGACGGCGCCTTCGTCCTGGGCGCCGATACCATCGTAGTTGTTGACGAGCACATCCTGGGCAAGCCCACGAGCCCCGGCGACGCCGCTCGCATGTTGCGCCTTATCTCCGGACGCGCCCACCTGGTCACCACCAGCGTATGCCTCGTCCGCGCCCGCTCTGCCGGCGATCTCCCGTTGGAAGACGTCCGTAGCGAGACCACGCGCGTGATCGTTTCCCCCATCAGCCAGGAGGAGATTTCCGAATACGTCGCCCGGGGCGAGCCCATGGACAAAGCGGGGGCTTATGCCATCCAGGGCATCGCCGGACGCTGGATCCCGCGCATCGAAGGCTGCTACTTCAATATCGTCGGCCTGCCAATCCATCTGGTCTACCGTATGCTCCGCGAGCATGGCGCGCTCTGAAAATTCCCCCAAAGCTTCAACCTTGCGGACGACGGCACCTGCCCGGCGGGCTAGCGTGCGCGACTAGTTGCGTCCATGCAAACTCTGCTAGTCTGGGGGCAAAATCTACATTCAAGCGCTCCGCCGACAACAAATAACCATCTTAAAATCAATAACTTGCATTTGGCAATCCCACTGCACTTGAGCTGAGTACCGTTCCAACGGAAGAACCTACTCACCTGCCGGGAGACTCCCCGTGGCTCACAGAAAGCCGAAGCTCCTCTGCATCGACGACGATGCCCAAGGCCTGATTGTGCGCAAACACCTGCTGGAGGTCTACGGCTTCGAGGTGACCACCTGCACCAGCCCGCGGCAGGGCCTGCGTCTCTTCCAGTTCCGCGACGACGTGGACCTGGCGGTAGTCGACTTCAACATGCCCGACATGGACGGGGTTACCCTCGCTGGAGAGATGAAGCGCGTGCGTCCCGACGTCCCCGTGGTGGTGCTCTCGGCCCTCCCCTGGCTGCCCGAGCATACTCCCAAGACCTACGATCTGTTTCTTACCAAGATGGAGTCGGGACTGGAGATCAGCAAACGGCTCACCGCGCTGCTGGAGTCGCGGCCCGCCCACGGCACCAAGCGGCGCCGCACTCCCCTGATTCGGAAGAGTTCTGCATTGGCGGGCGTTCTGGCGGGTGTGGTGGTCGAGAGCGCCGCCCGCCACCTGCATTTCGGCCGCAGAAAGCCCCACCGCACCATGACCTACAACGGCGTGGCCAGCTGATCCTGACGGACCGGGGATCCTTGGCACTGTTTCCGTTGGTTGGTCCTGTCTTTCCTACACCTTCGCGAGCTTGCGCGCGCCCCCGGCCAGCTCGCTCTCTGCGCCCCAGGCGCGTGCCGTCTGGTCCAGATAAAGCAACACAGCGCACACCACCGCTCCCACCGCCAGCATCAGTCCCACGCTGGTCTGCCCGAGCAGCAGCTTGCCCGTGCCCAGCAGCGCGCAATAGATCATGCCGCAGCCCAACACCCAGGCTATGAGGTTGCGCCCCAGGTCGCGGTTGGGAGCCACATCCTGTACCCGCGCCGCCACCGGCCGCCAGCCGCGCACATCAGGGCGCACCTTGCGGTAGAAGCGGTCCAGCACCTCTTCGTGCTCGGGGCGAGTCACGAGCGTGACCGCCACCCACACCACAGTAGCCACCACGGTTGTCGTCAGCGCGGTCTTGGCGAACAGCACCGAGCTGGCGCCGGAGAACGGCGATCCGCGCCCCATGACGCGCATCCACAACCCGCTCCAGTTGAGCACGGTTGTCACCAGCAGGGAGGTTGCCATGGCGGAGATCTCGCTCCAAGCATTGATCCGCCACCAGTACCACCGCAGAATGTAGACCGCGCCCGTGCCCGCGCCGATCTGAAGCACGATCTGCCAGCCGGACCCGATCGACGCCAGCTGCAGCGACACCCACGCTGAGGCGATCACGAGCAGCACTGTCGCCAGCCGCGAGGCATTCACGTAATGCTGCTCGCTGGCGTTCTTCTTCAGGAATCGCCGGTAAAAATCCGCAACCAGGTACGACGCGCCCCAGTTCAGCTGCGTCGCCACCGTGGACATGAAGGCCGCCAGAAATCCAGCGATGGCCACGCCCCGCCAGGCGTGCGGCAGGTGCTGATTGAGCATCAGGATGTAGCCGCTCTCGGGCTGCGCCAGATTGGGATAGAGGACGATTACCGCCAGCGCGGTGATGATCCAGGGCCAGGGACGCAGAGCGTAGTGCGCCACGTTGAACCACAGCACGGAAAGCAGCCCGTTGCGCTCATCCTTGGCGCTGAAGATTCGCTGCGCGATGTATCCGCCGCCCCCCGGTTCCGCCCCCGGATACCAGAACGCCCACCACTGCAGTCCGAGGTTCACCAGAAACGTGATCACCGGATACGCCCACAGCGGCTCTGCCGTCAGCCCGCGTGAAAAATCGGGCAGTACGCGCAGCGGATTGGAAGCCTGTGCGCCGCCGGCAGCCGACATCGCGCTCAGCCGGGCGATCATCACGTCCATGCCGCCGATCGCCCTGACGGCGTAGAACGCCAGCGCGATCACAATCCCCATCTTCAGGCAGAACTGGAAAAGGTCAGTCCACAGCACCCCCCACAGCCCGCCCAATGACACGTACAGGCCGGTGAAGGGAACGATGAACAAAACGGTTATGGCGAGCGCCGAGCGCTCGCTGACTCCCATCGTCGTGCCCACGATACTGACCATGGCGCGAGTGACCCAGCCCAGGATCAGACAGTTCATAAGCAAGCCGAGATAGATGGCGCGGAAGCCACGCAAGAATGCGGCCGGTTTGCCTGCATAGCGGATCTCGGCGAACTCGACGTCGGTGATCACCCCGCTGCGCCGCCACAAGCGCGCGAACAGAAACACCGTCATCATGCCGGACAGCAGCATGCTCCACCACAGCCAGTTCCCCCCAACTCCTTGGCGATAGACCAGCCCGGTGACCACCAGCGGCGTATCGGCGGCGAAAGTGGTGGCTACCATCGACGTCCCAGCCAGCCACCAGGAGACATCGCGGCCGGAGACGAAGTATTCGTCCACGCTCTTCCCCGAACGGCTGCGGAAATAGAGGCCCAGCAGTAGCGTGATTCCCAGGTAGGCGGCAATCGCGGTCCAGTCCAGCAGGGTGAAGTTCATGCGGGGCTACTTTCTTCTGACGGCACTCAGTAGTTCCGGCTTTGTGAAGGCTCCGGGTGCGGCCATATCTTTCTGATTCCCAGGTGGCCTGTCAATTCTGCCCCTCGACGCTCCGAGGCGCTGAGTGCTTCCCCGTCCCCGCCGTTCAGTTCCGGGCGCGTTCCTAGTCGTCCTTGAGCGACTTCGGATCCGACAGGTTGCGCGGCGACCTCTGGTTCAGCAGCGACACCAGCTTCTGGCCCGACGCCGGCGTTCCCACCGCATGCTCGCGGACAATCTGCTTGGCGCTCAGCTTCCGCCCGTAGAGGTTTTCGTTCGCCCCGTTGTCCTGGCGAAGGGTTGAGCCCTCCAGCGAGACCCCGGCAAACAGCCCGCGCGAACGCGAATAGGACAGGATCTCGGCCCGCATCACGATGTCGGTCGCGGCAGTCGCATCGCGCCCCTTGGGGCCAGCCGCAGCGGCGGCATCGGCTCCCAGCTTCACTTTGCTTTTCAGCAGCGAACTCGCACCGCGCGGATTCATCACCAGCAGCACGAAATCCGTCTCCTCGCCGCCCAACTGGAACCCGATGTTCGCTCCCTCCAGCGCATACATTGCCGGGGTGCCCCACGAGCCGGTGTAGTGTTCTCCAGAGCGACAAACCATGGCGCCGCGACCGAAGCTGCCGCCCACCCCGACGGCCAGCTTCTTCACCCCGGGCAGCACCAGGACGCACTCAGCCCGGTTCAAGAGGTCCTTGGGAATGCCGTCGGGAATGTCGAGGATCTCCTGCATCACTCGGCCCGATTCTTCCAGCCGGTCAACTTCGCGGTGCTTGCCAAAACTCTGGAGCGGGCAAAAGAGCGAGATGAGAACGAGTACAGTGACAGCTTTTCGCATGCCAACATCCCCCCATTTTCTGGCCGGTTGGTTTCGACCATCATTTCCCGTCCCCGGGCGCCGGACCAGATTACCTAAGACGATGGATCAGGGGGCGGGGGTTACCCCGACTACGGATTCGCCTGTAGATTTAGCCGATATCCCCTGGATTCAGTCTCGGCTTGCCGGGACGTCGCCGACTGGCCACGGCCAGATACCATGCACCGGCTTCCAGCCCAGAATCTGGCTGGCCTTATGATGGGAGCATCGATACGACGGGTGCCTCGGCCTGCTCGGGTCCAGGCCAGGGCGCGGCGCCCCAATTAAGTCGGCAAGCCGCTCGAGGTAGTCGCGGTAGCGGATCGGCTCATCGCAGATGTTGAAGGTCGAGCCTGCGGGAGCCCGCTCGAGCGCAAGGACGTAGGCAGCGGCAGCATCCTCGACGTTCACGGGCGAGATCCAGTTCTTGCCGTCGCCGGCAATGGTCTTCTCTCCGCGCTTCAACGCCTGGATCTGGCGCTCCTGAGCTGTGCCCGGACCTACGAAGTGTCCCCCGCGGAGCACGGCCCATCGCATCGCCGTGTGATGATGGCGGAAGAGCCGCATCATCGATTCCACGATCGCCACTGGTTGGCAGAGGTGGGCGCGCTCCGCCGACTTATCGAGCGGAGCCGACTCATCCAGCCAATCCTCGCCGCCATCGCGGTAGGCCATCACCACGCTCTGTGCCAGGAAGCACTTCACTCCCGCCTCAAGCGCTGCTCGCTGCAGCCGTCCGGTACCGCGAGTACGAAGCTGGGTGTTGCGATCCCATGCTCCCGGCGCCGCCGGATCGCCCGGGATGGCCGTTGCCGCGTGAATCACGGCATCGCAGCCCTCTAACTGCGACACGAGTCGAGACTCAGCGCCGGACTCCAGCAGATCACACTGGACGCTCTCAAGGCGTGCCTCAGGGAACGTCTGCCTCACCACCGGCATGGTCCTCCAGAGCCGGTTGGCATTCTCGACATCGCGCGCCAGGCAACGCACCGAGTGTCCGGCTGCCAGCAATTGCGGAATCAGGGCGCGGCCGAGGACGCCGGTTGGTCCCGCTACCGCCACCTTCACGGCTGCGCGCCTGCGCCCGTGGTGGCGGCAGAACCCGGCATCAACTCGCGTTCGAAGTGAGACTCGATGCGGTGAAACAGGTGGGTGCGCGCCTCCGCCCCGGAAATCGAGTGCGTCTTATTGGGATAAAGCTCGAGATCGTAGGGAACACCACTCTTGATCAGCCCCTGGATCATCTGCACCGTGTTCTGGAAGTGCACGTTGTCGTCGCTCGTCCCATGCACCATGAGCAGATGCCCCTTGAGGTCGGCGGCGCTGGATGTCGGCGAACTGGCGTTGTAGCCGGCTTCGTTGCTCTGGGGCAGGCCCATGTAGCGCTCGGTGTAGATCGAATCGTAAAGTTTCCAGTTGGAGACCGGGGCTACGGCGACGCCGGCCTTAAAGCGGTTGGAGTGAGTCAGGGCATAGAGCGTCATGTAGCCTCCGTAGCTCCACCCCCAGAAGCCAAGCCGGCTGGAGTCGAGTTGAGGATAGCGCTCGAGTACCTGATCGAGCGCCGCCAACTGATCCTGCAGTTCAACCTTGCCGAACTCGAGCCGTAGCGCCGCGGCGAACTCCCGCCCACGGGCAGCCATACCACGATTGTCGACCCGCAATATGGCGAAGCCCCGGCGCGCCATCAGCTGATCGAACAGCGAGTTGGCGCCTCCCCAGTCGTCGTTCACGCGTTGCGCCCCGGGCCCGCCGTAGGGGTTGAGGATGAGCGGGATTCGCCCCGAGCTTTGTGGCGGCAGCAACAACTGCCCGTACAGCCTGGTGGCTCCATCGGCCGCCTTCAGTTCCAGCCACTCCGGCGTTATCAATCTGTAGCCATCGAGGCTGCGCGACTCCCAGAAGGTCTGGCATGCCCCTCCGGTACGGCACAAAGAGAGTCTTGGCGGAATCATCAGCGCGGTGAAGCGATCGACGTAGTGGCTGCCGTCGTTGGAAAACAACGCCTGGTGAGTGCCCTTCTCCTGGCTTACGCGGTGGAAGTCGCTGCCATCCAACTTAACTGCGAACAACTGGCGCTGTTTGGCATCCTCTGCGTTCGCAGTGAGAAAGACCGTGCCCGCGGTCTCATCCACGTAGTTCAGCTTGAAAACTTCAAAGTCACCCTTGGTAAGCTGAGCAATCAACCGGCCCTCTGCGGCCAACGGGCTCCCCTTATCGAAGCCGAAGAGGTAGAGATGCTCATGGCCATCGCGCCAACTTTCCCACAGAAATCGGTCGCCCGATTTCAGCACGCGAAGACTGTCGTTCGCCTCGACCCAAGGGCTGCCAGTCTCGCTCAGCACTTGCCGCGTGTGCCCGTTGCCGGCGTCGGCAAAATACAAATCGAGCCGGTTCTGCAGGCGGTTCAGCACCTCGAAGTAAAGCAGGCCTTCACGCACCCAACCGAAACGGGGGATATAGAAATTCTTGGGGTCATCGCCGAAGTCGATCCAGCGTACTTTTCCGCCATTGGCATTCACGACTCCCAGGCGAACTTCGGGATTGGGATCGCCTGCTTTCGGGTACTTCTGGTTCTCCACCCGCGGATGCATTGGCAGCCAGTCGGTAATGGGATAAGTAGGGACCGGCTTTTCGTTCATCTGCAGAAACACGATCTGCTTGTTGTCAGGCGACCAGAAATAGTTGCTGCGCACATTGAGTTCTTCGGCGTAGACCCAATCAACCTCACCGTTCAAGGTGTCGTCGCCGTCCGAGTGAGTGAGCGGACGTTCACCGCCATCGGGCAAGGGCCGCACCCACAGGTCGTGCTTGCGGATGTAAGCGACGTGATGCCCGTCGGGGGAAAACTTCGGATCGGTGCTGGGATCGGGAGAAGACGTCAACTGCACGCCGGTGCCGCTTTCCAGGCCGAAATACCAGAGCTGCCCGTGGGAATCGAAAAGCAGGTGCTGCGAATCGGGTGCCCAGTGGTAGGCCGCTACCGCGTAGCGCGTGGTCCATTCCTTCTGGCGCTCGTCGGCAATCTTGGTGGCAGGTGGCGCCAGCGACGACAGCTTAGTTTCCCCCACCAGCACTGCCTTCTTCCCGCCGGCCGCATCCACGTACCATAGTTCCCCGTGGTCTCCGGCGTCGTCCCGCTGTACAAAGGAAATTCTGGTTCCGTCGGGACTCCACTCCAGCGTCTCCGGCGTTCGGCCCGTCACACCGCCTTCGGCAAAGATCGCCTCGATGGTGAGCTCCCCCTTGGAGTTTTGAGTTTGCGCGCTCAAGGGGACAGCGAGCAACGCAGCCAGGATCAGAGAAGGAAGGGCCAGCAGCCGTGGAGTTGGTTTCATTTACGCTCCTGCGATTCCAATCAGTGTGCAGAGGAAAACCCAAAAGTTTACAACGCCTGGCAGGGTGGCGCGGACACTGCGGTCCGGCGTTCATGCCCCCAGCGGGTTCGGCGGCCCGGAGATCCCCCGCACCCCCCTCCCGCCCTCGTAGCAGCGATCGCTCAGCGTGTTACAATTTGGCCAACTGGCCCTCCATGAATTCTGATCTTCAGAACCTGATCGAGCTGCAGAAAGTCGACCGGGAAATCGCTCGTCTAAGTGCGGAAATTGCCGCTTTGCCAAGGCGAGTGGCGGCCATCGAGGAGAAACTCCGCTCCACCCGGGAGCGCATGGAGGCCGCCAAGGGAGTCCTGAAGGCCGACGAGCAGGCTCGCCGCAAGTACGAGGGCGAAATCCAGTCGCTGCAGCAGAAAATTTCCAAGTACCGCGAGCAACAGTTGGCGGTGAAAACCAACCAGGAATACAAGGCCCTGACCCATGAGGTTGGGTTTGCCGAGCAGCAGATTCGCAGCTGTGAGGACAAGATCCTGGAGATCATGGTCAACGCCGAAGACAAGGAACGCATCGTCAAGCAGGCCGAAGGCGAGCTGAAAACCCACAGCGCCGCTATCGAGAAGGAGAAAGCGGAGGCGCGGTCGCGCACCGCGGAGGACGAAAGGCTGCTCGCCGAGTTCAAGGCCCAGCGTGAGAGCCTCCGTTCCGCGACCAACCCGGATGCGCTCCGCCATTACGATCGCGTGCTCAAGCTGCGGGGCAGCGCCATTGCGGAAGCCATCGATCATCGCTGCTCGGCATGCCAGGTTATGCTGCGGCCACAGGTATTCAATGAAGTGCAGAGCAACCAGCAGGTCATTACCTGCGATTCCTGCAATCGGATTCTGTTCTACGACCCATCGCGCGAGCCGGAAGCGGTGAGTGAGCCGGAGACAGCGGAGAAGTCCGTCGCGGACAATCTTCCCGCTCACTGACACACCGCCGGGGAGGTGGATCATGCGCGCACGTCGCTCTTACCTGCTTACCTTGCTTCTCATGCTTGTGAATCTCGCCCTGTTCGGCCAGGGTCAGCCTCGGCGCAACGCTCCGCAGACGAGCAATACGCTGCAGATCCGCATCACCGCTGAAAACGATCGAGCTCTTTCCGACGAGCGTCTGCGAGTGCAGCTTCTCAACGCCGGCGGCGTGCCCCTTACCGAAACATTCTCCTCGCCCGAAGGCTATGCCGAATTCGGTGAGGTTGGCCCCGGCAATTACCAGGTCCACGTGACCGGCAACTCGATTGAACCGACTACCAGCGAAATGTTCACGATTCAGTCCGGCGGCAGTGTGCCTACCATCTATATTCAAGCCAAACTCAAGTCTTCGGCTGGGGAAAGCCCGGCTCCTCCGCGGGTCGGCGCCATCATTTCGATGTCCGACCTCAACGCCCCGCCGAAGGCAAGGGCCGAGCTGGACAAGGGCAACGAAGCCTTCGCCAAGGACGATTTGAAGACGGCCAGCGAAAGGTTTCAGAAAGCCATCGCACTCTACCCTCAATACGCGCGCGCCTACAACAATCTGGGGGTAGTGGAGATGCGCCAGGGAGAAAAGGATCAGGCCAAAGCCAACTTTGAGAAGTCGGTGAGCCTGGACGAGCGCTTCGTACCCGGCTACATCAACCTCGCGCGCCAGGCCCTAAGCAACGACAATGCGGCCGATGCCACGGCGCAGCTCAAGAAGGCGCTGGCCGTCGATCCCAACCACGCCGAGGCGCTGGCGCTGATGGCTCGCGCCCTCTACATCAGCAAGAATTACGACGAGGCACTGACGGTTGCACAGCGCGTGCACACCCTGCCTCACGACCACTATTCCGAGGTGCATCTGATTGCCGGAAACGTGCTGATGGCGGAAGGCCAGCCCAAAGAAGCGGCAGTGGAGTTCACGATATACCTGAAAGAAAACCCCGACAGCCCGCGCGCCACAGCCGTACGCCAGATGCTGGCCAAGCTGCAGGCGCAAGCACAGTAATCGACCACGTCCCGGTTGTGAACGTGAGCCCGCGGGCGGCGGCGCGCCTGCGCCACGGCCACGTCTGGGTCTATCGCTCAGACCTCGCCGCCTCGAGCCCTCTTCCCCCCGGATCCGTTGTCGAGGTGGCGGACGAAGCCGGAAATGTCATTGGGTCCGCGTTCTACAGCAGCTCTTCGCAGATTGCGCTCCGCATCATCTGGAGCGGGGGCCAGCCCGCTCCGGACCCCTCTTCCCTGGTTGAAGAGCGCGTGCGCGCAGCCGTAGGCCTGCGCCAAACTCTGGTAAGCAATTCCAATGCCTACCGCCTTGTTTTTGGCGAAGCCGATCAGCTGCCGGGAATCATCGCCGATCGCTACAACGATGTCTTGACCGTGCAGTTTCTGACCCAAGGCACAGATCGTGATGCGATACGAAATGCCGTCGTCCGCACCCTGGCCGACGAACTGAAGCCTGCGGCCATTGTGGAGCGCGTCGACGGGCGAATCCGCGAGCTTGAGCATCTGCCTCCGCGCCAATCCGGGATGCTTCTGGGTGAAACCAGCGCCACCATTATCCAGATGAATGGCATCCAGTTTCACTACGACGGCATGCAGGGCCAGAAGACCGGGGCCTTTCTCGACCAACGTGAAAACTACGCTGCTGCCGGCCGATACGCGCAGGGTGAGGCCCTGGATGTGTTCACCTATCAGGGAGGTTTTGCCCTTCACCTCGCCCCTCGTTGTGCGAAGGTCACGGCCGTCGATAGCTCGCGTCCGGCGCTGGAAGCCGCAGAGCGCAACGAGCAACTGAACCGCTCAACCGGTGACCGTCCCGAGATCGAATGGATTGAGGGGAATGCGTTTGATCTGCTGAAGGACTATGCCACATCGCGAATGCAGTACGACACCATCGTGCTCGACCCCCCCGCCTTCGCCAAAACCCGGCGCGACCTGCCCAACGCATTACGCGGCTACAAGGAGCTGAATCTTCGCGCCATGAAGATGCTGCGTTCGGGCGGAATTCTTGTGACCTGCACCTGCTCCCACCACGTGCCAGAGCACGATTTTCTGGAAGTGCTGCGGTCGGCCGCCGCCGATGCTCGCCGCTCCCCCCGCATTCTCGAGAAACGCGGCCAGGCCAAGGACCATCCGGTTCTGCTCGCGGTTCCCGAAACCAGCTACCTGAAGTGCCTCATCCTGCAATTCACCGCCTGAGCGCGGCATGGGGGACGGGTGCGGCGCGGCTGAAGCTGCGCGCTATCAAGCGCATCCGATGGGGCGTGGGCCAACAAGCCAGGCAACGATCAGTCCCAGCCCATCCGCTGCCTTAGGCCGGTGATGTGGGCGACGTGATGGCGCCCGTGCCAGGCATAGAGCGCCAGCAGATAGTCGAGGTCAATGGTTCCAATCTCAGGATGGACGAGGGGACGGCGCCATTGCTCGGGAGTCATCGATCGCAACAGCAGAACCCAGCGGTGGTGAAGGGCGTCCATGAGGTTGAGGGAAACCTCGACGGGGGCGGACGTGGCGTCAGTCAATTCGGCCCAAAGCTTCTCATCGTAGGTGCGGATGCTTGGCTGGTTCTCGGTGAGAGCCAGGCGAAAGCGAGTGTAGCTGTTGAGGTGGCTGTCAGGAACGTGATGGACGACCTGGCGCACGGTCCAGCCTCCGGGGCGGTAGGGCGTGTCGAGTTGCGCTTCACTGAGGCCGGAAACGGCGGAGCGCAGCTTCGCGGGTGCAGCTCCTATTTGTTGAATGCAATCCAGGCGCTGCTGATCGTTGAGCGGCCCGGCGTAAGCAAACTTGCCGACCGGGAAACGAAGATCTTCTGCCATGGAACCTCCGGAAGACGGTCAACTGGGGGCGCAGCTATGAATTTTGGCGACGCGCACCTGCTGTCTTTTAACCGGGGCGCCAAGAATCGCCCACAAGCAGGTCGTAAATTCCTTCCATCTATTGCGCCGGCCCGTCGCGCCTTCTAGAATACCGCACTCTAATCATGGGCGGCTTTGACAGCCGCCAGCCACGAAACCAGCCCTGTTTCCCGATCACTTGTGTTTCCCAGCCTCCCCCGGGGCAGAGGCTCCCAAACTTCCATGGGGCCAGCGACAAGTCACGATCGCCTGAGGCTACTCGTACGCGAGGGCTTCGATGGGGTCCTTCTGGGCGGCCTTGAATGCCGGGTAGAGCGCCCCCAAGATCGCGCCGACGATAGCAATGGCCACCGCGTAGCTGATCCAGCGCGGGTCGATCTGGATGGGCAAGGTGGGGAACCTGGTGGCGATGCCGCTGCGCGCGATAAAACTCAGAGCGATGCCGAGCAGGGTTCCGGCAACGGAGAGCAACAACGTCTCCCGAAGAACCACATTCATGATGTAGAGCTTGGAAGCTCCCATGGACTTGAGAATCCCGATTTCCCGGGTGCGTTCCATGACCGCGGTGTACATCGCCTGAAAGATCACGATGAAGCCGATGATGACGGCTACCGCGATCACCACCGTGATGAACTGGGAGAGGCCCGGGAGGTTCCCCGGGGTCATCATGCTCAGGTATTCCTGCATGGAGCGCACGACGTAAGACTGCATGCCGGGGATGCCGCGGATCTCCTGTGACACCAAGGCCGTATTGGCGGGATCATCGAGCTTGATATAGAAGATCGAGGCCTTTCCCTGTGCGCCAATCAGATTCTGCAGCGTGCCGAGGGGGAGGAACTTGCGCGCGCCTTTGCCGTGCTCCACGATTCCGGAGACCAGAAAGGGGTTGTTAAGGACCTCGATGGTGGAGCCTACCTTGATGTTCTTCCCGCTGGCATAGACGTCGTCGACGATCGCATCGTTCGCATTCTGAAAGGGACCGCCCGACAGGAACTTGAAGGGGCCACCCAACTGCTGGAAGGAGTTGAGGTCGATGCCGTAGACGACCTCAACCGCTCCCGAGGTAGTGATCTGGGTAATCACCGGGGCTACAACCTTGACGTGGGGAAGCTGGCGAAGCATGTCGGCGACCTTGATAGGCGCTGGAGCGCCAGTGATCCCCTGCAGGAACGAGGAGCCCGGGGGCTGCACCATGAGGTCGGCGCCGATGCCCTGCTGGCGGGTCTTGGAGTCGTTCAGCATGCCCAGGGAGAGGCCCACGATCAGCAGGATGAGAGTTACCTCGACGGCGATGGCCACAATGCTGATCAGCGAGCGCATGGGCCGGTGCACCAGGTTGGCGAGAATCATGCGATTCATCGATTATCGAGTCTATCAGGCGGCCAGGGACTAGCGGCGCTTGTCGCCGTTGCCGCCGGACTGGAGGGAACTGGAGGTGGCAGAAGACGGGCCCAGGGTGACCAACTGAGAGCCGGCAGGCTGGTTGAGCACAAACTGATCGTCGCTAAGGGGCTCGTTCAGGGTGAGCTTAACCACGGTGATGCCGACGGAATACTCCTCCTGAGGCCGCCAGATATCGATGTCGTAAGGGAATTGCACGCCGTTGACGTCTTTGAACTGGTTATAACGCACATCGGTGGCGATCCAGCCATTGCGGTCGTAAATGAACTGGCGGTAGGGAAGCAGGTCAGCCCGGCTGAAGATGATCTTGCGGGCCAGGTACCAGCCCTTGTCGCCGCGGACGATGATGTCCACGAGATACTCCGCTTCTTGAACCTGCTTCTTGCTCTTCGGCTGAGGTACCAGCTCGGTGGCGTTCTCAAGCACGGCAATCTCGTTTTGCGGATTGGGGGGACGGAGAAGCAGGGCGTCGTGGATCACCTGGGGCCGCAGGTTCTCAAGGGCATTGGGCGAGGGCTGGGTAATCTCGTTCGAGCCGACGACAAACTTGTTCTTGGCGGGGATGGAGAGCTTGAAGCTGGAGCCGTCGCTGACCATGTCGAAGGCGCGGTTGCGTACGATGGGAAACAGCCCGATCATGCGCAGCATCTGGGGATTACGCACCAGGACATAGCCGCGAATCTGCTGGTACTCGGTGATTTTGCCCTTGGTGGAGCCGCCAACCGAGGTGTCGATATCGACGGTCGCGTTGAGGGTGTGCATGGCCGCCGCCTGACGATTCAGGAACTGCAGCAGTTCATCGAGCGTGGCGGTTTTGGCGGAAGCCGAGGTTACCTGCGGGATGCGGCGCGACCGGAAGAGGCAACCAGTCGAGGAGAGGGTAAGCAAGAGCAGGGCGACGATAGAGAAGCGGCGCAACATCATTCCTGGGGTGACCTGACTTTCAGTATATCGCCTGCCAAGCCAGCCGTGCCTGGTCAATTCTCAAGATGCAGGGCACACCTGGAGGCTTCAATTCAGCCACGGAATCATGGCGCAGAGGTGTGGCGGATTCGGCTGGTGTGAATCTGGGGCGAAGGCGGTGCTTCCACCCGGGATCGGCGGTAGGCGCTGACGTTGCGGGAGTGCTCCTCCAAGGTGCGGGCAAAGCGGTGATGGCCGTTGCCGTCGCTGACGAAGTAGAGATAATCGGAGACTGCCGGGTGCATGGCGGCCTGAAGCGAAGCGCGGCCGGGATTAGCGATCGGTCCCGGAGGCAGGCCGAGGAATTTGTAGGTGTTGTAGGGCGACTCGGACTGCAGATCCGACTGGTGGATGGTCCCGGTATAGCGATGTTGCAGCTCGGCGGCATAGATGACGGTGGGATCGGCGTCCAGGGCCATCCCACGGTTCAACCGATTCTGATAGACGCTGGCGACGAGCTGCCTCTCTTCAGGGACAGCCGTCTCTTTTTCGACAATGGCGGCGAGGGTGACGATGCGATGCACGTCCTGGGTCAGGGACAGGGAGCGGGCCTCCTGGCGAAAGCGTCGCACCATGGAAGCCACAATGTCCGGCATGGTCTGGGTGCGGGTGAAACCGTAGGTGTCGGGGAAGAGATAGCCTTCAAGCGACTGCGCCTGAGGATCGAACTCGCTCATCAAGGAGACCTGGGCGCGGGCCGAATCGAGGAACTCCTGCTTCGTGCCTAACCCGGCGGCTTCGATCACGGCGGCGATCTCAAACATGTTGAAGCCTTCCGGGATTACGACGGTGTGGATGAAGATGTCCCCACGCACCAGGCGCTCGTGAACCTGGGGAGCGGTTGCCGGGACGTCGAATCTGTACTCGCCGGCTTTCAGCGTAGCCGGGTCAGCGAAGTAGTGATACAGCAGGAAAGCGCGAGCGCTGCGGATGATTCCCTCCGCCTGCAGCGCGTTGGCTATGTGCTTCGTCGTCCAGCCGGGGCGCAGGAGGACGAACTTCGGCTCCGCCAGGCGAACTGGAGCCAGCAGTCCCCAAGCCAGCCACGCGCCAGCCAGCAGGACCACCAGCAACGCCACCGCCACGACTTTGAGCAAAAACCGAAGCAAACCGCCTCCACCTCCAGCTTGAGCTTACCCCAACTGGGTGCCAGAACGGAGTGGCGGGAGGACGATGAACGGCCAGCAGCGAGGGAGTTCCCGTTCGTTTGGGGGGAGCCCCCAACGGGTGGCGATGGCGGGCCCGGGAGGTACGGTTGGCGGAGGCGCGGTCTAGTCCCGGCAGCCGCCGACCCCATCGGCGGGAGGGGACTCGGCCGGACTCTGCGAGGCGCGGCGGTCGAGGAACGACTGGAGAATCAAGACTGCGGCCAAGCGGTCAACCGAATCTGTCCGCTTTTGCAGGCTGAGCTCGGCATCGCGCAAGACGCGGTTGGCTTCGACGGAGGTGAGGCGCTCATCGACGAGGTGGATCGGTAAGCCGAAGCGCCGGCGAAGGTCGTCGGCGAGATTCGAGACTTTGTCAGATTGCGCGCTGGGGGCGCCGCTGAGACGCAAGGGGTAACCAACGACAATCTCGGCGATCTGGTACTTGCGTATGGTGTGAGCGATTTGTTCGTAGTCGTAACGCTTGTTGCGGCGGTGAATAGTGTCCAGGCCCTGGGCGGTGAGCCCGAGCGGGTCGGAGACGGCCATGCCGATGCGACGGGCGCCGACATCAAGGCCGAGAATCCGAGGGCGCTCTGATGGAGGCGGTTGAGGCATGAGGCGATTGTAGAGCAGCGGGCCTGGGGTGTGGAGAAAGGTCGGCGGTCCTTAGGATGCAGCCGACGGCAACTTGAAAACAAAGGAGTTGGACAATTCTGAGAGAAGCAGGTGAGCCCGAGAAATCAGGTTTAGCGCGAGCGTCTAGGCGTAGCCGGCCGTTTCCGGGAAGCGCAGGTTGGACTTCGCCAAGGCTTTGGAGAGGAGTTGCTCGATCTGGGGCTCGTCCCAGTTCTTGGCCATTGCCATTTCGCTGACCAGGAGGTAGCGCGCCCGCTCCAACATCTTCTTCTCACGGAAGGAGAGGGGCTTGGTCTGGCTCAGAAGCAGCAGCCCTTTGAGCACGGCTGCCACTTCCATGAGCGAGCCGGTGCGCATCTTTTCGGAGTTTTCTTTGAAACGATATTTCCAGTCGGCGTGGTTACAACACTCGCCATCGGTGAGAAAATCCAGGATCTTCTGGATTTCGCCGTTGCGGATCACGCGCCGCAGCCCGACGCTGGCGACGTTGTTGAACGGCACCATCACCTTCAGGCTGCTGGATTTGATTTTCAGCAGATAGAACCTTTCGACCGTGGTGCCCAGGGTCCGACTGCTGATTTGTTCAATGATTCCTACGCCATGGTTGGGGTAAACGACCTTGTCACCTATTTGAAACTGAAGCGACGTATTGATCATGAGGGGCACCCGCTGTTGCAGGCTCTAAACGAGGTAAGCAAAGAAAAGATTACAGCAAATTTACCGAAACGTCAACATGTGGCGAGACTTAGAAGCGTTTTCCACAGTGACGGTTGAACACGTACCAGCGGCCATGGAAAGAAAAGTCGTTGGTTATCAACTGCGGGGCGGCGAGGTTCCCAAAATCGAACCCGCGACCAAGCATCCGTTGGGTGTGTGGCCGTGACTTCGAAGCGAAGGAATGTTCTTATCCCACCGAGGCCTTCCGAGGGGAAGATGGAGTTATAATCTGCGCGGTGTTGGGTCCGCCGCCGAGCCGGCCAGGGCTGGGCGATGTGAGGTGAGGAAGGGGCGGCGCTCAGACCCGAAAAGTCCGGAAGTTGAAGTAATCGCGAGGCCAAGTTTCGCCCATGGCCTAGTCCCAGGCGTTAAGAAAGCGCGCAACTGCCAGAACCAGGCACGCTGGCTTGCGGACTGCTTTTGCCCGTAGAAGTGTGGAGTCCTGAGACCGACATGCCAGAGCACATAAAGAAAAAGTTGGAACAAGAAATTCGAAGTCTGGAGTACGAGCTGGGGGTAGAGCTGCCCAAGGAGCTCAAGAAGGCGGTCGCCATGGGGGACCTGAGCGAAAACGCGGAGTACCACATGGCAAAGCAGCGCCAGGAATATGTTCGCGCCCGGCTGGGTCAGTTGAAGAAGCGCATGGCCGACCTGTCGCTGGTCAACATGAACAATATCCCCAAGGATAAAGCCGCGTTGGGCTCGACGGTTCGGGTGTACGATTCCACCAAGGACGAGCAGCTGGAATACAAGCTGGTTACCAGCGAAGAATCGGATGTGACCCAGGGGTTGATTTCTACGACTTCGCCCATCGGCCGCGCCCTGATGGGAAAGAAGGTGGGAGAAACCGCGGTGGTGGTGACTCCCAACGGAAGAAGGGAACTGGAGATCCTGAAGCTGACCACCATTCACGATGACGCCAGCGAAGAGGCGAATGCGTAAGTGACCTGGACCAGCGCAGTCGGACGGACCTGCCGCGTGCTGTTGCACAAGATCGTGCACGGGCTCGCGCTCACCAAGATATCCCCTAACGCGCTGACCTTTATTGGGCTGCTGATCAATATCGTGGCCGCGGTGTTCTTTGGCCTGGCCACCGGCGAGAACCAGCGGCAGATGTTCTTCTACGCCGGGCTGGTGATCATCGCGGCGGGAATCTTTGACATGGTGGACGGGCGAGTGGCGCGAGCGACGGGCCAGGTGACCCCGTTCGGCGGCTTCTTCGATTCCGTGATCGACCGCTACAGCGACGTCGCCCTGTACTTCGGGCTGCTGGTTTACTATGCGCGGGCCAGCCGCTTCTTTTACGTGGTGCTGACCGCCCTGGTGATGGTGACATCGCTGATGATCAGCTACACCCGCGCCCGGGCCGAGAACCTGATCCCGCAGTGCAAGGTGGGCTTCATGGAGCGCCCGGAGCGGATTGTGCTGGTGATCATCGGTGCGGTGTTCAACCGCATGGCGCCGGTGCTCTGGGTGATCGCGGTGCTGGGCAATGTCACCGTGATCCACCGCATCCTCTATACCTACGAGCAAACCAAGGTGAAACCTGCCTCGCGCAAGCTGCAGCCGCCGGAGGCGATGGCGGTGAACCAGTAGGTGTGCCACCAGGCGATTCTTTTTGGATCAAAACTGTATGATGTGGGACTCCCCCGCGGAAACATGGGGAGGGGAGTGGGGTCAACATCGGTTCGAGAGGCTGATCTTGGCAAACAATCCTGTCTTGCTGGTCCACGGCGGCGCCTGGGCCATTCCCGATGAGCTGGTCGATGCGCACCTGAACGGAGTGCGCAAGGCGATGAGCGCGGGGTGGCGCGTCCTCGAGCGAGGCGGAGGCTCGATTGAGGCGGTCGAGGCCTCGGTGATTGTGATGGAGGATGATGACACATTCGATGCCGGGCGCGGCAGCTTCCTGAACCGGGACGGCAGAGTGCAGTTGGACGCAATGATGATGGACGGGGCGACGCTCAGGGCCGGAGGCGTGGGCTGCGTGGAGAGAATCCGCAACGCTATCCGCGCCGCGCGCAAAGTGCTGGAAGAGAGCCCACACGTTTACCTGGTGGCGGAAGGAGCCGAGCGCTTTGCGGCGGCGCATGGGATTCCGCTGATTGACAACTCCGAGCTGGTGGTCGAGCGCGAGGTGGAGCATCTGCGACGGGCACAGGAGACGATTGCGCGCGGCGAGAGCCATGAGATCTTCGCGTCCGAGGAAATTGCCAGCGATACGGTGGGCGCGGTGGCGCTGGATCGAGCAGGCAATCTGGCCGCCGCCACCTCCACCGGCGGGACGCTGAACAAGACGCCCGGGCGGGTGGGGGACTCGTCGCTGATTGGGTGCGGCTGTTATGCCGACAATGAGAGCGGCGCGGTATCGACCACCGGATGGGGAGAGCCCATGATGAAGCTGGTGCTGGGGAAGTGGGCGACCGACCGCATCCGCGGGGAACTCGGGCCGCAGCAGGCGGCGGTGGACGCCATCGACTACCTGAAACAGCGGCTGAATGGCCATGGAGGAATGATTCTGCTGGACCGGGAAGGGCGATATGGCATCGCGCACAACACGCCAAGGATGGCGTGGGGAGTGAGGACCACCACCGACCAGGAGTGGGGAATCAAGCGCTAGGAGGAGTCAGTCGTCAGCATGTCAGCTCTCGGTCGTCAGGGCTCAACCTGTATTGTCATTTTGGGACCGAGGCAAGACAGCTAGCTTGCTTGTTGTGCACTGCTGATGTAAAAATCCCCCACCGCTGGGAACCCGAGAAGTCAGTGCCAGGAGTTTCCGTCAAAAGCAGCGACAGACTGCGAAAAGCAGACGATCCGTGGTGTCCGGAGGAGCTGAGTACAACGGGCACCTGAAAGGGTGGGAACATGAAGCGTGCCTGCACGATGTGGTGTGTTTGTATGACCTTCCTGCTGTTTGCAATCAGCGCCTCTGCCCAATCCTCAGCCACCGCCGAATTGCATGTGATGGTGCGCGACCCTAAAGGGGCGGTGGTACGAGACGCCACCATCACGGCGCGCAACGAAGCCCGCAACATCGAGCGCAAGACCACGCAGAATGTGGACGGGGAATACCAGCTGTTGCTTCTGCCCCCGGGGACGTACACGGTGCAGGTGGAGGCAGCCGGCTTCGCCAAGATGAACCTGAACGACGTGGTGCTGACAGTGGGGCAGAAGGCGGAGATGCCGGTCGGCCTGCAACTGGCTGCGACGTCGGAGGTGGTGAACGTCAGCGGAGAGGCGGAGCTGATCGAACCGCAAGTGACCTCGTCGAATACCACCGTGGACCAGGTGAGGATCGACAACCTGCCGATCAATGGCCGCAACTACATCAATTTCGCGCTCACCGATTCCAAGATCACGCGCGACACCGCGCCCAGCATTGGAGCGGCGCCGACATCGGGGTTGAACTTCAGCGGACAGAGGGCGCGAGCCAACCTGGTCAACGTGGACGGGGCGAATGCGGTGGATAACTCCACCAACGGGATCCGATCCACGGTGTCGCAGGAAGCGGTGCAGGAATTTCAGATCATCACCAACGGCTACAACGCTGAGTTCGGGCAGGCAGCAGGCGGGGTAGTGAACATCATCACGCGCGCGGGAACCAACAACATGCACGGCAGCGTATACGGCTACCTGCGGAACCGGCTGATCCAGGGGGTAAACCACTTCAGCACCACCCCGGACCCGGCCTACACGCGGGTGCAGGCGGGCGCCACCTTCAGCGGGCCCATCAAGAAGGATCGGACGTTCTATTTCCTCTCATACGAGACCACGCAGCGTCACGAGACCGGCTTTTCCACCATCGGGCAGGACAATTTCGGGCTGGTACCCTTCGACACCGCGGCTTTAGGACCGCAATTCCCCTTCGGAACACTGCAACTGACGCCCGCTCAGGTGAGTTTCGTGGGGCAGTTGGGTGGGGTGTTGGCTAATCCAGCGGTACCTCCGGCGGTGAAGCAGCAGCTGGGAGCATTTCTGGGCAAGTACCTGGTACTGGCTGGAGGGAGCTCGGGAGTTGCTTTGAATGGCAGCCTGGGCTCGCCGGCAATCGCGGCCGCTATTGCCGCGAACTTTGGAACGCCGCTCAGCCTGGCGGCCTTTCCCACCAGCGGAGCGCCCTTGCCGGGCTCGATGGTGGCGCTGAATTCAATCGTGGGGAATTTTCCGGTGAGCGAGGATACCCACATTGCCTCCGTGCGGTTGGACCACCGGCTCAACAGCAACCAACAGCTGAACTTTCGCGTTGGTTACAGCCCCAGCCATGTCTCCGGTATCCAGGTGAACGCGCAGGGACCGCAGAACTTCGGTCAAAATGCCTTTTCGCGAACCTCCATACAGGACTTCCACGACTGGTCGGTTATGGCCCAGCATACCTGGACCATCGGCAACAACAAAGTCAATGAGTTTCGCTTTCAGTGGGCGCGGCGAGCTTTGACTTACAACTTTTCCAGTTCGCCCGGCGGAAGCAGTGTGGCGGTAAACATTCCTGGATACGCCTTCTTCGGGCGGGAGCCGTTCTCTTTTGTCCGTCGCACGGAGCCTCGCTACCAGTTTACGGACAATTTCTCCCTGACCAAGGGCAATCACAACTTCAAATGGGGAGTGGATGTAAACGCGCTATTGCCGTTGGAGGCTGATTTCACCGTCAATTTCGGCGGTCTTTACAACATCGGCGCGCTCGGCCCGGGACAGGTGCTAACCGATCCCACCACGGGTGCCCCCATAACATCTCTACCGGTTCCCGGCGGAGGATCGATTCCTGTGCCAGGATTCTCACCCGTGCAGGCGTACGGACTGGGAATTCCCCAGGCCTTTATCCAGGGAGTGGGGAATCCGCATGATTCGTTCAACGACACCAATCTGGGGTTGTTCTTTCAGGATTCCTGGCGCATTCGGCCGAACCTGACGATCAACTACGGAGTCCGCTACGACGTAGAGTTCACGCCGACCTTCAAAGCGATAAACCAGCTCTCGCAGTCGGCAGAAAACGCTCTCGGCATCACCGAGGGAGTTCCGCGTGACTACAACAACGTGGTGCCACGCGTGGGAATTGCCTGGGATCCGTGGAAGGAAGGCAAGACTCTGCTGCGTGCTTCCTATGGATTGTTCTACGACCATCCCTTGCTGGCACTGGCGTTCGACTCCGATGTCGCAGACGGTGCGCAGGCGCCGCAGGTTTTGCTGTTTGGCGGCTCGCCGGGTGGATGCACGCCGAATCTCTCGAATCTGAACGCGACCAACGCCTTTCAGGGATTGTTGGCTTGCCTGCCCAGCAGCTTCAACTATATAGCGTCGGAGCAGCGCTTCAACGCAACGCCCAATGCGCCTTCAATTTTCGTGGGACAGCAATTTCTTGCGGCCGGGGTGCCGCTGACTGTCCAGCCTTTCGGATTTCCCACGGGAAAGAACTTCGTGTTTGGCTACTCGAACCAGGCGAGCGTCGGTCTGCAGCAAGACCTGGGACATAACATGGTGATTGATGTTTCCTATGCGTTCAATGGCGGCAGGCATCTCAACCGGCCTATCAATTTCAATGCCACCAAGACTCAGCCGCTGGTCACTAACTACAACCGCGCCGTCGCCGCTGTGAATGCGTTGAAAGCGGCAGGAGTTCCAGCGAACGTGATTAACCAGCTGACGCCGAGCAGCCCGCTCTCAGTGGGCATCTGCCCGACGCTGCTACAAGCGCTGGGGCTGCCTCCAGTGGCACCTGCCGGGAACTACGCTCCTGCGCCCCTGGTGAGCTTCTTCCGCCCTTCTGGCTTTAATCCTTCTTTGCAAACGGTGCCGCCATATGCGGCGTGCAACGGCGACGCACAGAAGGCGCTTACGGAATTCGGACTGGGTGTGGGGGTGCCGGTGCCGTTCAGTGATGAGCCCGCAAACTATTCCAATGGCACGTCGGATTATCACGGGCTGACTGTGAGTTTAAGAAAGCGGTTCAGCGCGAAATATGAATTCCTGGCATCGTACACCTGGTCGCACGCGATCGACGACGGGACTGACCTGCAGTCTCCGCTGGAGCCGCAAGACAACTACAACGCCAACGCGGACCGGTCGACTTCGACCTTTGACCAGCGCCATCGGCTGGTGTTCAGCGGCGTATATCAGTCGGGAAGAGTCTCCAGCAGCGGCTTTTCACGAGTCTTCAATGACATCACGGTGGCGCCTATCGTGGAGGTCGGATCCGGACGGCCATTCAACATCATCACCTCGGTGGATGCGAACTTCGACCTGAGCGTCAATACTGACCGGCCCAGTGGGGTCCCTGCCGGAACGACGGTAGATTCCTGCGGCGACCCGGTTGTGGCCTCGAAGTTTTCTCCCACCGGCTTCTTCCAGATTCCCTGTTATCTGGATGGGAAGTTCACCGGGAACCTGGGGCGAAATACCGGCGTGAAGCCGTGGACGGTGTTCACCGACCTGCGGCTGGCCAAGCGCATGCGGATTACAGAGCGGCTGAGCCTGGACGGGATCGTCGATATATTCAACCTGATCAACCGCTATAACGTCGCCGACGTGAACCCCCTTTACACTAATGCCGGCGAACCGACGGCAGCGTTTGATCCGCGCCAGTTCCAGTTCGCGCTGAAGTTGAGCTGGTAGGAACGGGTAAGCTGTGTAGGGGCCTCGCTTCCCCGCCAGGAAGTGGAGGCCTTTTTCCTTTCTGCACGGCCCGGTGCTTGCCCCAACAAGGCCGCCAGCAAGAGCGCTTGCGCCGCACACCCTATAATCATTGGCTATGAGCGAAACGCGAAAGCAATGTCAGCGGGCCGACGCCACTCTGTGCGTACACGCGGGAGAAGAGCGCCACGGCGAGAAGACCGGGCTCACGACGGCAATCTCGCAGGCTTCCGTTTTCGTGCTGCCGGACGTAAACGAGATGCGGAAGTACGCGGAGGGCACCTCGGATGCGTATCTGTACTCCCGCTACGGAAACCCTACGGTCACGGTGGCGGAGAAAAAGATTGCGGCGCTTGAAGGCGGCGAGGCATGCCTTGTGACCTCGAGCGGGATGGCGGCGATTCTCTCGTTTTTTCTCTCCGTCTGCCGCAGTGGGGATGAGATCGTCTCCATGCTGGACCTGTACGGGGGCACCACCCACTTGTTCCAGGAAACGCTTACGCGCTTCGGCGTGACCACGCACTTTGTTGCCTTTCACGAGCTGGGAAATATCGAGAAGTTCTTCACCAAGAAGAGCCGGGTCCTGTTCCTGGAGACGCCGACCAACCCCACGCTGCGCTGCGCGGACATTGCGGCATTGGCGGAGATTGGTCACCGTTACCGCTGCTGCGTGATGGTGGACAACACGTTCGCAACTCCGCTGCTGCAGAAGCCGCTGCAACTGGGAGCGGATGTGGTGGTGCACTCCGCCACCAAGTACCTGGGCGGCCACAACGATGTGGTGGCCGGCGCGCTGGCAGGAGCTGCGGAGTGGGTGGAGCCGGCACGCCAGGCGATGAAGCAGTCGGGAGGCTGCCTGGACCCGATGGCTGCGTTCTTGCTGATCCGCGGCCTGAAAACGCTGGACATTCGGGTGCAGCGGGGCTGCGCCAGCGCAAAAGCGGTGGCGGAGTTTCTGGTCAAGCATCCCAGGGTTTCGCGCGTGTTCTATCCCGGCTTTTCCAGCAATGACGGGCACCAGGCGGCAAAGCGGCAAATGAAAGACTTTGGAATGATGGTGGCCTTCGAGCACCGCGACGGCGGGGCGGGGGCGGAGAATTTTATCAATCGGCTGCGGCTGTGGTACCTGGCAACCAGCCTGGGCGGGGTGGAGTCAACGGTGTCTTATCCCTTGCTCTCGTCGCATATCGGGTTGAGCGAAGAGCAACTGAAGCTGGCGGACGTCTCGGCGGGAACGGTGCGCTTGTCGGTGGGCATCGAGAGTCCCAGCGATCTGTTAGCTGACTTGCAACAGGCGCTTGGCTAGAGAGTACCGAACTGGTAATTTTTGATGTGGCAGAACCGTGGGACGAGGCTGGGCACGCGACGGGGCTAAGTCGTCGGTTCAATTGACCCTAGGCAAAATAGGGTAGTACGATGCGGGCGTTTCGCCGTCCAAGTAACATGTCCGGATGGCCAGAGGCCGGGCGACTGAATGGTTTTTCGTTTTGTTACCATCCTGCTGACCAGCGCGATGCTTCTGGCGGCCATCTCCTGCGAGGAGAGCGGCAAGGCCAAGAAGGCGATGGTCAACCCGGCGCCGCACGCGGTCGCGCCCAGCCTCAGCGCGAAGTCCGCCCTTCCGCCTCCACCCAAGGCTCCTGAGAAGCCGCTGCCGCAGCGCGATCCCGTAGACAATCTGATAGCTCAGGTCGAAAAGGAATATCAGGCGGGTCAGGCCAACTATGCCGCCGGCCACCGCGATGCGGCCAAGGACAATTTCGATCGCGCTTTCAACCTGCTGCTGCAGTCGCCGCTCAGCGTGCGCAACGACGACCGGCTGCAGGCGGAGTTCGACAAACTGGTAGAGAGCGTGCACAACCTGGAGCTGGCGGCCCTGAAGCAGGGGGATGGCTTCACCGCGCAACCGTCGGAGCCGGCACCCATCGACGAAGCCAATTCTGTCACCTTTCCCGTCGATCCCAACGTGAAGGCCAAGGCGGAGGCGGAGCTGAGCCAGACCCGGTCCGACCTGCCCCTGACGCTTAATGATCAGGTGGCGATGTACATCAACTACTTCTCGACCCGGGGGCGGGGTTACCTGGAGCGCGGCCTGATCCGCGCCGGGCGCTACGAAGACATGATTCGCTCCACGTTGAAGCAGGAGGGAGTGCCGCAGGATTTGATCTACCTGGCGGAGGCCGAGTCCGGATTTCATCCCCTGGCCCTCTCGCGGGCAGGGGCGCGTGGCATGTGGCAGTTCATGTCCAGCCGGGCTGGCGGCTATGGGCTGGAGCGGAACTGGTGGGTCGATGATCGGCAGGATCCGGAAAAGTCCACTCGCGCTGCGGCGCGTCACCTGAAAGATCTCTACGACCAGTTCGGCGATTGGTATCTGGCGATGGCGGCCTACAACTCAGGCCCGGGAAATGTGCAGCAAGCGGTGCAGCGCACCGGGTACGCGGACTTCTGGGAGCTATACCGGCGTAACGTGCTTCCGGTTGAGACCAAGAACTACGTGCCGATCATTCTGGCCGTGACCATCATGGCCAAGAACCCAGCGCAGTACGGGCTGGACCGTCTGGTCAAGGATCCTCCCGACAAGGTGGATCGCGTGTTGGTGGACTACCCGGTGGACCTGCGGCTGGTGGCAGAGTGCGTGGATAGCGATGCGGTGACAGTCCAGGATTTGAATCCCAGCCTGTTGCGGATGACAACACCGAAAGAGGGCCGTTACGAGTTGAAGGTTCCCCAGGGCACGGGGGAGCAATATCAGAAGCAGATCGCCGCTATCCCACGCGACATGCGGGTGTGGTGGCGATATCACCGCGTGAAGAGTGGAGAGAGCCTGAGCGAGATCGCCCGTCAGTACAAGACCACGCCGGCAGCGATCGAGCAGGTGAACAACCTGAAGGATGGTGATCTGCGAACGGACGCCAAGATAATCATTCCGGTGGCTCCGCGGCGGAATGCAGATTCGGCCAACCTGATCTATGCCAAGCGTCCCACGATCTACCGTGTGCGCAAGGGCGATACCGCCGTATCAGTGGCCGATGATTTTGGCGTTCCGGTGGAACGGCTGCGCCGCTGGAACCACCTGAAGGGCAATCAACTGGTGGCGGGCCGGACCCTGAGGATCTACCGCCCGGTAGGGACGAGAGACGTTGCTGAAGCGCGAACGGCGAGTCATAACCCCAAGTCGGCCAGCAAGATACATACCACCAGCCAGCACGATGCCGTGGTGCTGAAGCATCGCGTCAAGGCGGGTGAAACGCTGAGCAGCATTGCCACGAAGTACGACATTACGGTCGCAGATCTGCGCCGCAGCAACGCCCACCTGGGCAACAATATTCATCCCGGCGACGTGCTGGTTGTCAAAATAGAACGCTGAGTTTTCCCCGCCCGATCGCGCTTGCCCGAGGCAAAAAACGCTGTGCTATAATCCGCGCCGGTTTTTATATTCGTTCGCTTTGCAGTCGTGATGTGCGCTTGTGAGCAGCAGAGGCGATGCGAGTTCGGACTAGAAATCAGGAGGAGCGATGGCCTTCGACGACAAGACGCTATACGGACGCGACGACGAAATGGATGATTACGGCGATGCCGAGATCTATGACGAGAGCCTAGAAGAGGATCTGGAGGAAGAAGAAGAGGAAGAGGAACCGATCAGCGCGGTGGTAGGCGAAACGGTGGGAGCCCCCGCGATGGGCGTGAGCGAAGGGGCAGCCGCCGCCCCGCCGCCGGCGCCGCCGAAGAAACCAGCCAAGAAGGCCGCCAAGAAAGCCGCAAAGAAAGCCGCAAAGAAAGCTGCAAAGAAAGCTGCCAAGAAAGCCAAGACAGCCGCGAAGAAGGCTAAGAAGAAGGCGGCGAAGCGTGGAGGGCGCCGCACCGCGGCGAAGCGCGGAGCGAAGAAGAAGGCGGCCAGGAAGGCAAAGAAGAAGGGCAGCCGGAAGAAGAAGGCGGGCCGTCGTCGCCGCAAGTAAGCGTGTTCGGCGGTGATCAGGCCGGGAAAATTCAGTTTATAGAAGCCGCGGGGCGAAGCCGCGGCTTTTTTTGTAGCGGAACTCCTTCGCTCGGGATAACACGAAGAACGCACGCGTGCGGCGCGCCTGAAGCCGCGCGCTTTGACGGCGATGAGATCACTTCTTGCCCCGGACAGCGTCGAGGCAGCGGGTGTAGAGCTCAAGCAGGTGTTGGGCGTAATCCTCGGGGCGCCAAGCGGCGCCTCCCTGAAAGCCTGCTCCGGGCGCGCCGGTCTTGCCGTAGGAAGTTGTGATGGCGATGAATTTCATCATGTCGAGCGCCACGTCCTCGTCGCGGCGCGGGCCCAGAAGCATCCCGGGGACCTCGCTCATCGAAGTTCCTCCAACTGAAAGAAGTGCATGCTGCGCCGGCGGCCCCGGATGATACCGGGGAGGAAAACTACCCGAAGATCATAGCAGAGGGAGCGAGGGTTGCTCGGGCGCCGGCGGTGGCGGTCGCCCCACGGCGGCTCACGCTTCCATGGCCGCGTGGCAAACCCTGCCGACAATGTGTTCGGCGTAGCTGTGTCCGGGTTCCACGGCCACGACGCTCACCGGGTACTCGCGGTTGTGCGGGCGCAGCAGCAGATTTGGGCCTGCGAGCTCGACGTAGCCAAGCGCGCAGGAATCGGGAGCAGAGGAGCGGACAGCGTACACGTTGCGATCGTGCTTGCGATAGGGGTGGAGCGAGTTGTAGTGGCGATCGATCAGCAGCAGCGCACCCGGCAGAAAGCGCGGGAACATGCTCATGCCCTCGTGAGC
>DATHDM010000317.1:0-5228 GCA_035319065.1 Terriglobales bacterium
GAACAACGGCCGCAAGACTGAGCATGTTATTAGTGACGATGTTCGTCGCCAGCAGTGACCAGTGACCCTGCTCAAGATAGGCGATGCACTCGAAGGCATAGCTGGAAAACGTGGTATAGGAGCCACAAAAGCCAATGGCAACGCAGAGACGCCACCGCGAATCGGCGAGGACGCGCTCGCTTGTCCATACCAGAAAGAAACCAAGCAGCAGACTGCCGGTGACGTTGATGAGGAGTGTTCCGAAAGGAAAAGCGGGAGTAGTTATGCGAGCGATCCAGCGGCTGACCGCGTACCGTAATGCTGCCCCGAAGACCGCTCCCAGGGAAATCCACACATACGCTTGCACGATGGAGTTCTCCTAGCAAGGATTGGGTAGGAGTTATCAGCTTGCCGGATACGGCACGCGGTTCAGGCGAACTCCATCGCCGGGATGATTATACTGGTCCGGCAAACGGTTGATAACAGGCAACTCCACCAATTACGAGGCAATGTGTTAAGTGGGTGAACACAAGCCGGCTCTAATCGAATATGCAGAAGCGGTTCTCGGGCTGGCCCTGGACATCAGTTTCTAGAGCATACAGCCCGCCGGCTAATCGCTCGCTGGAGGGGGCATCGGCCGACGCCGTGGTGACATAGAGCGTCTTTCGTTTTTCCCCGCCGAACGTGCACGTGGTGACATTTTTGACGGGCATTTCCACCACGCAGTCAATCTCTCCATTCGGCGCCACCCGCACAATACACTGACCGAAGTAGCGGCAGTTCCAAAGATAGCCTTCAGCGTCAACCGTGGAGCCATCCGGAAGGCCCCGTGCAAAGTTCTGGAGAAAGGGAGTCTCGTTGCGGATGTCACCGGTGAGCGAGTCGTATTCACATACCCAGATGGTGTTGGCGAGGGAATCGCCGAAATAGAAATGGCGCCGATCGGGGCTCCACGCCAGAGTATTAGCTATGCCAAGATCTCGCCGTAGTGTGGCGACCCGGCCATCGGGATGCAGGCGATAGAGCATTCCGTCTTTACCACCGGACTCTTTTGTGGAGCCGTCTGGATTGACGTTGTTGCGCATGGAACCTAGCCAGAGCGAGCCACACGGGTCCGCTCGTCCGTCATTGAGGCGGACCTTCGGCCAGCCGGGGAGTTCAAAGCCCAGACGCCGCCGAGCATCCGAGGCTGGCTCCCAGAGGATCACACGCGAGCCAAGTACCACCACCAGAGTGTCATCGCGGTTCGTAAGGGCAAGGGCGGTTACGGGCTCATCGAAAAACCAGGTGCGCACACTTTCGTCGTGCAGGTTGAGCCTGTGAATCAAGAACCGATTAATGTCAGTCCAGTAGACCGCCGCGTGAGCCTCGTGCCACACGACCCCTTCTCCACATCGATCCCCCGTCGGGGCTACGCAAACCGGCTCGCAGATCATGGACCTTCCCTTTCAAACGGAATCGCGGCGTAAGTAGTCACCGTCATACCGTGGTTCCCAACGAATTATGCCCGATATCGCGGCTTCTGGCTGATGGCTGATTGCGGATTGCTTCCGCTGGTGGGCCCGCCAGGATTTGAACCTGGGACCAATGGATTATAAGTCCCTCCTAAGTAGTATCCGCCGAGCGACGCGTCGTAGCCGAAATCGATTTCCAGCCCTGCGCAGGCACCCGGAAACGGCAGAATCAATGTGGGACTACACGCAAGCCTTTCTGTCCTAAGTGCCTGCCATCACTGCATCTGATCGATTCGCGGGTGAGAATATGCCTACGCGGAGGTGTGTATGATCCGTAGCGCGGTTGCAGTCTGGAGGGGGGGTCCGGGGGCCGGAGAAGGTTCTGTTTCGACCTCCAGCGGTGTGATTTCCAACGCCTTGTACTCCTTCGTTTCGAGCACAGGCAATGAGCCGTGCACAAACCCGTCGGAGATGCTGGCGGCAGCGGTCGCCTCCTGCATATCGCTCATGATCACGCAGGAGATGGCCAAGGCCGGTCTTAAGGATGACTATGTAAAGACGGAAGCCGTGTTGACCCTCGCCGAGCGGAAGATGCGCTGGGAAATCAGTGGCATTCAACTGAACGTGACCTCCAGCCTGGCGGAGGCGGATGCCGAAAAGTTCCAGCGTGCAGTGAGAAGCGCCAGAGCTAAGTGCCCCATCTCTCGCTCGCTGAAGGTGCCGATCAAGATGACCGCCAAGCTGGTGCCCCTGGGGCCGGCAGTGGCCGCTTGAGATGCATGGCGAGGATCTTTACCTGTCGCATCACCCCGGAGGAGAACTGTACTCGAACGCGAAACAGCAGCTGCGGCAGTTTGGGGCGGCCCGGCGGCAAGAGTTACGCCTGAAGGAGTGATTCTGTGGCCCAGCAAACGCCAAGAATGCTGGAAGCAGAACAACTGGGAAACCTGATCGCTGTGTTGCTGCAAAAGGGCTATGAAGTTATTGGACCGACATTGCGGGACGGTGCAATCGTCTACCGTCGTATCGAGTCGGCTGAGGAGTTGCCCGCGGGTTGGAGCGATAAGCAGGAGCCGGCACGCTATCGGCTGGAGCGTCGCGAAGATCACGCTGTGTTCGGTCATGCCGTGGCGCCGGAGAGTTGGAAGAAGTATCTGCACCCCGCCGAAGTGCGGCTCTGGTCGGCCGAGCGCCAGGCTGGAGGCTT
Source organism: Terriglobales bacterium (assembly GCA_035319065.1). GTDB lineage: Bacteria > Acidobacteriota > Terriglobia > Terriglobales > Acidobacteriaceae > DASPRM01. Next base: position 2,641 of record DATHDM010000317.1, read on the forward strand.
CTGCGTTCTGAACAACCAGCCTCAACCCCACAAACCATATGCGTTTCTTGGGGTTCGCGCGTGCGATCTGGCGGCGATCAGGGTGCTGGATCGCGTCTTAACCGGAAATAAATATCGCGATCCGATCTATGCAGGAGTGCGGGATGGTGTGTTTATGGTGGCGGTGCAATGCACGCGGGCAGCCGCAACCTGTTTTTGCGCGTCCCTGGGCACTGGACCACAGGTTCAGCAAGGGTTCGACCTGGCCTTGACGGAGCTGGTTGGACCAGGAAGCCACCGCTTCCTGGTGCGAGCGGGAAGCGATCGTGGAGCTGAGTTGCTCGCCGGGTTGCAAAGCGCTCCTGCCACCGAAAACGACGTGCAGGCGGCCAAAGTGGCGGTCACAACTGCGGCAGCGCAACAGGTTCGAAGTGTCAACACTGCAGACATCCGGGATTTGCTGTACGCCAACTTTGACCACCCACGCTGGGACAACCTCGCAGAGCGGTGCTTGGCGTGTGCCAACTGCACCATGGTTTGCCCGACATGCTTCTGCACCACTGTGGAAGATGTAACCGATGTGAACGGTGATCATGCGCAACGATGGCGCCGTTGGGATTCCTGCTTCACCTTGAGTTTTTCCTATATCCACGGAGGCAGCGTCCGCGCTTCGGGAAAGGCTCGCTATCGCCAATGGATGACTCACAAGCTGGCTTCGTGGATCGATCAGTTTGGCACTTCAGGGTGCGTCGGCTGCGGGCGCTGCATTACCTGGTGCCCGGTGGGAATCGACATCACCGAAGAGGTCCGCGCCATACGGGAGACGGCTAGCCATGGAAACTCTTGAGCGCATCATCGCCGCACATCCGGTTTTCGCCGGTCTCGAGTCCTATTACACAGGTTTGCTGGTAGGTTGCGCTTCCAATGTGCGCTTCGCAGCGGGCGCTTGCATTTTCAAAGAAGGAGGCGAGGCCAACGTTTTCTACCTGCTTCGAGTAGGCAAGGTTGCCCTGCAAGTTTTCGCTCCCCAGCATAAACCGATCATTGTGTCCACCCTGGGAGAAGGCGAGATCTTGGGGTGGGAATGGCTGCTCCCTCCCTACCAGTGGAAATCTCACGCCTATGCAGCCGCGGAGACGAGGGCGATTGCCCTTGACGGTAAGTGCCTCAGAAACAAGTGCGAGCAAAACCACGACCTGGGATACGAGTTGTTGAAACGCTTTGCCCCGATTGTGGTCCAGCAACTGGAGGCTACACGCTATCAGTTGCTGGATGTCTACGCCGTACGGTGACAACCATGTCGGCTCAGCCTGCGACCGATCCGATGCGCCCCCGGGCATATATAGTGCGCCAGGTCGCCAAAGAGACGCCGGACACATTTACCTTGAAGGTCGAGGCTGAGGAGAGAGGAAACGACAGCTCATTCCAGCCTGGGCAGTTCAGCATGTTGTGGGTCTTTGGGGTGGGCGAGTTGCCCATTTCCATCAGCGGTAATCCTGCCCACCACCATGGGCTGATGTACACGGTTCGATCCGTCGGACAAGCGACCCACGCGCTCGTGAGCCAGGCGGCCGGCAGTACCGTAGGAGTGCGCGGCCCCTTCGGCAAGGGCTGGCCGTTAGAGGCGGCGCGCGGACGGGACATCGTGGTCGTGGCGGGTGGCATCGGGCTGGCGCCGTTGCGTCCGCTGATCTATCAGGTACTGCAAAATCGCCGCGACTACGGCCGCCTGGTGGTGCTCTACGGAGCTCGCAGTCCGCGTGATTTGCTCTATCGCAAAGAGCTTGCCGCTTGGGCACGTGGGGATGAAACCCAGGTATTGATCACGGTTGACTATGGGGGGTTGAGTTGGCGCGGCCACGTGGGCGTGGTAACAACACTGTTCAAGTATGCGCGTCTGCAGCCACGGCGCTCGCTGGCGATGGTCTGCGGTCCCGAGATTATGATGCGCTTTGTTACCCGCGAATTGGAGACGCAGGGGCTGGCTCGCCAGGACATTTGCCTCTCACTGGAACGGAACATGAAGTGTGCAGTTGGCTTTTGCGGCCATTGCCAATATGGTCCTTACTTCATTTGCAAAGATGGGCCGGTCTTCCGCTGGGATCAGATCCGCCCACTGCTGGATAAGTACGAGCTCTGAAATGAAGGGCAGACCTAGAGTCGGAGTCTTCAAGTTCGCCTCCTGCGACGGCTGCCAGTTGAGTCTGCTTGACGCCGAAGATGAGCTGCTGGGAGTGGCCGGAGCCATCGACATCGCCTACTTCCCGGAAGCGACGCGGGCGATGCGGAAGGGACCGTATGACCTCGGGTTGGTCGAAGGCTCGGTTACAACTCACAGCGACGCCCAGCGGATTCAGCAGGTGCGGCGGCAGTGCAAAACACTGGTCACAATCGGAGCCTGCGCCACCGCCGGGGGCATCCAGGCCCTGCGGAACTGGCAGGATGTTGACGAGTTCATCCGCGTGGTGTACGCCACACCGCAATTCATCAGCACGCTGAAGCTATCGACCCCCATTGCGGAACACGTCCCGGTGGACTTTGAGCTGCGCGGCTGCCCCATCAACAAGCATCAGTTGATCGAACTGATCGCCGCTACGCTGGCGGGACGG
>DATHDM010000318.1:0-23480 GCA_035319065.1 Terriglobales bacterium
CTGCTTCCCCAGGGATTCCGCATCGACTCCTGTGCGGACCTCGCGGAGAACGGTGGAGCCATCGGGGCGCGCCACGACACCCGTCAGCCTGATCTCGCCAGCCTTCACCTCGGCGAAAGCACCGATGGGGACCTGGCAGCCACCGCCAAGCTCGTTCAACAGGGCGCGCTCACAGGCGGTGGCCTGGGCGGTTGAAGCGTGATCGAGGAATTCAACCTGGCGGCGAGTCTTCGCATCGTGCGCGCGGATCTCGATCCCCAGCGCACCCTGGCCGGCGGCGGGGCACATCACCTCCGCGGGCAGGATCTGGCGAATCCACTCCGTGCGGCCGAGCCGGTTCAGGCCAGCGGAGGCCAGGATGATGGCGTCGTACTCTCCCTCTTCCAGTTTGCGCAGGCGGGTATCGACGTTGCCTCGCAGGGGGAAGATGGCGAGGTCGGAGCGCATGGCTTTGAGCTGGGCCTGGCGGCGCAGGCTGCTGGTGCCAACCCGCGCCCCCTGCGGCAGGTCCGCGATGCGCTCGACGCGGCGCGCGAGGAAGGCGTCCAGCGGATTCTGGCGCTCGGTGATGGCCGCGATCGCGAACTCCGAGGCGAGCTCGGTGGGCAGGTCCTTCAAGCTGTGCACGGCGAGATCGACGCGGTTGTCGAGGAGCGCTTCTTCAATTTCCTTGGTGAACATCCCCTTGGTGCCCACCTTGGCAAGAGCCACGTCGGTGATCTTGTCCCCGGTGGTCTTGATGATTTCCAGCTCAACCTGATGGCCACGCGCGCGCAAGAGGGCGGCAATGTGGTTGGCCTGCCAGAGAGCGAGCTGAGAGCCACGGGAGCCGATGCGCAGGAGGGCCATCAGGAGCCGGCTCCGTCGCTGCCCGCGGACTCCGATTTGGAATTCTTGCGGCCTTTGTCGGAGAGATTGAACAGGCGCCGCATGACCTCGACCACCGTGGTGGCCTCGGGCTCGCGCGCCGCGCTCTTCAGGTTGGTGATGGGAGTGTGCATGATCTTGTTGACCATGCCGCGGGTGAGGGCGTCGATAGCAACTTCCTGCTCCGGAGTAAGCGGCCCAAGCCGGCTGCGAAAGCGATCGATCTCGGCCTGGCGAATGTCGTCGAGGTATTCCTGCAGCGAGAGGATGGTGGGCACCACGTCCAGGGTGCGCAAGCGCTCGCTGAAGCGCTCCACTTCCACCGCCACGATGTCCTCCGCGCGGAGCGCCTCGCGCTTGCGATCAGAGATGTGGCTGGAGACCACCTGCTGCAGATCGTCGATGTCATAAACAAAGATGCCATCCACCTGGTTGAGGGAGGGATCGACATCGCGCGGGACGGCAATATCAATAAAGAACATGGGCCGGTTGCGGCGGCGAGCCATGAAGGCTTCCCCGTGTTCGCGGCGGAAGATGGCATGGGGGGCACCGGTTGAGGTGATCACGATGTCGGCCTTGTCGCAGGTAGTGTAGAGATCGCTGAATTGCAGCGCCTGGCCGTCGAACTTGCGCGCCATCTCCAGCGCACGCTCGTGGGTGCGGTTGACGACGTAGATGGTCCCCACCCCGCTGGCAATCAGGTGGCGGGCGGCGAGTTCGCACATCTTGCCGGCCCCTACCAGGTACACGCTCTTGCCTTTCAGGTCGCCGAAGATCTTCTTGGCCAGCTCGACGGCCACGGATGCGACCGAAACCGCGGAGGTGGCGATAGCGGTCTCGTTGCGGACTTTCTTGGCGACGGCGAAGGAGCGGGTGAGGAGAGCATCCAGCTGCGAATGCACGGCGCCGACGGCCCGCGCGATGGCATAGGCTTCCTTCACCTGGCCCAGAATCTGGGGCTCGCCCACGATCATCGAGTCCAGACTGGAAGTCACGCGGAAGAGATGCTTGACGGCGTCCTTCTCGCGGAATTCGTAGAGATAGGGCTCGAACTCGGCACGCGGAAGCTTGAAGTAATCGGCGACAAAGCCGCGCAGGTCGGCGCTACCGTTCTGAAGTCCGGCCAGGACCTCAACCCGGTTGCACGTGGAGAGAATCAATCCTTCCTCGACCCCGGGATAGCGGATCAGGTGTTGCAGAGCGTCGGGCAGCCTGGATTCGGAGACAGCGAAGCGCTCGCGAATTTCCACCGGTGCGCTTCGATGATTCACTCCGATCAGGTGCACGTTCATGGGGCCACAAACCTGTGTACCGCGCTGAAGTAATTGGCCGCCCAGGCGCCGACGGCCGCCAGGAAGGCGAAGGTTGCAAGATAGGCGGCACGCCGCCCGCGCCAGCCGGAGCTCCAGCGGGTGTAGAGCAGCACCATGTACACCGCCCACATCAGCAGAGAAAGAATGATCTTGGGATCGTAAAAGTAATGGGGGCCGAAATTAGCCTCTGCCACGACCGACCCGGCGATCAGCCCGAAGGTCATGAAGGGGAAGCCCAGCAGCAGAGATTTGTAGCCGATGTCGTCGATGACCTGCAGTGCGGGCAGGCGGGAGAGGACGCCGTCGGGCGCCGGACTCTTGGACTTGAGGCTGCGTTCCTGCACCAGGTAGAGGATGCTGGAGGCAAAACTCAGCAGCAAGGCGGCGTAACCGGTGAAGATCATGGCCACGTGCACGCCGATCCAGCCGCTGCGCATCAGGCGGGAGGCGAAAATCACCGGCTGCTGCGCCAGGGCGGAAGCAAACACCAGCAGGAAGGCGAGGGGAAACATGAAAATCCCGGGCGAGGTGGTGCGATAACGGGCATAGACCAGCATGAAGACTGCCAGGATTAGAAAAGCCAGCAGCGATTCCGAGTCATGGATCGACATCAGGGTGAGGGACAGGTGGCCGGTAGTCATGGCGGTCTCGGCGAGGGAGACAAAGTGGAAGATCATGCCGATGCCGACACAGGGCACCACCACACGGGAGAGCCAGGCGCACGGCCGGCTGACCGCCGCCAGGGCATAGAGCAAGCCCACCGCATAGAAGAGCACCGAAACTCGGAGCCAAAGCAGTGGCATAGCCTGTTTTCCCCCCGATCAGGGGCGCCGACCTCCGCCAACTCGGTGGGAAGAATTGATTATATCCCCTGGCTACGGTGCCTCAGGCAGGGGGCAAAGGGCAGTGGAAGGTATCACGGGCCGGTGTGATAAGGGTCACAGGAGGAGGGGAGACGCTTGGCCGCCCAGAGGTGCCTGGTTGGCCGATCTCAATCGACCCCGAGCGTATGCAGGTACTCCTCGATCTCGTTGGCGGTGACGGTGAGGCGGCGGCCATCGTGCATCATGTTCTCAATCTCGTCGAACCCGTGGAACAGGCGGATCTTGACGACGGCGTACTGTTCGGCTTCTGTGAGGGTGCGGTTGTGGTTGGCGGACCAGCGCTCGGCAGCGTCGCGCCGGAGGAAGACGCTTACGGCGTAGGTGGTTTTGCGGTCAGAGCTTATGTCGAAGATATACTCGGTGGCCGGGGCCTCGCTATCGCCGGCTAGCGCCGGGCGCTGGCCGACAAAGTAGTACTGATAGACATATCCGGTTTCTCCGGTGTACGTCTTGATGCGGCGCACGGTCATGGGCAGGCAGAAGTTTACTACTCCGGCGTGATCTCCCGCAGACGCCTGGCGCAGGTTTCAGAGGTCACCGGGGTGTAGTACACCTCCTTAAAAGTGTAGGACTTGGCCTTGTCCTTGAGCACGGGCAGAATCTCGATGTGCCAGTGATAGTCGTCATCGATGGTGGTCCAATAGCCGAGGACATCGGAGCGGTGCAGAGTGTTGGGTGAGGTGTGCAGGACGAGGTGGAAGGCGTCGCTGACGGCGCGCACACGGCTGAGGGTGCGCTTCAGCAGGGCCGCCAGATCGCGCAGGGTAGAACTCTTGCTCACCCCGAGGCGCTCAAACGAGGCCTCGTGCTGGCGGGAGATTATCCAGACCTCATAGGGAACACGTGGGGCATAGGGCACGCAGGCGACGTAGTCGCCGCGGGTCTCCACGATGCGTTTCCCGGCACGTTCTTCCTGGGCCAGGATGTCGCAAAAGACGCAGCGCTCCTTCTGCGCGAAGTATTCCTTTCCCGCACGCAACTCGTAGAGGATGCGGCGGGGAACGAAGGTGGTGGCGGTGAGCTCGGAGGTGGGATGCTCGAAGTCCTGCCCTGCGGACACGCCAAAGTTCTTGTAAACCGAGACGTACTTGAAGCGGCGGTCGCGCTTGAGATCGAGAATGCGGCTGGAGATCAGCAGCAGCACTTGCTCGACTTCGGCATCGCTGGCCTGCCACAGCTGTTTCTTATGGTTGGGATTCTCTACCAGCACTTCGTGAGCACCGACGGCCTGCATGCTGTCGTACAGACCTTCGCCACGCCGCTGCGGCTCGCCCTCGATGCGGAAGATGGGTGCGGGATGCACCACAGCCCGCGCCTGCCAGGGCCCGCCGTCGAGGGAGGGCAGGCTGGAGATGACCTGAGGAGGCAGGGGAGAGTCCGGGCAATAGCGACAGAAACTCTGATCCCTAGGCTGAGCCGCCGGATCATCGCCGGTGATGACCCAGGAGCGGGTGATCGGGTCCTTGCGAAGCTGCATAGAGACTAAGAGAACACTGAGAGCGCGAGGCAGTCAAATCGAACCGGAATGCGGACGCATGCAGGTTTGGCAACCCGCAACCTGCAACAGTCCTTTGCTATAATCCGCGCAGTTTTCCCGCGATGACCGAGTTCCCCACCCCGCAGTCTCCCCACCCTGCAACGCCCGGTGAGCCCAGCACCCCGCTGATGCGGCAGTACACTGCGATCAAGAAGCAGCACCCCAACGCGCTGCTGTTCTTCCGGCTGGGGGATTTCTACGAATTGTTCTTCGAGGACGCGGTGGTGGCGTCGCGCGAACTGCAGATCACGCTGACCTCGCGCAACAAAGAGAAGGGTGTGCCCATGTGCGGAGTGCCCTATCACAGCGCCGAGGGATATATCGCCAAGCTCATCCGCAAGGGCTACAAGGTCGCGATCTGCGAGCAGACGGAAGACCCGAAACTGGCGAAGAAGCTGGTGCGCCGCGAGGTAACGCGCGTGGTCACGCCGGGGACGGCGGCGGATTCCTCGCTGGTCTCCGAAGAAAACAATTTTCTGGCGGCCGTCGCCAGCGTGCCCGGCAAGACAGGAAAGACGGTGGGTTTTGCCGCCCTTGATCTCTCCACAGGAGAGTTCCGGGCGACGGAGTTCGCCGGCGAAGGCGCCGAGCGCCGCACCTGGGAGGAGATGGAGCAGTTGCGGCCGCGGGAAGTTCTCTATGCCTCTTCCCTGCCGCTGTTTGAGGTGGCGGGCGCCCCTGAAACCGCTGGACATCTGCCGGCGAGGGGTTTGCCTGCAGCGGCAACCGAGCGGCAGATCCCAGATTCCACGATGCGGCCGGTTCATGGGGGCTGGGCGCTGACGCCGCTGGAGGATTGGGTGTTCGCGCCCGATTACGCCATTCCGCTGGTGGAGAACCATTTCGGAGTGGTTTCGCTGGAGGGATTCGGCCTGGCGGGCAAGCCGGCCGCGGCTTCCGCGGCGGGAGCGGTGCTGCATTACGTGCGGAGCACGCAACGCGGAACGCTCGATCACGTGGATCGCATCGGCTTCTACGAGCGCCAGGACTGCCTGGTCCTGGATGCGGTGACGGTGCGCAATCTGGAATTGGTAGAGCCGCTGTTTGCCGGATCTGGCGAGGCTGTCACGCTGTTCCGCGCCCTCGACAGCACTCTGACGCCGATGGGCAAACGCCTGCTTCGCGCCTGGATGTTGCGGCCGTCGGTCGAAGTGGAGCAAATCACGGCGCGCCTGGATGCGGTGGAAGAGCTGCGCGATCGTCTGATGGGGCGCGAGGATCTGCGGCGGTCGCTGGACGGCATCCTCGACGTCGAGCGGCTGCTGAGCCGGGTGACGCTGGAGACGGCCAATCCCAGAGACCTGCTGGCGCTGGCGGCATCGCTCGCAAAGATTCCTCCCGTCAAGCGAGTGCTGGCAGAGTTTGCCGCCGCTCGCCTTCGTCTGCGGCAGGAGGCGCTGGACGACCTGCAGGATCTGCGGGAGCGCATCGACCTGAGCATCGTTGCAGAACCGCCCCTGAGCTTCGCCGACGGTGGCGTGATCCGCGAAGGGGTGAACACGGAGCTGGACGAGCTTCGCGCCTTGAGCCGAAACAGCAAGCAGTACCTGGCGAGGATCGAAGAGCGGGAGCGGCAGCGCACTGGAATCGCGTCGCTGAAAGTGAAGTTCAATTCTGTGTTCGGCTATTACATTGAAATCTCCAAAGCCAACCTTCACCTCGCCGCGCCCGACTATGAGCGCAAACAGACGCTGGTGAACGCAGAGCGCTTCACCACTCCCGAGCTCAAGGAATATGAAGCCAGGATTCTGGACGCCCAGGAGAAGATCGTCGAGATCGAGCGGCGAATCTTCGCCGAGCTACGGGCAGCGGTGGCGGCGCAGGCCAAGCGCATACGGCAGAGCGCGCTGGCGCTGGCGGAGATCGATGTCCTGGCCTCGATGGCGCACCTGGCAGCGCTCAGGAATTACTGCCGGCCACAATTTGCAAGCGGCGGAGAGCTGGAGATTGTGGAGGGGAGACATCCAGTCGTCGAGATCCAGGAAATCTTCGGCATTGCGGAGCGCTTCGTTCCCAACAACCTGTTTCTGAACAGCACGACGCACGCCATCCTGCTGCTGACCGGACCCAACATGGGGGGCAAGTCCACCTATCTGCGGCAGACCGCGTTAATCGTCATCATGGCGCAGATGGGCTGCTTCGTTCCTGCCCGACAGGCGCGGCTGGATGTGGTGGACCGCATCTTCACCCGCATCGGCGCCAGCGACAATCTGGCGCGCGGGCGCTCGACCTTCATGGTGGAGATGACGGAAACGGCAGCCATCCTGAACACCGCCACGCCGCGCTCGCTGATCCTGCTGGATGAAATCGGCCGCGGCACGGCCACCTACGACGGGCTGGCGATCGCCTGGGCGGCGGTGGAGTACGTCCATACCCGCACCCGCGCCAAGACGCTGTTTGCCACTCACTATCATGAGCTGACGGAGCTGGCAGAACGGCTCTCCGGGGTCAAGAACTATCACGTTGGGGTGAAGGAGAGCGCAGGCGGAATCGCGTTCCTGCGCAAAGTGGAGCCGGGAGCGGCCGACAAGAGCTATGGGATCGAAGTGGCGAAACTGGCGGGCCTGCCCCACGACGTGGTGGTCAGGGCGCGCGAGGTGCTGGCGGAGCACGAAACGGCGGAGCAGCGCCTCACCGATCACCTGGCCAGCGAGGAACGCGCACCCGAACCCATGCAGTTAACCATTTTCACCCCGCTATCGCAGAAGATAGTAGACCGGTTGCGGGAGACGAATCTGGACCAGCTCACGCCGCTGGAGGCGCTGAATCTGTTACACGCGTTGAAGAAGCAGATCGAGTAATCGGCTGTAGGGCATCGTGCAAACGGCCGCCCGGGACAAGTCTCAATGGCGCAGAAAACTACTACCGATCTTCAACGACAAGTTGGGCAGATGCTCATCATGGGATTTGACGGGCTGGAGGTTTCGGCTCGCCTGCGCACCATGCTGAGCAGCCTGCAGCCGGGCGGGGTGATCCTGTTCCGCCGGAATATCGAAGATCCGGGCCAGACGTACAACCTGGTGCTGGGGTGCCGGAAGGCGATCGCGACTCCAGCGTTTCTTTGCGTGGACCTGGAAGGCGGAACCGTGGACCGGTTTCGCGACCTGGTGGCGCCCGCGCCCTCCGTCCAGGAGGTCACAGGGACGCGGAATCGCAGGCTGTTCCGCAAGCACGGTCAGCTGCTGGGGCGGGAGTGCCGGGCATTCGGCTTCAACACCGATTTCGCGCCTGTGCTCGACCTGGGCCTGGAGCCCTCGAGGAAGGTCCTGACCATGCGCACTGCATCGGCAAATCCCAAAGAAGTAGTGATTTATGCGCGGGAATTGCTGAAGGGATTAAAGGATGCGGGGATTCTGGGATGCGGAAAACATTTTCCGGGATTAGGGGAAGCCGGCCTTGATACTCACCAATCGCTGCCCCAGATCAAGAAGCCGTGGAAGCGCCTCTGGGAAGAGGATCTGTATCCCTATCGCACGCTGGTCCACGAACTGCCTTTCGTGATGGTGGCGCACGTCGCCTACCCCGGGATTGCCGGCAATGGGACACCGGCCTCGATTTCGAAGAGGTGGATCACGGATATTCTGCGCCGCAAGATCGGCTACAAAGGGCTGGTAACCGCCGACGATCTCGAGATGGGCGGTGTGCAGGCGGCGGCATCGATCGAGGACGCGGCGGTAAGAACGGTGCGTGCGGGTTCGGATATCTTTCTGGTCTGCCACAACGAAGAGTTGGTGTGGCGCTGCTATGAAGCGGTGCTGAAATCCGCGGAAAAGGACAGGCGCTTTGCCGAACTGGTGAAGACGGCGGCGAAGCGTATCGTGGCGGTGAAGAAGCGATCCAAGGAACTCAGCGTGCGGCCGCCTCGTAGGCCGGACCAGAAGACGCTCGACCAGCTGCGGCGAGCGGTATGGGAGTTCGGCGAGGAAGTACGTCTGGATGCCGAAGCCGCTCGCGCATCGACCCAGGTGTAAGCCGTGATCGTTGCCGGAGTGATGAGCGGCACCTCGGCGGATGGAATCAACGTCGCTCTGGTGCGGCTGCTGGGGCGAGGTTTTCGCACGCGGTTGGAACTGCTGCAGCACGCCGGATTTCCCTACCCTCCTGCAGTACGGCGGACCATCCTCTCATTCATGAATGCGCAGGCCGGCGTGGGTGATCTGGCGCGGCTGAATTTCCTCCTGGGTGAGCTGTACGGAGAAGCGATTCTTTCCACCTCCCGCAAGGCTCGGACAACGGTGGACCTGGTGGGATGCCACGGGCAGACGCTCTACCACCAGGGCGAAGCCGCGAGTTTTCTAGGGCGCCGGGTGGCCGTGACGTGGCAAACGGGGGAAGCCGCGGTGGTTGCCGCACGCGTGGGCGTCCCGGTAGTCGCGGATTTTCGTCCTGCGGACATGGCGGCCGGAGGCAAGGGCGCGCCCCTGGTTCCCTTCCTGGATTACATACTGTACCGGCATCGGCGGCGGGGGCGCATTCTGCAGAATATCGGCGGCATCGCAAACCTCACGGCCATTCCCCGGCACGCTACGCCGGAAGAGGTAATCGCCTTTGACACCGGCCCGGGCAACATGGTGATCGACTCAGTTACGGATCGGCTCTTCGGCAAGGCATTCGACCGCAATGGACGGATCGCAAGCAAAGGGCGAGTGCTGGAAAGGGTAGTGGACGAGGTCCTCGCCCGACCATACTTCCGCCGCAGGCCCCCCAAGACCGCCGGACGCGAGGAGTTCGGACGCGAATTTGCGAGTATGTTTGTGAAGCTTTGTGGCCGGGCTGCTAAAGAGGATGTGGTGGCAACGGCCACCGCGCTCACCGCCGAGTCGATCGCTTTCTCGGTGCGAACCTTTCTGCCGGGCATGAAGCTGACGAACCGGCGCAGGCTGCCCTACCGGGATTTCATTGTGTCGGGAGGAGGCAGCAAGAATCCGACTCTCATGCACATGATCGCGGAGACTCTGCCGGGGCTGCGCATGCAGACGACCGACGACTACGGTCTTCCGTCGGAAGCGAAGGAGGCGGTCGCGTTTGCCCTTCTGGCCTATCAGACATGGCGGCGGATGCCATCGAATATTCCCAGCGCAACAGGAGCGAAGAGGCCCGCGGTGCTGGGCAAGGTAGCCTGGCCATGACGCAACCAGTAATGCGTCGAGGAAGGCGGCTGGCTGCTCTCATCCTGGTGTGCACGCTGCTTGCTGCCTGTGGCAAGCGCGCTCCCTCCGACGCGCTGGTGATGATCATCGAAAGCAGCCCCGCCAACCTGGATCCGCGGGTGGGCATCGACGCGCAGTCGGAGCGCATCGATGAACTGCTGTTTGACGCCTTGGTGCACCGCGACCAGCACTTCGCGCTGCATCCCTGGCTGGCGGAGAGCTGGGAGATTCCCGATCCCCAAATCTACGTCTTTCATCTGCGCCGGGACGTGAGATTTCACGACGGCCGGCCCCTGACCGCACGCGACGTGAAGTGGACCTTCGACTCGATCGTCAACGGCACCGTGCGCACCACCAAGGCGGGCACGTTCCGCTACCTGGACCACATCGATGCTCCCAACGATGCGACGGTGTTATTTCACCTGAAGCAACCGTGGGCCAGCCTGCTGTGGAACGTCTCCAACGGCGCAATTGGGATCGTTCCCTACGGAAGCAAAGGGGAATTGGCGCAGATGCCTGTGGGCTCGGGGCCATTCCGGCTGGTGCGCGCGGAGCAGGACAAAGACGTTGTCATCGAGCGGAATGACGGCTATTGGGGAGAGAGGCCAAAGGTGCGGCAAGTCGAGTTTCTGGTGGTGCCGGACACCACCACGCGGGCGCTGGAGCTGCGCAAGGGCAGCGCCGATGTGGCCCTCAACTCTCTGACGGCGGACATGATCACGACCATCGAAAAGGACCCGCGACTGCAGGTGATACGCGGACCGGGAACCATCCTGAGCTACCTGACGGTCAACCTGCGCGACCCGATTTTGAAAGATGTGCGCGTTCGCCAGGCGCTGGCCTACGCCATTGACCGGCGGCCAATGATCGAATACCTGTGGCGCAATCTGGCCCGTCCCGCCGGCAGCATCCTGCCGCCGGAGTCCTGGGCGTACGATTCGCGCACGGCTCAGTACCCACATGATCCCGCCAAGGCGCGGCAGTTGTTGGAGGCGGCGGGGTATCCCGCGGTAAACGGCGTGCGCTTTCACCTGACCATGAAGACCTCCACCGAGGAGAGCACGCGACTGCTGGCGGCGGTGCTGCAGCAGCAGTTGCGGGATGTGGGGATTGCCCTGGACATCCGCAGCTACGAGTTCGCGACCTTCTTCTCCGACGTCACCAAGGGCGCGTTCCAGGTTTATTCGCTGCGGTGGATCGGGGGAAACGACGATCCGGACATTTTCGAATATGTGTTCGACTCCGACCACACTCCGCCGCGGGGTGCGAATCGTAATTACTACTCCAACCCGCGGGTGGACCAGTTGATCGCTCAGGGCCGCGGCGAGGTGGACCCGGCGAAACGCCGACTGGCTTACTCGGAGATCCAGCAGATTCTGGCGGAAGATCTTCCTTATATCAATCTCTGGTACTACGACAACGTGGCGGTACACGCGCGGCGGGTAGCGAATGTGGAGATCAGTCCTGCGGGCAACTATGACTTTCTCTTGCGGGCTGAGTTGCGGCCCTAGCGCCGGATGGCATAGATTTCTCTGTGCAGCTCGAGCAAACTCTGCCGCAGTTTGACTTCCGCATCCGGCACGAGCTTCGCATCCACGCGAGCCTGGAAGATACCTACCGCGCTTTTCTCTCTGCCCGCTTCGGTGATTCCCTGTTGATCCGGACGCTGCTATGGCTGCGCGGGCTGGGCCCCCTTCGATTGCACGAGGGCGGGCATGGCGATGGGGATATGCTGTGCAGGCTTGAGAAACGCGGCTTTGTGGTACTAAGCCATCTTCCATGCGAAGAAATCGTGCTGGGCATAGCGGGGAAATTCTGGCGCCCGGACGGTGGAAGGATTTCTGTACCTGCGGCTGAATTCTCAAGATTCGCCCAGCCGGGCTATGCCAAGGCCGCTTTCAATTTCCTCTTCCGAGAAGAATCGACGACTTCGACAAGGGTGAGCACCGAAACCCGAATTGCGGTTATCGGAGGCGCGGCCTGGTGGCTATTCCGCATGTACTGGCTGGCGGTGAGGCCGTTTGCGGGGTTGATCCGCGGGGAGATGTTGCGGATGGTGAAGCAGCGGGCGGAGACAGCCAAGCCATAATGGCGTTCGAAGGGAGCGAGCGGTAATGCGATCCGGGATCCTCGGGAACAGCCCGGCGCCTGGCCTGCATGCTACCATCGAGTGTTCGGCCTGGTCGGATAAGGAAATCTGAGTGCGCATTCTTTTCATCGGTGACATCTTCGGACGCCCCGGCCGGAACATCGTGCAGCAGCGGCTCGCCGAAGTCGTAGGACATTACTGCATTGATCTGATCATCGCGAATGCGGAGAACGCCGCCGGCGGTTTTGGGATCACCCCGGCGATTGCCGAGGAGCTGTTCGAGCAGGGTATCAGCGTGCTAACCACCGGCAATCATGTTTGGGACAAGCGCGAGATCATGGATTACATGAACTCGGCGGTGAATGGGCAGCCGGCTCGCCGCCTGTTGCGCCCCGCCAACTATCCTGCAGGCACTCCCGGACGCGGCTTCTACGAAGGCAAAACCGGCAGCGGCACTGCCTATGCGGTCATGAACCTGCAGGGTCGGGTGTTCATGTCGAGCAATGATGATCCCTTTCGAACCGCGGACGAACTTCTGAAGAGCACTGCCGCCAAAGTGATCCTGGTGGATGTGCATGCGGAAGCTACATCCGAGAAGATAGCGATGGGCTGGTATCTGGACGGGCGGGTAACAGCAGTCCTCGGCACCCACACCCACGTACCCACTGCGGACGAACGCGTGCTCCCCAAGGGCACGGCCTATCAGACGGATGTGGGCATGACTGGCCCCTACGACAGCATCATCGGGGTACAGAAGGAACTGGTGATCCAGCGCTTCCTCAACAACCTGCCCGCGCGCTGGGAGCCTGCCACCGGAGACGTGAAGTTTGCCGGGGTGGTGATCGATTGCGAGGAGGGCACGGGGCGGGCGCGCTCCATCCGGCGAGTAATGATCTCGGAAAACGACCCTCCGCTGGCGCCGGCCAGGAAGTAGGAGTCTCAAGGCAGCCCTATTCTGTTCATATGGGCGCTTGCTTCGGGCCGGAAGACGATTAGCCCGTCTCACTAGGCCGATGGCATGAGCGAGGTTCAGTCTGCAGTTGAAGACGGGCTCCGGCGGGCTTAAGCTATTGCTCGTCAGATACTCCCCCGATCAGTGTTTTCACTTGCTTTTGGGGCCGCTCGGCTCCGAATCAGGAGCGGAAGGGCATGAGCTCTTCGGGTTGACGGCATGAAAAACGCGCCATCGGTTTTCGTCTGTTTCGCCGTCCTTCTGTCGATTTCAGCGCTGCGGACAGCCGGGCAGGAGAAGCCTGCCGCGCCAGCCGCCCCCGCCAGCGCTGAGAAGAGCGCGACGCCAGAATCCAGCAAGGCTGCTCCAGTCGCGCCAACGTCCAACGCCAAGGCGCCGGCCGAGCGAAGCGAAGCTCCGTCGCGGGCCCAGGCCATGGATCTGCTGAAGCGCAGCCATGCGATCGGCGAGCAGTTGCCGCTGCGTGACCGGCTCAACACTCTGCAGCGCCAGGTGCGAGCGGCAGCCAGGCTGGACCAGCAGTTGGCGCGGGCCTGGGCGAACGAACTGCTCGAGGGCAGCAACGATCTGCCTGATCCCGATGAGAGGGCCAACACCCAGGCGGGTGTGGTGGTAAACCTGGCGGCGCGCGATCCCGACGGGGCACTGGAAATCTTTCGGACTCTGTCTGCGCCGTCTGCGAAAGCCAGCCGGGACCCGCGCGCGATGGCGGCCCAAGCCTTATTCCCTGACTTGCTGCGCAAGGATGGAGCGGCAGCCCTGCCGGTAATCGAAAAGGAAGCAGTGCGCCTGGGCAGCGACGGTGCTTATCCCTATGCTGCGATGGCCGACGTGGCTATGCGATCACGCTTCGCCGGGGACGACAAGGATGAAGCGCAGGGGGCGGCTCCGCCCCAGAACGAGGGCGCGCCGGACAGACCCCGCCGCAGAGGAATTCCCCCTGGCACAACTGTGCCGCCGAGAGATCCTGTCGGCGACGCGACGGTATTGCGGGTTTGCCGCCAGGCCCTGGAGTTCTACCAGGCGAGCACGCGCTCGCTGGCCGGCGACCTGGGCTTTGCCGACATGATCGTCTCGACCTGGCAGTGGCTCCCCGCGGACTTTCTTCGTTCAGCCTTGCAGGCTTCGGCAAGCAATCTGATGGCCAGCGCCGGCGAGTCTGACCTTGAATTCCAGAATCCTGCCGATACGGCCCAGGGCCAAAGTGGACGCCAAAACCCGGCCGACATGGCATTGGCGCACCTGGCTCCGATGCTAAAGAAGATCGACCCGGACATGCTGGAAAAAGTGAAGCAGACGCGTCCCTTCGTAGCGCAGTGGCTGTCGCCTACCCCGCAGGGAGCGGTCCCGGTTTGGATGGCGGGAACGCCGCCACGCGGTGCGGGCGACGACACCATGCGCAACATCCAGCGCACGGCGCAGTCCGATCCCAACAAGGCATTGAGCCTGACCCAGGACCTCACTGATCCCGCTGCCAGAGCTCAAGCGCTCTCCGCCGTTGCCAGCGGCTTCGCTTCGCAGGACCCGCAGCAGGCTGTCCGTAGTCTGGAGCAGGCCGACAAGTTGACGGCGGCGGTCAAGGACAAAGAGGAGCAATTGCGGCTGCTGATCTCGGAGGCGGAAGCAGCAGCAGCGATCAAGAACGTGGCCATCCTGCGACAGAGCATGGGCCGCGCCTTCGACCTTGCCGACCAGATCACACGCGCGGAGGAGGATGCACGCGTGGAGCAGGTGACCGGATGGAGGCCCTTGATGCGGCTGGTGAGCATCGGCATGAAATCGGAGCCTGAACTCACGGTGGCCTACATTGACCGGCTGAATGTTCCCATCGCGAAGGCCAACCTGCTGCTCGCAGCGGCCGAAAGTATTCCCGTGCGGCAGGATTTCAGGCAGCGGGTGAGGTCCTAAAAGCGTGGGAACGCGGCAGTTTGTCCAAACCTTTGCATTTTTGCCGGGATCTTCAACTAGCCCATTTTGCTAGTTAGTTTTTCCCGAGTGTCGCATCTTGACAAGACATCTGCCGCCGTTATGCTTTGGAGCGGCTGATGCCGCCTGCGAAACATCGCGGCACAGTGATTCCAGTCTCCCCATCGTGAAGCTGATCCCGTAAGCTCTAAGGCAACACCCGGGTGCGAAAGCTCGACCCGGGTAAGGGCGCTACATCCGGCCGAACCTCAAGCAATGGAACCCACAATAAGGGGCCTGCAGCACAAGCGCGCGGGCTTTTTGCGCCCGGGTGCGTGGGCAAAGAAACCACTTCCAGCCGCGCGTTTCTTCGTCGCGAGGCTCGGACCAACTTCGCATGGCAGACAGGCATGGATGTCTGGCACATGCCGAGAAGGAAGGGCACGAAATGAGAAAACTGGCTCTGGCTTTTGGGACAGTCCTTCTGCTCTTTTGTGCCGTGGGCGCCTATGCACAAGACGAGTACTGCTTGTATACCAAGGTCAGCCTTGACCCGTTGACCGTTTTCGTAAACGGCAAGGAGTCGTTTGACCTTACCGCCCAAGTGAGAAGCATCTGTGGCTGGCCGGTGCACGAAGGCCAGGTCTGCTTCTTCGATGCGTTCAAGAGCTTGACGTTTATTAAGTGTGTGGAAGTGAACGAGTGGGGTAAGGCGTACATCACCATTCGGAAGGAACAGTACGTCAATTTTTCTGGTCCCATTCCCACGCAGTACATTCAAGCGCGGTTTTTTGACGAGGAGGACCTCGTGCTCCCGGACGGTCTGCAGGAGTTCTACTTTCCCAGCATAAGCAACCCGGGCACGCTGGTGTGCGTTGGTTGTGCCTCCGGATTCTAGGATTTTGCAGCACAGCCCGGCGCCAAGTTCCGGCCCGGGTGGGGACCTTGGAAACAAGATCCGGCCGAACCCAGTATGCGGAAAACGATTTGCCCGCCTCTCTTGCGCGCCACTTTGAGCGCTCGATGTGGGTGGGCAGTGAGCCAATACCTGGCCCGCGGAACTCCCCACGCTAGGTCGGGGCATGGCAAGCGCAAACGGACATGAGTGTCGAACACATCGAGGAGGAAAAGAAAACATGAAACGATTAGGTCTGGCTTTAGCAATTGTGGTCGTGCTGCTCTCTATGTCAGCAGCCTCGTTCGCTCTTGATGGATACTGCGCCTATACGAAGACCACGCTTTCCCCCCTGACGGTCTTCGTAAACGGCAAGGAACCGTTTGACCTTACGGCGTTGGTAAAAAGCATCTGCGGATTCCCGATTTATCACGGGGTAGTCTGCATTTTCGACGCCTTCAAGAGCCTGACGTTTATTGACTGCGAGGAGCTGAACCGGTGGGGTCAGGCGTACTTCACGGTTCACAAAGGGGAGTACGTGAACTTTACAGGCTCCATCCCCACACAGTACATCCAGGCACGCTACTATGACATCTCCGAAATCTGGGACGCAGCAACCCCGGAAGAGGAAAGACTGTACTTCTTCCCCAGCATAAGCAACCCCGGCACGCTAGTTTGTGTCGGCTGCGCCGCCGGATTCTAATTCTGGCCGAAGACAAGGGCCGTCTTGAGGGGCGGCCCTTTTTTTCTTGCGGGGTAACTTCCTTTAGTTTTGGACCTCCACAGGTTCCTTGACGGCGCGGGCGTGAGATTCGGGGTAGAATCTCTGGGCCTATGCGGACCCTCCTGGGCATAACCCTTTTCCTTTGCCTGCCAGCCTGGGCTGAGAAGCCGCCCTCGATTCCTGCAAACTGCTCTGCGGACGCGACTTGCGGAATCTCCAAAAAGGACGTTAAGCAGGCCCATCGGGATTTTGAGCGGGCTCAGAAGCTGCAGAAAGAGGGCAGGCTGGAGGATGCGCTCCAGGCCATGGACGATGTGGTGCGCCTGGTGCCCCGCAGTCCGGAGTACCTCACCGCCCGGGAAATGATCAAACAGCAGTTGGTGTCCCGGCATATCGATCGGGCGGGAGCGCTGCTGACCGACGGCAAGCGCCAAGAAGCTCTGGCGGAGCTGCAGGCCGCCCTGAGACTGGATCCGAACAATGACTTGGCGCAGCAGCGCGTGCGCGAGGCCATGCCCGCCCCCAGCGGCGCGGGCGCTGGGAAGGAGCCGCCTCCGGACTTTTTCTCTGAGGCCCGGCCTATCGTTCTGACTCCGTCGTCAGAGCAGCTGACCATTCATTTCCGGGGATCCTCGCGAGAGCTGCTGCAGCAGATCTGCACTGCCTTCGGAATCAAGCCCGTATTCGACGATTCCGTGCATACCAAGGCGGTCACCCAGTTCGACCTGGAAGACGTGGAGTTCAACAAAGCTATAGAGCTGGCGACCAAGGAAGCCAAGGTGCTCTGGGTGCCGATTTCCGCCAAGGAAATCCTGTTCGCCGACGATACCCCGGAGCAGCACCGGCAGTTCGACCGCATGGTGCTCGAGACCTTCTATTTGTCGAATTCGACCACGCAACAGGAGTTGAATGAAATCGCCACTGCGCTACGTGCGGTATTGGATCTGAAGCTGATCCAGACCGCGTCGGCAAACTCCAGCCTGAGCCTTCGCGCCACGCAAGCCACGGTCGAGGCGGCGGAAAAGCTGCTGCCAATGCTCGTGCGGCCCAAGCCGGAAGTGATGCTGGAGTTGCAGGCTTTCGAGATCAGCCACACCTTGACGCAGGAGCTGGGAGTGAATCTGCCGCTGCAGTGGCAGGTCATCAACCTGCCGGCTTCGTTAGTCGCCCTCCTGCAAAACTCGCAGAGCGTTGACCTGGTGAACCAGTTGATCTCCTCGGGGGGCATCAACCAGGTCAATTCCGGCGCCATCCAGGGGTTGCTGGCGCAGCTGCAGAGCCAGTCGCAGAATCCGCTGCTGCAGACTCCCTTTGCCACCTTCGGAGGCGGGATTACGCGATTCGCGATTCCTTTCCCGCCGGCATCGGTGCACGTGCAACTCAACGAATCCACCGTAAAGAACCTGCAGCGGCTCAATCTGCGCGCGGCTCTGAACAACGCCGCCACCATGCGGATCGGCAGCCGCATTCCCATTCTCAATACCAGCTTCGCGCCCATCTTCAACAGCCCGCAGATCTCGCAGGTGATCGGCAACCGGACCTTTATTCCCCCTTTTCCCTCGTTCAACTACGAGGACATCGGAATCACGGTGAAGGCCACTCCGCAGAGCATTGGGCCGGAGGGCGTTGCTCTTAAACTGGAACTTCAGGTCAGGGCGGTAACCTCGCAGTCCGTAAATGGGATACCTGTTCTATCCAACCGCGAGTATGTGGGCAATATCAGCCTGAAGGACGGGGAACCCGCCTTCGTGGTGGGAATCATCACCCAGAGCGAGCAGAAGAACCTGCAAGGAATACCGGGGATCTACCACGTGCCTCTGCTGAGCCAGGCCACCACGCTGCATAACCTGGAGCACGACACCGACGAGCTGCTCGTAGTGATATTGCCGCGCATCATCTCCAAGCAGGACACGATGAACCAAAAGGCGGAAATCTGGCTGCCGACGGCATCGCGCTAAAGCCAGCACACGAGCAATCAGCTACCAAGCAAAGCAGCAGAGTCTTCCCGATTCTCGAGCCGCAGAACTGTGCGAAGCTCTCCGATGAATGATCGCCAGAAGTGAAGCGCACGCTATTTTGATTGCGCCTGAAAGGCGGTAATCTGCTTCAGCACGTCATAGGGCGTGCCGCCTACGTTGGCGATCTTGCGGCCGTTGATGAACAGCGTAGGCGTGGCAGTGACTTCCAAGGCGTTTCCCAGCGCCTGCGAGGCGTAGATCTGCGCGGCGATGCCGGGATCGGCGGTGCAGGCGGCCACTGTATCGGGGCTCAAGCCGGTTTCGCCGACCAACTGCTTCAAGCGTCCCTCAATCTCATTCTCATTGAGCCGGCTGATCTCGTCCTGCCGGTCGTAAACCGTATCGACGTACTTCCAGAAGGCATCGTTATTCTGCTTTGCCACGCACTGGGCGTACTTGGAGGCGGTTAAGGCCCACTTGTGGATCTGGGTCAGAGGAAACTGCTGGAAGACCAGGCGGGAGTTGGGAACTTCGGACAGCAGCTTCTGAATAGTCGGCTGAGCGCGTTTGCAGGCGGGGCACTGCAGGTCGCCAAACTCGACGATCGTGACTTGGGCATCGGCTGGGCCCCGCGAGGGTCCGTTCATCTGGCTCTTTAGGGTTTCTCGCGCCGCCAGGAACGGATCCGCGCCGAACGGCATCATGTCGGCGTAGAGGGCATACTTCTGGTCGGGGGTGACATAGAGCTTCAGGCCCTGCTGTCCCTGCGGAGTGGTGGCACGCGCGTCGACCTCGTAGAGCGCGGGATCGGGTGCCGGCTTGATGTCCACCACTTCGATACGGAGATTTTGATCGTATCCGAACATGTGATGCAGAAACGACTCCACAGTTTCCCGAGTCAGGGGAGAGGGGACATGGGAAGCTGCGAGGGTCGAGGCAGGTTGAGCGCCGGCCTTGTTCGGCGAGGCGTTTTGCGCAAGCAAGATACCCGCCAGCAGGCAAGCTACGATCGAGACGACAACAGGACGCATGGTTTCCTTTCCGTGAGCTCAGAATCCGTACTTGGCGGCAATGGGGTAACGGCGGCCCACGCCAAATGCCTTCTCAGTGACCTTCAGGCCCACCGCCGCCTGCTGGCGCTTGTATTCGGCGCGGTCCACCATGTGAATAACCCGACGCACCAGCCCAAGATCAATCTTGCGATCGGCGGCAATCTGCTCGGCGGTTTTGTGCTCTTCGATGTAGTCCTCAAGAATGGGATCCAGAATCTCGTAGGGCGGCAGAACGTCGGTGTCCTTCTGGTTGGGCCGCAACTCAGCAGAGGGCGACTTTTCAATCGAGGAGCGAGGAATCACAGGGCGGCCCGAATTGACATAGTGAGCCAGGCGATAGACCAGGGTCTTGGGCACGTCGGAGATGGCCGCCAGGCCCCCGACCATGTCGCCGTAAAGCGTGCAGTAGCCGACGGCCAGCTCGGACTTGTTTCCGGTGGTGATGACCAGCGCGCCGAACTTGTTGGAGAGGGCCATCAGCAAGGCTCCGCGAATCCGCGACTGAATGTTTTCCTCGGTGACGTCGGGGCCTCGGCCGGCAAACACCGGCTCGAGCGAGCTCAGGTAGGAACGGAAGATGGCGGCAATGGGAATGAGCTCAAAACGTATGCCGAGATTGGCAGCCAGCGCCCGGGCGTCGTCAATGCTGCCTTGTGAGGAATAGTCGCTGGGCATGCCGACGCCGATGACGTTGTCTTTTCCCAGGGCATCGACGGCGATGGTGGCGGTGAGGGCGGAATCGATGCCCCCGCTAAGCCCCACGATCACGCGCTCAAATCCGCATTTGCGAACATAGTCGCGGGTACCGAGAACCAGGGCAGCGTAAACGCTGGCCTCCTCGCCCTCAATCTGGGGATGTATCTCGCCGGTAAGCGAGTTCGAGTCAAAGAAGATTAGGTCTTCTTCGAAGGAGCGGCCCTGGGCGATGATGTGCCCGTCGGGCGCGATGACCAGGCTCGACCCATCGAAGACCAGACTGTCGTTGCCCCCCACAAGATTGACAACAGCAACAGGGACCTTGTGGCGAGTGGCGATCGCGGTCAGCATGTTTTGCCGCAGCTCGCGCTTGCCGATGTTGAAGGGGGAGGCGGAGATGTTGAGCAGGAAGTTTCCGCCCTCGCGCATCAAAGCTTCCACGGGATCGACCTTGTAGAGCGGGCGGCTCCAGAAGCTCTTGTCGTTCCAGGCGTCCTCGCAGATGGTGAGAGCGACCTGCTTGCCGCAGAACGACAGCACGTGCTGGGAGGGTGCGGGAGCGAAGTTGCGCGATTCGTCGAAAACGTCGTAGGTGGGAAGCAGCATCTTCGACTGCGTGAGCACCACCCTGCCATCCTGGATGACCACGGCGGAGTTCAGGACCCGTTTGCCGGTCTCAGCTTTGGCGGGAGCGACCACTCCGCAAATAACGGTAATCCCCTGGACTTGCGCCTTGATTTCTTCCACCGCCTCCTGATTGCGGGCGACGAAGCTGGGCCGCTCCACCAGATCACGAGGAGGATAGCCGCAGACCGCAAGCTCGGGGAACAGTATGAGCCCGGCGCCCGCTTCCCTGGCCCGGCGGGCGTAACTCAGGATATTGGCCGCGTTCCCTCGGAAGTCCCCGATGGTGGTGTTGATCTGTCCGAGAGCAATCTTCACAAGGCTAGTGTAAAAGGGGGGCTGAGGAATCGCCAAGCGAGGGTGCAAGCCTGACCCGCGGCATCATTACCACGCTAGTTGGGCACGTGCGGAGGCGCCGGCTTATGCCCGGGAGATCCCGCGGGGTCGGAAGTGGGGGAATCCTCGGGTACAGCGGGCCGCGGGGTTCCCACTGGCACGCTCTTCAGGTCATCATCTGCTTCTTCACCCGGCCGACGGAGTGAAGGCGCATTGGCGGGACGAGTTTGCGGCTCCTGCTCCTGCTTCTTGGCAACTGTGGCGGGCTGCAGATCGACTTCCTTCTCGGTGCGGACCATCTTCTTGCCGTCGACCTTCATAACCTCAAGGCGAACCACTTCATCGCCGACAAAGCGGACAAACTCCACGTCCTCCGGAGGAACGCCGTAGATCCACTCCTCGTATTCGGCGTCGCCGTCTTTCTCTCGCGTCTTCTGCGGGGGGCGGCCTTTGGCATAGACCACCATCTCACGGTTCATGCCCACCAGGACCTGATGATTCTTGATGGCTTCCTTAGCCTTGGGAGGAATGGTGTCCAGGTATGCTTCCACCGCCGATTTGGAGTGAAAATCGAGCACCGGGCTGAGCAGGTCCTTCACTTGGTTGGGGGTGAGCTCGGGCACGTAGTTGTCGAACATCAGCTCCACATAGGAGCCGCGGGGATTCGTGTTTTCGTTGGGCGTGCCGGGGCTGGCGGAACCCATGGGTCCGCTGACCTCAATGTGCTCATACCATTTCTTCTTGCGCTCAGGACCACCGTTGATCTCGAAAATGATGCTCTTGGGTTTGAACTTGACCAGTGTGATGAGCGCGCGATCTCCGGGCTTGGCTGCCGGCCCGTATGCTGCAGTGATCACCTGTAATTCCGCGTCGCTGGGCGAGACAGTCCCATCCTTGATGGTGAGCCCTTTGCGTCCCTGTGGGAACGGCTTGCGCACGAATACCTGTTCGGCGCTCAAGGTTCGAATCAGGGCCACTCGGGTTTCGTTCGAAAGATGGGGAGCGTCTTTAGGCGGCGGCGCAGGCTTGGAATCGGCGAGCAGCCGGCAGGAGCAAGCGATGAGCGCTACTGCAAGGAGCTGAATGCGCTGCCCGGTCATGGTGTACCCCAAAATCCTACTGCGATTATAAGCCTGAAACGGGCTGTTAAGGAGCGATCCGGGGCACGAACAGCGGCCGAATTTCGATGGCCGGGGCGGGGCGCTGGGGAACCTGGCGGCGAAGAAACAGGAAGCCGAGCCCGATAGCCACGGTTGCCAGAATTCCTCCTTCCAATCCGTAGTTGCCGCCAGTCAACCAGTTAGGCCCCGCAACTCGTCCCTCGCCGAAGACAGCGAAGTCCGTCAGGCCGCTCACGGGGAGGCCAAAGATGAGTCCCAGGGTCATGTTCCAGCTGAAGTGAATTCCCCACGGCAGCCAGAGGCCGCGGCTCCGCAGGTAGGCCACCGACAAGACCACGCCGATTAGAACTGTATTGAGCGCCCCGAGAAGCGAAACATGAGGATTCCGCAGGTGGACGCTGCCGAACAGAATCGAGGACACCACAATGGCTCCCACTGGACCCAGACCTTCCACCAGCCGCTGAAAGGGATAGCCGCGGAAGCTGAGTTCCTCCGCCAGGGCCCCGCTCACCAGCGTCCACAGTACGATCAGCGCCAGCTTGAAAGTGTGGCGATTCAGGTCGGGCGAATAGCCCCATTGGCCCCGCTGTACCGCGGCCTGCAGCAGAACGGCAAGCAGCGCCATGCCGAATCCAACGGTGATCCCAAGGAAGCTATCCGGAAGCGCGGCATGCGATCCCAAGCCCAGAGCGCGCAGGGGATTCCCCTTCACGCGATCGAGTACCAGCAGCATCAGGCAATAGGCGAGAAGTGAAAGCAACGCGGCAGCGGGACGAAAGAGGACGTCGAAGAGCCGCTCACTGCCGCGAGCAAGGGAGTCGGCGAAAAGTGCGGCGATCCAGTTCGCAGCGACGAAGGCGCCGACAGAGATCAGGAAGCGCCAGCCGCTGCGCAGGCGTCCATCGTCGCCCAGGAAGAGAATCATACCAAGACGGGCTGCGGGCGGGTTTTGCGGACGCTGGTGGTGAGTCCTTGCGGGGCTACGCGGCACTGCAGCAACTGTCCGCCGTTGATCTTGAGAGCCTCGGCCACTCGCTCCTTGGCGCCGTCCTTGACCATGAAGATGACGCAGCCGCCACCGCCGGCGCCGCACACCTTGGCGGCACGCCCTCCGGTCTTGGCGGCCACCGCGATGAGGCGATCGATCAGCGGGGTGGAGATGCCGCTGTAGTTGCTGCGCCGCAGTTTCCACTCCTCGCGCAGCAGCCGCGCCACCTCGTCCCACTGAGCGCGGGCCAGTGCCGGGTGCATCGCCCGCGAGAGTTCGGCGATGTGCTGGAAATTCTTGATGACGTTCTTGTCGCCGTCCACATGCGCCTTGAATACGTGCCAGTTGTTGATGCCGGAGCGCCGGGG
>DATHDM010000319.1:0-16220 GCA_035319065.1 Terriglobales bacterium
GTTTTCCATCATTAGCACCCGGTCGGCGACCGCGATGGCCAGCGCACCCCCGCTGCCGCCCTCCCCGGTGATGGCGGTGACGATGGGCACTTCCAGCCGCGCCATCTCGCGCAGGTTGCGCGCGATGGCCTCCGCCTGGCCCCGCTCTTCCGCACCCAGGCCGGGATTCGCCCCGGGCACATCCACCAGCGTGATAATCGGCCGCCCGAACTTCTCCGCCAGCTTCATCACCCGCAGCGCTTTGCGGTAGCCCTCCGGGCTGGGCATGCCGAAATTGCGGTACACCTTCTGCTTGGTGTCGCGCCCCTTCTGCATCCCCACCACGCAAACTCCGCGCCCGTGAAAGTCCGCCATTCCGCAAAGAATCGCGGGATCGTCGGCGAAGCCGCGGTCGCCATGAATCTCGCTCCAGTTGGCGAAAATGCGATCCACGTAATCCAGAAAGTAGGGACGCTGGGGGTGGCGTGCCAGCTCGGTGCGAAGCCAGGCATCCGACTTCTCGGCCTTTTCGGCCTTGGCGGAAATTTGTTTGCGCAGCGCCTCCACCTGCTCATGTAGCGACTGCAACTGACGTTGGGCGTCTTCGTTGTCGCGGGCCAGCGTCTCCAACTGCCCGATCTGGCGCTCGATCTTTTCCAGCTCCTGCTGCGCTTTGGTTGCCGATTCCATGAAATTGAACTTCCCGCTCCTGGCTTCCCCCCTGAGCTGCTCCAGCTCCGTGCCCAGGATGTCCCGCATCAGCTCCGGTCCGGGAGGAGTCAAGAAAGCACCTCGCAACTGCTTGCTCGCCAGGGAGAATTCGCTGCTGCCGCTCCGCTTTCGAATCGAGTGCGCGGGGCTAGTCCACCACCCGAATGCAGCCCTTCCCCAGAATCTGCTCTACGCAGCTGAGGAACGCGTGGTCTGGGGAAACATTATAGCCTTCCGCATCCATCACCACCATGAAGTCGTGCTCGCGCTCCAAATCGAACAACACCTTGGCTTCGCCCTTGTGCTGGCTGACGATCGCGTGCAGGCGATCGATGGTGCCCTCCGTTGCGGTTTCCAGTGCGATCTTCAGCCGCAGTTTTCGCGGCAGGGCAGGTTGCGCTTCCTCCAGCGGGATCAGGTCGCTCACCATCAGCTTGGGATTGGCGCCTTCCTCCACCTTCACCGAGGCTCGCAGCAGCACCGGCACCTCCAGCTTCAGCCGCTCCACCAACCGCTTGAAATTGTCGGAGAACAGCAGGAAGTCCACCGACCCGGTCATGTCCTCCAGCGTCCCTTGGGCGTATAGTTCGCCCCGCTTCGACTTCAGAACGCGATGACCGGTGATGACCCCGCCCACATAGGCTGTCTCGTCTTTGCCCATCGACGATTTCATGGCAAAGATGTCTTCCGTGGTGAGCGCGCGGAAGTCCATCAGCTTTCCCTGATACTTCTCCAGCGGGTGCCCGGTGATAAAGAATCCCAGAATCTCCTTCTCGTTCGCCAGGCGCGTGTGCTCGTCCCAGTCGGGCACTTCGGGCAGCTTGTCGTTGCCGTTGGCGGTTGCTTCGGGAACATCGTCGAAGACCCCAAACAGCCCATGCTGGCCCGATTCCACATCGCGCTGCGCCTTTTGCCCGCGCTCGATGGCCTTGTCGAGCGCTGCCATCAGGGCTGAGCGTTTCCCCAGCGCATCCATCGCTCCGCTTTTGATCAGCGATTCCAACACCCGTTTGTTCAGCAGCCGCAGGTCCACCTTCTCACAGAAGGTGAACAGCGACGTGAACCGCCCCACCTGCTTGCGGGCTTCGAGAATCGATTCGATGGCGTTGTGCCCGACGTTCTTCACCGCCGCCAGCCCAAAGCGGATCGCGCTGCCGTGCGGCGTGAAGTTGGCGTCGCTCACGTTGATGTCCGGAGGCTCCACCGCGATTCCCATCTCCCGGCACTCATTGATGTACTTCACCACATCGTCGGTGCTCCCCGTCACCGAGGTCAGCAGCGCTGCCATGAACTCCATCGGGTAGTGGGTCTTCAAGTAGGCCGTGTGATACGCCAGCACCGCGTACGCCGCGGAGTGCGACTTGTTGAAGCCGTAGCCCGCGAACTGTTCCATCAGGTCGAAGATTTTCTCCACCCTGCGTGCCGGGTAGCCGCGTTCGAGCGCGCCATCCAGGAAGCGCTTGCGCTGCGCCGCCATTTCCTCCGGCTTCTTTTTGCCCATGGCGCGCCGCAGCAGGTCGGCTTCACCCAGCGAGTAACCCGCCAGGCGGTTGGCGATCTGCATCACCTGCTCCTGGTACACGATCACGCCCAGCGTCTCCCGCAGGATCTCTTCCAGCTCCGGCAGCTCGTATTCGATCTTCTTCCGCCCGTGCTTGCGATCGATGAAATCGTCGATCATCCCGCCCTGGATCGGCCCCGGCCGGTAGAGCGCGTTCAGCGCCGTCAGATCTTCCAGGCTGCTCGGCTGATGACGCCGCAGCACATCGCGCATGCCGTGCGATTCAAACTGGAACACTCCCGACGTCAGCCCGGTGTGAAACACCTTCTGGTAGGTTTCCTGGTCGTCCCAGCCCAGTTGATTGAGGTCCAACTCCTCTCCGCGCGTCTGCCGGATCAGCTTCAGCGTTTCATCCAGGATGGTGAGCGTCGTCAGCCCCAGAAAGTCCATCTTCAGAAGCCCCAGCTTCTCGATGGCCTTCATGTCATAGGCAGTGACGATCTCTTCATTCTTCGTCAGGTGCAGGGGCACGAGCTCGGTGAGCGGCTGGGGAGCGATCACCACCCCCGCCGCGTGCACCCCCGCGTTTCTCACCAGGCCCTCCAGGCGCTTCGCGGTATCGATGATCTGCCGCACCTGCGCTTCGCTGGCGTAGGCCTGCGCCAACTGGTGAGAATCTTTCAGCGCCTGCTCCAGGGTGATGTTCAGGGTGGTGGGCACCATCTTGGCGATGCGATCCACCTCCGCATACGGCATATCCATCACCCGGCCCACATCCTTGATCGCCGCCTTGGCCGCCATCGTCCCAAAGGTGATGATCTGCGCCACGTTCTCCCGGCCGTACTTCTCGGTGACGTAGCGGATCACCTCATCGCGGCGGTTCATGCAGAAGTCGATGTCGATATCGGGCATGGAAACCCGCTCCGGATTCAGGAAGCGCTCGAACAACAGCTCATTCTGCAGCGGGTCGATGTCAGTGATGGCTAGCGAATACGCCACCAACGACCCTGCCGCCGAGCCGCGCCCCGGGCCCACCGGGATGTTGTGTTCCCTGGCGTAGCGGATGAAGTCCCAGACAATCAGAAAGTATCCGGAGAACCTCATCTGCTTGATGATCTCGATCTCGCGGTTCAGCCGCTGCTCGTATTCGCTCAGCGGCTTGCGCAACTTCCCCTGCGCCTGCTGCCCGCTGAGCACCTCCAGGCGGCGCGCGAAGCCCTGCCGCGTCACATGCTCGAAGTAGCTGTCGGCGTCAAACCCTTCCGGCACTTCAAATCGCGGAAACGGGTTGCTCACCTTGCTCAGCTTCAGGTGGCAGCGCTCGGCGATCTCCAGCGTCCGGGCCAGCGCCTCGGGCGAGTCCGCGAAGACCTGTGCCATCTGCTCGTAGCTCTTGAGGAAGAACTGATCGGTCTGGAACTTGATCCGGCTCTCTTCACGCACCGATTTGTTCGTCTGGATGCAAACCATCACGTCTTGCGCGTGCGCGTCGTCGTCGCACAGGTAATGGCTGTCGTTGGTGGCCACCACCGGCAGGTTCAGTTCCTGCGCCAGCTTGAACTGCGCGGGGAGAATCTTGCGCTCCTGCTCCAGCCCCTGGTTTTGCACCTCAACGTAGAAATTTCCCGCGCCGAAAATCGCTGCGAATTCGCCCGCTGCGCGCCTGGCAGAATCGTACTTGCCTTCCAGCAGCGCCTCGGCGACCTCCCCCTTCAGGCATCCCGAGAGTCCAATCAAGCCCTTGGCATGTTCCGCCAGGAAGCGCTTGCTCACCCGCGGCTTGTAGTAGAAACCTTTCAGCGAAGCCTCGGAGGTGATCTTCACCAGGTTGCGGTAACCCTCCTCATCGGCAGCCAGCACCAGCAGGTGGTTGTAGGTATCGCCGTCCGGCGGCGTGCGCCGGATGTCGTGATCCTCCTTCTTGCAGATGTAGAGTTCGCAGCCCAGGATGGGCTTGACACCCTCTGCCCTGGCAGCATTGAAGAAGTTGACCGCGCCAAAGATGTTGCCGTGATCGGTCATGGCGACCGCCGGCATTCCCAGTTCCTTTACCCGCCGGACCAGCTTCTCCACTTCACACGCGCCATCCAGCATGGAGTAGTCGGTGTGGACGTGAAGGTGGACAAATTGTGACATTGGTTACTTCGATTTTAGTTCCCGGCGAGGAGGCTGGAAAGAGCGCGCGTCTGTGGAAAATGCGGCCGTTGTGGAGACTGGCACTCGGCTACTTCTTTTTCTTCGCTGTGGTCTTCGTGCCGTGGTGCGCCGCCGGCGTCTTTTTCTCCACCTTCACCGGTTTCTTCTGCGCCGCCTTCTCCGCGGTCTTTGCTGCCAGCCCCTCTGCTTTCTTCTCTGCTGCCTTGGCCGGCGGCTTTGCGCCGGGCTTCTCCGCCGAAGCCGCCACCTTCGCCACCGTGACGCTGGCGGCTTTCGCCGGCACAGCCGCGCCCGGCTTCCCCGGAGCAGGCGCTGCCTCCGTCTTGGCCGCACGCCCGCGCTTGGGCGGTGGCGGAGGCGGCGCCGGTGGAGGCGGCGCGAACGGCTTCAGAAACTTCACGATCTCGCTGTGCGAGCGCAGCCTTCCGTCCAGCATCAGCCGGAACGCTTCCTCCGCGATCTTGGGATACTCCGGCAACGACGGCGTGATGTGCAGCTCCGCCATCTCCGGAAATGGCAGCTTGTCTTTCAACTGCCGCCACTTGCCGAAGAAGTTCTTAATCTTCTGCTCCACCGCCTGCTGCCTCACGGTAGCCGCCAGGAACATCAGCGTCTCCGGATGAGCCTCGGTCAGCACCTTCCAGGTGCGCGACGGCGTCGCAGCGTCCTTGCCGGAGAGCTTCTTCGCCAGCTCCTTGGCATCGTCATCCAGCCCGCGCCAGGTCTGTACCAGGTGCTTGTTAGGGATCAGCTTGCGAATGTCGCCCAGATCCTTCTCGCCCAGCCGCCGCGTGATGAAGTACAGGACCGCCGCCGCCGGATCGCCTTGTACGCCGATATCCGCCAGTTGTTGCTTGGTCTTGAGCAGCTGGCCCAGCCCGTTGGTATCTACCTTGGCCACGGTCCAGTGCGGATGCAGCACCTGCAGCCAGCCTTCTTTCTCCAGCGCCCGCAGCACGTGCAGCGGGTCATCCTCGTACGCCAGCCTTTCGATCTCGCTGCCGATGTCTGCGTGGTGAATATTCTCGATATAGTTGTTTTCCCTGGCGGAGTCGTAGCGCGCCTGGGTGCGCTCCTCCAGCGACCAGTGGAAGCGCGCGGCCAGCCGGGTCGCCCGGATCAGGCGCACTGGATCTTCCAGGAAGGCGTAGTTGTGCAGGATGCGGATTACCTTGGCTTCGATGTCCGCTGTGCCGTTGGCCGGATCCAGAAACAGCCCGCGCGAGCCTGGATTCAGCGACAACGCCATCGCGTTTACCGTGAAGTCGCGCCGCCGCAGGTCTTCCCCGATCGACGAGGGCGTGATTGCGGGCGGCTTTCCCGGTTTCTCGTAGACGGCTGTGTGCGCCATGCCGATCTCGCCCCGGATGTTTCCCGGGAAGAGCACCGTCAGCGACTTCACGTCATCGTCGGCGCCGATGACGATGACGCCGTGCCGCTCCAATTCCTTCTGCAGCCGCAGCGGGTTCCCCTGGATGGTGAAGTCCAGATCGCGAATGGGAAACCCGGTGAGGATGTCGCGGATGGTTCCCCCGGTCACGTAGAGATTCATGCCCAGGGCGCGGGCCACGTCCTGAACCAGATTGACCGCCTTCATCTGGTCCGGCGTGAGCCGGGTTTCCATGGTGTAGATGTAGTCTGCCATTCCCTCCTGCTTGCTGTGGGGCGGCTGAACTCTAAAGCCGACGCGCCCGGCCCGCCACTGGGCTTCCGCCGCCTTAGCCCCGGGGCGTTTTCCACAGCCCCGGATGCCGGCTACGAACGGAAAACCGCCCTCACCCTCCCAACTCCAGCTAAGTTGCTAATGGATAAACCATTTAGAGACGAAAACGAGGCGGCCGCAAACCCGTCAAAATAACATAATGTTCACGTTTTGGCTACCTTGCTCGCCATTGTGCATGAACCTGTCGGCAGAAAATGGCACAATCAGGTAACCGGCCCGGAATTTCCATCCGACCAGCCGCCGCGCCCGGCCGCTTTCGCCGCCGTGCGCCTGAGACAAAATGCCCTCGACTCACAAGAAGGTTATCGTCCGCAAGTTCGATCGCGACTCCATCAACGGTTTTGTCGCGCCCCGCTTCATTGTGGACGGAAAGCTGGAACTGCTGAATCCCGCCGGCAAACTCGTTTCCATCGATCTGGATACCATCAAGGGCGTCTACTTCGTGCGTGAGTTCTCCGAGTCGGAGGATCTCAGCCGCAAGACCTTCGCCTCGCGTCCCCGCGCCGAAGGCCTGTGGCTGCGCCTGCACTTCAAGGACAACGACGTCCTCGAGGGCACCATGCCCAACGACCTCACCCAGATCTCGCCCGACGGCTTTCTGGTAGCCCCGCCCGACACGCGCTCCAACACGCAGCGGGTGTTTGTGCCCCGCACGGCGCTCTCCTCGCTCGATGTCCTGGCTGTCATCGGCGGCCCTGCTGCCCGCCGGCGCAAGCCTCCCGAGCGCCGCGTGGATTCCCGCCAGGTTCCCATGTTCAGCGAGTAATACTCCACCCTGGGGTGGCGCGGACATTCGTCTCCGTCCGGCCATGCTGCCGCGTACTCTTCCCATCACCAGCCGGCCGCTAAAACTCAATTACAATTTCCTGTTGCGCCTGAACATGCCATGAAACTTTCAGAAATTGCCTCCTCCCTCGGACTTCGCCTCGACGGCGCTGACCTCGAGATCAACGGAATCGCCGGCATAGAAGAAGCCGGACCCGGGCAGATCACCTTCATCGCCAACCCTCGATACGCGGCAGCCGCCAGGTCCACCCGGGCTTCGGCCATCATCGTAGCGGACGACTTCCCTGCGATTCCGCTTCCCACCTTGCGCAGCGACAACCCCTACCTCGCGTTCGCGCGCGCTATCGAGCTCTTCTACCACCCTCCGCGCTACTCCAACGGCATTCACTCCACCGCAGCCATTCACGATTCCGCCAGGCTGGGCAAGCACGCCTCCGTCGGTCCGTTTGTCTTTATCGATGAAGACGTCGTCATCGGCGACAACTGCGTGCTTCTGCCGCACGTGGCGATCTATCGCGGAGCCCGCATCGGGGAGAACTTCTTTGCGCACGCGCACGCCGTGGTGCGCGAGTACTGTCAGCTGGGTGACAACGTCATCCTGCAGAACGGTGCGGTGGTGGGCGCCGACGGCTTTGGCTTTGCCAAGGACAACTCCGGTCATTGGCACAAGATCGTGCAGTCCGGTCCCGCCGTCCTGGGCGATGACGTCGAGGTTCAGGCCAATGCCTGCGTCGATCGTGCCAGCGTCGGCGAGACCCGCATCGCCCGCGGCGCCAAGATCGATAACCTGGTGCAGGTTGGCCACGGCTGCCGGGTCGGTGAAGACACTCTGCTGTGCGCGCAGGTCGGCCTCGCCGGCTCCACCCAGGTGGGAAACCAGGTCATCCTCGCCGGACAGGTGGGCGTCGCCGGCCATTGCAAGGTCGGTGACCGCGCCGTCGCCACCGCGCAAAGCGGCATCCCCAACGACGTTGCTGCCGGTACAACCGTCAGCGGCTATCCCGCCGTTGAGAATCGGCAGTGGCTTCGCAGCGTCGCAGTTTTCAATAAGTTGCCGGAGCTTGCGAAGGCAGTACGTGAACTTGCCGGCCAGCGCACGAGCGAGTCGCCGGCTCTTCAGCCGTCGAACTCCAAGCCCAAGCCCTAGCCGTCGCGCTTAGCCAGACAGCAATAATCATCTGGTACATAGGCTGCCTTCCGCGTACATTGTTGCGGTAACGCCGCAAGTCGATCGCACATCCCAACCCTAGGCATGACAGATCTCCGCCAGATAGGTGACGGCAAGAAAGCTGACGAGCGTCGTCCCATTCGCGTTCTCCTGCTGGACGACTTGCAGGACAATCTGTTTCTCCGCAGCGCCATCCTCCGTCAGCACGGTTACCACGTGGTCCCCACTTCTTCGGTCGAGGAGGCGCTGGCTCAACTTCACGACATCGACATTGCCGTTCTCGACTACCAGCTCGGCGCCGGCACCTTCGGCACCGAAGTGGCCGAGTCGCTGCGCGAGAAGCGCCCTGAGGTCCCCATCATCATCATGTCCGCGGTGCTGGAGCGGCGCTTCGGCGGCATAGCCGACATGCACCTGCTGAAAGGCTACAGCTCGGTGAACGATCTGCTGACCGCGCTGCGCGCCTTTGAGGCCAAGCGCCGCGGCAAGCCCGTGGTGGTGCACGCCCGCGACTTTTACTACAACCGCATCGCGCTGGCCGTGGGCAGCGACGTGGTCCTGGAGATTCTCGATCGCGACGGCAACTTCGAGTACGTCAACGACCTGTTCGCTTCTTTCTTCGGACGCAAGCGCGCCTGGTTCACCGGCCGCAACCTGTTTGAGCAGTTTCCCGAGCTGGGCGACAGCTGGCGCGAGCTGATCCGCACCGTCGCCGAGACTCACGAGACCTACATCGACCGCGGCTTCCGTGGCCTGCCTCAACTGCCTACCAAGAACTCCCGCTGGACCTGGAACGTGCTGGTCTTTCCCATCAAGCTGCACGATGGCAACGACGGCGTCATGCTCACCGCCCGCATGATCGAAAAACGCGGCCTCTAGGCGAACCGTGCGCTGCCTGCTGGGTGCTGATTGCTCCTACTCTTTCCCCCGCCGCTCTGGCGGAAGCGCGCTGCCGATCGCCGTCCGCACGGCGGCGATCAGGGCATCGCGATCGGCGAATTGCCTGGGATCGATCGGCGGATGAAACACCACCCTCGCCTTCCCGGGCTTCACGATTTTCTTTCCCTTGGGCAGCAGTTCCTCGGTTCCCACCAGGGTGATCGGCACGATAGGAACCTGTGTGTCCGTCGCCAGGTAGAAGGCGCCTTTTTTCAAAGCCTGCAGCCTCCCATCCGGGGAGCGCGTGCCCTCGGGAAACACCGTCATGTTCAGGCCCTCGCGTACCACCTGCTCGGCGTCGCGAACGCTGGCGATGGCCGCGTCCCGATTGCTGCGATCGATGGGCACCAGCTTTGCCATCAGCATCGCCTTGCCCAGGATTGGAATCTTGAACAATTCCTTCTTCACCAGCACCGAGGTCCTGTGCGGAATCAGCGGGATCAGCAGCGGCGGATCCAGGTTCGATACATGGTTCGACATGAAGATGTAGTTCCGCTCTCCCAGCCGCTCCGTCCCTTCCACCTGCCAGCGCACCCCGGCGATGCGCACTCCCGTCAGCGCGATCCACATCGCCGCCCGGTAAAGTGCCGTTACGTCGCCGGTGAGAAAGGTCAGCGGGAATCCCCACAGTGCCGTCAGTGGCACCAGGATCACCCAGAAGATGAGGGTCGCAACTGTGCGCATGAGGTTGTGGCGCGGACACTGGTGTCCGCGGCCTCTCTCGGGAATGGCTCCGGAGCAGCCCTTTGCCGAAAGCCGACTGCCGAATGCTGACTGCTATTTCTCCGAGTCGCCCCTTATCCAGGCGGATCGCTGGGCACGCTGCGCCGGCGTCGCGTTCTCAACCTCGATCAGGGAGAATTCGGGCTCCTCCCTGCCGGCCAGCCTGATCTTGATCTCGCGTTGCCCCTTCGCTCCTCGCACCCGCAAGCGCACCGTGCTGCCCACCGGCCTCTCCGCGAGTCTGGCAGCCATGTCCGGAGTGACTGTCTTGCCGTCCACCTGCTCGATGGTATCGCCCGCTTCCAGGCCGGCTTTTTCAGCATCGCTGCCGGCGTCCACTGCGATCACCACCGGCTTGCCGCTGAAGTTGGCGCTGGCCAGAAATCCTGGATCCGCGCTCGCCACCATGCGCCGCCGCACTCTCAGCCCCACGGACTGAAAGAATTGGTCGTAAGGAATCTCCTCCACCCCGGCCACGTACTTGCGGAAGAACTCGCTGAAGCCTGCCCCCGTGACCTTCTCCGCCGCGTCGCGCACTCCGTCGGAATCCGCATAATACCTGTGTTCGCGCCCGTAGGTTGCGTTCATCCACTGGAACAGGTCGCGCAGCGACTTGCGGCCCTCCGTGGCATCGCGCATCGCCAGGTCCAGCAGCACGCCCACGATCTCGCCCTTGTTGTAGTACGAGATGCTGCGCTCCGGCAGGCGGTAGTGAGGATACTTCTCCAGCCAGGCGTCCAGGCTCGACTGCTCCGCCGACTGCGTCGCATGCGCCGCCCGCGTCTCCAGCATCTTGATCTGGAAGGCCAGGCGCCTCAGATACTCGTTCTCGCCGATCAGCCCCGCTCGCGCCAGCATATGATCGGCCACGGTGCTGGTCACGCCCTCGGCAAACCAGAGCGCGCGGGTGTAATTCTCGTGGGTGTAATCGATAGGCTCCAGCGACTGCGGCCGAATACGCTTCACGTTCCACACATGAAAGAACTCGTGCGCGCTCACCGCAGCAACTGAATCCGGATCCTCCGTCGCGCGCCGGGCGCTGGTGTCGATAGCCGTGGAGTCTGCGTGCTCCATCCCTCCTCCCGCCGGCCCCCGCGGAAAGTGATAAATGAAGGTGTAGCGCTCCAGCGGATGGTCCTGCATCCATTCCGTCTCCGCCACTACGATCTTGCGCACCATCTCTTTCAGGGCATTCAGGTCATAGTCGCTGGGATCGGCATCGACGGCGATGACGTAGCGCGTGCCGGCCTCGTCGAATGATGCCTCCTGGCAGTGGCAGAACTCCACCGGCGAATCCGCCAGCTGGTCGTAGCTTGGCCCCCCGACCGAGACCACCCGTGCCCCGCCGGATTCGATGTCTGCCTGTTCCGACGCCCCGCTCACCACGTTCCAGTCTGCCGGCACATCCGGGAAGTAGACTCGATGCCGCTTGCTCCTCATCCCCGGGTCATACATCAGGATCAGCGCCAGGTTGAAAAAGGCGTGCTCACGATTCAGTTGCGCCCCAAAAGGGCCGGGCGTATCGGCAAAGATGTCATACTCGAGGACCGCGCCAGGTTCCGCGCCGCCGATGCGCCACGTCGTCTTGTCGATCTGGCGCACCTCGAGCGCCGCGCCCCAGGGATCATGGGCGCTCACTGCGGGTATGTATTGCGCAAAGTCGCGGATCTGATACAGCCCGTTCCACGCCGGCATCTGCACTTCACGATCCCCGGATCCCCCGGGAAGCTGCATCTCCACATGCACCACGTGCTGATCGCGCTTAGCGAGCGACACCTTGTAGGTGATCGTGGCTTTGCTGCGGGGTGCTCGCGAGTCCGCTTGCGCAGCGTGGGTTTGCGCACCTTGGGGTTGCGGAATCTGCGCCGGCTGAGCGGCCGTCGCCTGGCTGGCTAGGGCAGCGCCTGCCTCGCTCGCCGCAAGCGGAACCGTGATAACCAGGATCGTGAGGAGACAACCAAGACGTCGAATTGCGCCGCCGATCACGCGGGAGCACTTACCTCGCGCAGGGATTGTAATCGCGCGGGAAGCTTCTCATAGATACCGCCAAATCCGCCATTGGAAAGAATCGCCACCACATCGCCTGCCGCCAGCTCCGGTGCTATCGCGGCGACGATCTCGTCGGCATTGGCGATCAGCCGTGCCGGCCTTCCCTGTCGATTCAGCTCAGCCATCACCGCCGCCGGATCCAGCCGTTCCTGGACCGGCACGGCCTCGGGCTTGAAGACGGCCGCCAGCACAACCTTGTCCGCCACGCTCAGCGCGTCGACGAGTTCCCTCTGAAACACGTTGCGGCGCAGGGTGTTCGATCGCGGCTCCAGCACCGCCCACAGCCGCCGCCCGGGATAGCGCGTGCGCAACGCCTTCAGCGTCTGCTCAATGGCCGTGGGGTGATGTGCGAAATCGTCGATAATGGTGATTCCGTTCACCTCAGCTCGCACCTCCAGCCTCCGCTTCACGCTCTTGAAGGTCTTCAGCGCGCGCTGGATTGCTTCTACGCCGATGCCGTATCCCGCCGCCATCGCCGCCGCCGCGGTCGCGTTCAGCAGGTTGTACTCCCCCGCCAGCGCAAACTCGAAGCTGCCCCAGCGTTCGCCATCGCGCATTACGCCCCACGTGGTTCGATCGGGCTCGTAGCGCACGTCCACCGCCCGCCACTGCGCGTCTTGCCCGAACCCGTAGCGTTCCAGGCGGCATAGCGCACGGGCCACGCACTCGTTGACGTTCGCGCTGCCGTCCCAGG
Organism: Terriglobales bacterium; assembly: GCA_035319065.1. Lineage (GTDB taxonomy): Bacteria > Acidobacteriota > Terriglobia > Terriglobales > Acidobacteriaceae > DASPRM01. The sequence continues at coordinate 12,431 of DATHDM010000319.1, forward strand.
CCACGATGCGGCCGCGGCGAGGCACCAGGTTCACCAGGCGCTTGAACGCGGTCTTCACCGCTTCCAGGTCGGCGTAAATGTCGGCATGATCGAATTCCACCGAGGTGAGAATCGCCGCGTCCGGAAAGTAGTGCAGAAACTTCGGTCCCTTGTCGAAGAAGGCGGTGTCGTACTCATCGCCCTCGATGAGGAAACTCCCACCCTGCCCCAGCCCAAAGCTGCTCTTGAAATTCTCCGCGATCCCGCCCACCAGAAACGATGGCTGTTGCCCTGCGGTTTCGAAGATCCACGCCAGCATCGAGGTCGTGGTGGTCTTGCCGTGGGTGCCGGCCACCGTGATCACCTCGCACCCGCGCAGGAATTCCTCATGCAGAACCTGCGGGAGCGACTGGAACGGAATGCGCCGGTCCAGAACTTCCTCCACCTCCACGTTGCCGCGCGAAATCGCGTTGCCCACGATTACCAGGTCCGGCCGCGGCTCCAGGTTCCTCACTGCGAAGGGCTGCGCCACCGGAATCTGCAACGACGCCAGAAAGTCCGACATCGGCGGATACGCTGCCGCATCCGAACCCGTCACCTTGAAACCGCGCGCCTTCAGCATGCCGGCCAGCGAGGCCATCGCCGTCCCGCAAATCCCGATCAGATAAATGTGTTTCTTCAATGGCTATCCGTTCACGCTCAAATTCGGTTGCGCCTGCGCCACCCCTGCCGTCGCCGATTCCAGGAAAGTGAGGCTTGCGCCCTCTTCGTAATCCACCTCCAGGCGCACCTGCACCCCCAAAGGCAAGGTCATGTTGGCAAAGGCCACGTGTCCCGAAGGCAGGCCAAAGGCGACGGGCACGCGTAGCTCGCGCAGAATCCGCCGCACCACTTCCTCCAGCCGGTAGTCCTGCTCGCCCGGCTGCTCGCAGTCCATCATCTCGCCGAAGACGAAGCCCGCCACCTTGTCCAGCTTGCCGGCGTACTTCAGTTGCATCAGCATGCGATCGATCTGGTAGGGCTTCGTCCCCACGTCCTCGAGGAAGAGAATCTTGCCTTCCGTTCGGATCTCATACGGCGTTCCCACCGATGCCGCCAGGATCGACAGGCACCCGCCGTAGAGAATGCCCTCCGCCGCGCCCCGAATCAGAGGCCGGAATCCGACCACCGCCTTGCTGTCCAGCGTCCACTGCTCGCGCCCCGCAACCGCCGCCAGCCACGCCGGCACGTGCACCCCGTCAGGCTTGGCGAAGTCCTTGGTCACCATGGGGCCGTGGAAGCATACGACTCCTGCATCCACCATGCGCGTCAGCAGGCACGTGATATCGCTGTAGCCCACAAAGATCTTGGGATACTGGCGCAGCCGCTCCGGGCTTAAGTGCGGCAGCAGGTAGTTGCTGCCGTAGCCGCCACGGGCGCAGACCACGGCGTGCACATCGTCCCGCTCGAACATTTCCTCGATGTCGTGCGCGCGCTGATCGGGCGGCCCGGCGAAGTAGATGTCATGGTCGAAGATGTTGTCGAAGTAGAAGGGCTTGTATCCCATGCGCCGCAGCTGCTCGCACCCTGCCTCCAGCAGCTCGCGCTTGATGGGACTGGCCGGCGCCACGATTCCCACTGTGTCCCCGGCCAGAAGTGGCCGCGGTTTCCGCAAAGGTTCAAGGGCAAGGGACATCAGCGCCAATCTTAATCGAGGACTCCCAGAATTGGGTATCTGCCCCTGAATTCCAAAGGTGCTGAACCTTGGGCAAGCTGCGTCTAGCATCCCGACCCGCATGCCGCGGTCACCCTCCCCCGTGCCTCGTCTCGGGCCATCGGGATCGTAAGACGGTTTATCGCCGCCCCGTATAATCCGCAGATGCGCTCCCGCTGGGCATTTCCCCTTCTCGTGACCGTAGTCGCGACCGGGCTGTGCGTCTTCTGCCCGCGAGCCGGCGCACAGGATGGCGCCGCGCCGCTGACCTTCGCTCTCCAGCCATTTCCTGACGGTATGGTGGGCAGTGATTACTCTTTTCGAATCCAGATGAAGGGGGGACAGAGCCCGCTCACCTGGGTAGTCACGGCGGGCAAGTTGCCGCCTGGACTGACCTTGAATCCGTCCACCGGCGCTATTTCCGGTACCGCGCGGGGTGCGGGCGAGTTTCGCTTTACGGTGCGGGTGTCCGATTACAGCGTTCCGGTGCAGCAGGTCCGGCAGGATTGCACCATCGTGATCCGAGCCGCGCTGACCATCACGTGGAAGAAGGCTCCCAAGGTGAAGGACGATCGCATTGACGGGTCGGTGGTGGTCTCCAATTACTCGAACGACGATTTCGATCTGACAGTGATCATCGTGGCCGTGAATGAGTACGGCAAGGCATTTGCGCTGGGCTATCAGAAATTCACTCTGGCACAAAAGGTGATCGAGCAGCCCATTCCCTTCGGCTTGAGCCTGCCGCGCGGGCAATATACGGTGCACGCCGACGCCATCGCGGAGGTGGCGGAGCAGAACACCATCTTTCGTGCCCGCGTGCAGACCCCAATCAGCCTGCCGGTTACCTATCCGTGATATGTCCGCGCCGGTCTGCCCGCGCTACACCTAGGCTGGGGATTTGGCCTGCGGAGTCTCGCTGGCTTCCACGCCTGCAGGGCGCTTCAGCTTTTCGCGGAGATGGAAGAAGCGGCGCGCGCGATGCACGTCCCGGGCGATTTGCTCGCGCAGAGCCTCGACGGAGGGAAACTTGATCTCATCGCGCACACGGTGGAGGAAGGAGAGCTCCACACGGGTGTCGGCGGCCAGGTCGATGGGATGAAAGTTGAGCAGGTGACTCTCGATGGCAAAAGACTCAGCGCCGAAGGTAGGACGCGTGCCCACGTTGGTGATGGAATCGAAGCTGTCCTCGCCGATCCGCGACTCGGTGATGTAAACCCCGTCCTTGGGAACCAGTTCGTCGTAGCGGCTCAAGTTGATGGTCGGCACCGTGTACTTGTGGCCGTATCCGCGGCCGCGCCCCGGGGTTGACAGAATGCTGAAGACGCGACCCAACAGGTGACGCGCCTTGGCAGCGTTGCCCTCGCGCAGCAACCTGCGGATCTGGCTGCTGGAGACGGTCTCGCCGCGAATCTTCATCTCCGGGTAAACCTCCACCGAAAACCCCAGTTGGTGGCCCAGACTCTCCAGCAGGGTCACGTCTCCCTGCGCCTTGTGCCCGAAGCGGAAGTTGAATCCTTCATGCACCTCGCGCGCGTGCAGGCGGCGAACCAGGATCTGGGAGACGAATTCCGCCGGCGTCATCAAGGAAAGGTCGCGGGTGAAGGGCAGCAGCAGGACAGCGTGGGCTCCGTAGCGTTCGAGCAGCTCCAGCTTGACGGGCGTGGGGGTGAGCAGCTTCAGATCGGAGTCGGGGCGGAGAATGCGGAAGGGGTGGGGATCGAAGGTGACGACCATGGCGGTGGCGCTGGCCTGCAGGGCGCGGGCCGTCAGCTCGCGCAGGACCGCCTGGTGAGCGCGGTGGACGCCGTCGAAGTTTCCCACGCTGAGGAAAGTCGGCCCCAGGTCGGCGGGAATATCTTCGAGATGGCGAAAAATCTGCATCCTGTTTCCGGCCTATATCTCAAACTCCAGCTTCATGCCGTCGTGAGCCAGGCGCACGTGCGGAGGCAGGATAGCATTGGTGGCGGCATGAGGCAGATCGTGCGAGATGTGGGTGAAATATGCGCGTTGCGGCCGGCAGCGGTCCACGATGGCCAGGGAATGCTCCACCGTGGAGTGAGTAGGATGCGGCTTGTGCCGCAGCGCATCCAGGAACAGGATGTCCAGATTCTGCAGCTG
>DATHDM010000320.1:0-2554 GCA_035319065.1 Terriglobales bacterium
ATCCGTCAGCGCCAATCACGACTAAGCGCTTCAGACCGTGGCCCACACGCGGCAGGCGAGCAAACCGGCGGTCAGCGCCAATGCCGTCCTGGAGGATCAGGTGGCCGCCGTCAACACGGATCTGGATGGCGTAGCCGAACAGGGTTGCAACTCCGTGCTTGGGTACAACTGAACTCACTGCCTTAACAGAGCTGGTACTCATTTGGATTCTCCTTGCCTGCCGATCGTTCTGAGCCATTCCTTCGGTGCCTTCGTGTTTGTTGCTATTTCCATAAAAAGCCTCAGCCCTTCGGTGTACCACTCCTGGATCGGATGAATCTCAGCCTGGCCAAGCAAAGAACAACGCCAGCAGCTACACTTCTTGTCGATCTCGCTCCACATTGGGCCATTTGGTCCATGCTTCATATTGCGCAGACGCTCAATGGCGGTCATCGGACTGACGCCCACCATGACGCCGGACATGCCACGCGCGAGATAATCCAAGCGGGAATCGTCGCCATAACACGAGCGCGGGAATCGTTTATTTCGCTTCATGGACAAGAAAGGACCGGCATTCATTACGATGTGATGAGGAAACGGCACTAAACCAGCCCCTCGAACATCCGGTAGTCTGGCCCAGCGTCCACAGGCCTTGCGCACAGCCGCGTACGTCTCTGCGCGGATCAGGTCCTTCCAGATCTTCCGTCGTCTAAGCTGAGCTTGCACACTCAGGGGGTTCAGGGCACGCTCTAGCTGGAAGACTTCCTGCCTTCGTTCCTGCTCCGCACACCATCGGTCCATAGAAGTGGGCGGCCTGTTCAGATTCACTCTCTCTCCGAGCTCTTCCGCTGTACGTCTCGATACCAACCAGTAGTCCTCAGCAGTCATTCTTCTTAGCCGGTCAATAAACCGTCGAATTTCTGGTTGGGTCAGCCCTGTTGGCGGGTATTTGCTGGGCAGTGGTGTCCCATCACGGAGCCCGTGAAAGGCCTTGTAAAATTCGAATTGCCAAAAGGTCAACTGCCCGAAGTCAACCGGCTTAGGCCCCCGCCTACCCATCCTGAAAACTCGTGCCAAAGTAAGCCATAACAAGCCATTCTAGCTTCTTTCGAGAATGAATCAAACTGATAATGCGTGCCATGAACAGCATTGTTTCGCAAGACGTTGTAGCTGTGGGCATGATTGAGGCCGCTCGTAGGCTTGGTGTCTCACCCCGGACGGTAGCAACCCTGGTGGCTCGGAAAGAGCTGCCCAGCCGAAGAATTGGACGTAGGCGGGTGATCCCGGTTCGTGCTCTAGAAGAGTTCCTTGACCGTGATCACGTGACAAGCCGGGGGGCGAAGGCCCTGACCATAAGGCGGCGATCCTATGAGGGGTGAACGGAAACGCGTAGAGCGAGCGGGCCCTCTCCGGGGATCTCGCTCAGCTCGCGGCAAGCGAACAAGGAGCTGTTCTGCCCAGAAGGGTGACACCAGTCCTATCTCCCGTTCCGACTCACCAGGGAGCAAGGCATTCGCAGTCCTGGCCAGGATGCGCCGGACCGGCGAGTCATTGGAGGCAGCAAGCCGGGAAAGGAACACCTACCCCAAGGTCGTTCTCCGTCACCTTCAAGGCGAATTCCGCAAGATCCACGGCAGATGGGTTCCGTCCAAATCAGACCGCCAGCCGCGCCGCAAACTGCTCCTGACCGAGGACGGCTACCTCCGGGTTACGGTATTGGGCTCGAAGAAAGCCGCTGAGCTCAACCAGTTCAATCAGATCGTAGCCCGGTTAGTCGAAGGGAAAGGTGACCCCTCCGAGCTGGAATTCTTCACGGGGAGGCGAATCGCAGGACACCCCTACCTCACGGACATCGGCGCAATTCTTAGGCTTGCAGATGCGGGAGTTATCCGGGTCGAGGAGCTGGGGAGCGATCAAGTCGTACGTGGAGGCCCACGGTGAATCTGCCTCCACCAACCCGTAGGAGATTCAAAAGATACATTGAGCGAGGGCTCAAGCCCCACGAGCTGCAATCTCTGATCCCCAGCGAGGATGATCGCCCAATTCTTGAAGAGGATCATGTCGCCAGCCGTCAGCATGACCCCGAGCTAGTCGCCCCTGTATGTAAAAAGGGTCACCGACGGCTAGAACGAAATAGAGACGCCGCGAAAGTCAGCCGTAAGTACGAACCAAATGTCGTGAAACGGACCATTCAGCGGCTTAAATCTAGCGCCGTTTTCAAGGAGCTGGAAGCTGAAGCAATGTGGCGATGGGCTGAAGACCTAGAACTATATTTACGCCGGAAGTTGAGAGAAAGGAAACCTAAAAAATGAGGGCTGACGGGATTGGCGGACAAGCGGGCGGGGCCGGAGGTGCACGAACCATCCAGTTTAGAACGCAAACTCCGTTGGAAGAGAGGGTGCCACCGGGGGCTGGAAAAAAGAGTTTTGCGTTGAGGTACATCGACGCAATTTAAGGAGGCGGTATGAAAACCAATAACAATAGCCATAACCATGCTCGGCGGAAGCCATACCGAGTGAAGAAGCCACCCAAACCTGTAGTCGACAGGATAACCGCGCAAGAGTTCAGGCAAATC
>DATHDM010000321.1:0-4005 GCA_035319065.1 Terriglobales bacterium
TCCCGAGACACCAATGACGTTCGAGATTACTGCTCCCGTAACCATCGACACGCAATACGCGCCCCAGGCGTTCCGCGGCGTGGAGTCTGCGGACTATCCGCAGGACCAGACCGAGCCGCAGCCGGCCCCGGCGCCTCCGGCAGCAGCACCGGCGCCACCAGCGGTTCCGCCGCCGCCTTATGCGTATCCCTACTCGTTGGCGTACTGGCCGCCGTACTATCCTTACTACTACCCGTATTACCCGTACCCTTACTATTACGGACCGGCGATCAGCTTCTACTTCGGCTATCCGGGTTACTACAGCTATCCGCGCTACTATTCCTATCATGGGTATTACGCGCGTCCTTACTATGGCTATCGCGGCTACTACGGCGGGTATCACGGATTCTACGGTCACGGGCACGCTGGCGGTCCGGCTCCCTATCACGGCGGCATGGTCGCTCACGGATCACACGGCGGGCTTCACCGCTGATTTTCTGGCGGGCACGCACGTGACATTCGAACTCCGGCGACATTAGGATTCGCGGGCACTGATCACGTCTATCGTGCGGGCAGTTTGTAAGCCGCTTGCGCGTGGGATGAATGGTTGTCTTGAGCTCCCGAGACACAGGAGACCGTGAGTAGACGCAGCTACAGGACCCGCAACAGCGCACTAGCGTGGAGCCCCCCTGCCTCGTCCCCTGCCCCATCGCGGCGGTGGAATATACCGCTGATCGTGATTGCGATTGCGACCCTAGTTGGAGCCGTCTTGTGGGTCCGCTATTCGCGGCCAAAGGCGGTTGCTCCCGCTCCGCCACCTGCGGCCGCGGCAGGCTTCCTGCCAACTACGGTCAATGCTGCACCAGCTCCAAACCCGGCGCCTGAGGGAATGGTATGGGTTCCGGGGGGCGAGTTCTCCATGGGAGCCAATGATCCGCCGGACGGAGATAGGGTCGGCATGAAAGCCACCGAGGACGCGCGGCCGATTCACCGCGTTTATGTGGACGGATTCTTCATGGATAAGACGGATGTCACCAACGCCGAGTTCGCACGATTTGTGAAGGCGACCGGCTACGTCACGGTCGCAGAACGCAAGCCACGGGCGGAGGATTTTCCCGGGGCGCCTCCCCAAAACCTAGTGGCCGGATCGGTGGTTTTTTCGCCGCCTGATCATCCCGTCGCGCTGAACAATCACTTTCAGTGGTGGAGCTACGTAAAAGGAGCAAATTGGCGACATCCAGAGGGACCGGGCAGCAACATTCGCAGCAGGGATAACTACCCCGTCGTTCACGTCGCCTACCCGGATACTGAAGCCTACGCCAAGTGGGCGGGAAAGCGCCTGCCCACCGAGGCAGAGTGGGAGTTTGCCGCACGGGGAGACCTTGCCGGCAAGCCGTTCGTGTGGGGCGAGGAGTTTCGTCCGCAGGGCAAGTGGATGGCGAATACTCACCAGGGACACTTTCCCAACCAGGACACCGGCGAGGATGGGCATATCGGCATCGCGGCGGTCGGGCAGTATCCGCCCAATGCGTATGGTCTGTACGACATGGCGGGCAACGTCTGGCAGTGGACCAGCGATTGGTATCGCCCGGACTACTACCAGCAACTGGCATCGCGGGGCGGTGTGCCGCGCAATCCCCTGGGCCCGGAAACATCCTACGATCCCGCTGAACCTAATCAGCCCAAGAAGGCTCATCGCGGAGGATCTTTCCTCTGCACCGACCAGTACTGCTCGCGCTACATCGTGGGCACGCGCGGAAAGGGTGAGATTTCCACTGGAACCAATCACCTGGGCTTCCGCTGTGTGATGACGCGAGAACAGTGGGCAGCGGCAGAGGCACAGACCGCACGCAGGAATTCGCATCAAGCCATCGAGAGCGCGCAAGCGAACTAGCGCGATCAAGGCTGATCAGCCAGCACTGTGCCTCGGCGCATGCAGGACGCCAACGTCGGCAACCGCCTTCACGTGCTCGCATCCCTAAGTGGCCTTCCATCTATGGCGGTTAACATGCGAGCGATTCCCGGAGCGGGAACCAGACGAGAAACTTCCGCCGAAGCGAGAAGCCAAACCCGGCTGGCGGACATCCCCAATGGTGGAAGGTGAGACGGACAATCAAGGGACGTGGGCGGATTCCTGGGACCTTGTAGGAGTCACCCGACCTGGAGGTTGTATGGTCGGGATGAATGATCGCAGGCGCAGGGGGCGGAACGATGCACCGCAGGGGGGATACGATGTTCGCGATCCACAAGGTCGGTCTTCCATTCCAGGAAACCTGATTCTGGCGGAGCTCTCCGCCGACGAATCCATGCGGCTGCGCCCGTACCTCACATTAGTTCCCCTGAAGCCTGGGGAGGTTCTGTGGGAGCAGAACGAACCCATCAGTTTCGTTTACTTCCCTACCAGCGGCCTGGTGTCGTTCGTGACGGTGATGCGCGACGGGGCCACAGTGGAAGTAGCTATGACGGGGCGCGAAGGGTTTGCGGGAGTGCCGATCCTGCTGGGCGCGACGCGCACGGCGGTAAGGGCGGTCGTCCAGATTCGCGGGCAAGCCTACCGCATTGAGGCGATCCTGCTCTCGCAGATTCTGCCCGATATACCACGGCTGGAAAGGGCGCTGCGAGGTTACGCCTACGCCTTTGTGACACAGCTGTCGCAAATAGCCGCATGCAACCGCCTGCACCAGACACCGGACCGGCTCGCACGCTGGCTGGCGATGAGCCGCGAGCGCACCGGTTCCGATGTGCTGGCTCTCACCCAGGAATTCCTGGCGCAGATGCTCGGCTGCCGGCGCTCGTCGGTGACCTCGGCCGCCGGCCTTCTGCAGAAAAGCGGCGCGATTCGCTGCACCCGCGGGAGCATTCGGATTGTCAACTGCAAGGAATTGGAGAGGAGGGCATGTGAATGCCTGTCGGCGCTGGCGGAGCGGGCGCACGATTCTGCGAAGACCACGTAGTCGCCGGCCGCGGGCGCGACTTTGTGCGCTACCGGGCTGACAGGAGTGATCTCCATCACCGACTATTGGTTTACGCCTGCATTAGGATTACATCGGCTAACGATGTTTTTGTTCTCGCCGGCTCGGCACGCCTGGTTTAGCGATGGTTCAGGACAGAAAGGATGAGCCATGGAGGACCGACCAAGTCGCATCCTGATCCTCGACACCGACGAGAGCGCGCTCATCGCCCTCGAGCATCGGCTGGAGGACGCCGGCTTTGACACCTTCACCACGTGGGATGCGGCCGAAGCAGTGCGGCAGCTGAACAGGCAGCAATTTGAGCTTCTCATCCTGGGGGATCATCCCCCTGAGCTGAGTGCGGCCGAGATACTGCGCTATTTCCGCAGTCAAGGACGAAGCGTGAGGTGCGTGGTTTGGAAGTCCGGCATGGTCAGCGATTCGGACATCGAGCGCTTTGAGTCCCTGGGCGCGTCAGGGGTGGTTCCGAGGCACGATCATTCCAGCCTGCTGGAAGCAGTGCGCCAACATTCTCGTCTCCTGGTCCCGGAGATTTCAATCCCGGGATCCCAAGCTGCAACCAAAGCAGACCGCGTCAGCGGCTCGCCTCCCGGCGTCAAGGGTGAGGCGGAGCTCGCCAGAACGGCCTGAATCGACATCGAGCTCCGGTCAGTCCTTCAAGAGCCGGCGATGATTGAAAAGTGCGTCAATCCCGCTTGTTCCGCCCGCTTTCGTTACCTGCATGAGGGCAAGCTGTTCGTGCTGGAGGCTGGAGAAGATGCCGGCCCGGTCGCTCCTTCATCTGGCGGGAACCGCAGGCCACGCCGCCTGCGCCTTTACTGGATGTGCGAACCCTGCTCTCGGACAATGACCATAATTATCGAGAAAGGGCGGGAAATCCGGCTGGCGCCCCTGTCAGCGACCGCCGGCGATACCGCCGCTGCATCGTGACACCGTTCGTCCTGCGACAACTTTGAATTTGACGAGGAGGAAGTCATGAAGGCCAAGAAAGCGTCTCTACCCCAGGCTGATGCACGCCCAACTCGGTTGAGCCGGTCGGATCCCGCAAGTCTGG
>DATHDM010000322.1:0-7560 GCA_035319065.1 Terriglobales bacterium
TGATCTGCCCGCGACCCAGGTTCAGGAGCTGTATCGCAGATACGGAGTCGAGGCTCCCCAGGCAGCTCCGCCGGCACGAACGCCGGAAGCCGCCACTCAACAACCGGGCGGGGGAGTGCGAGCACGGTCCGCAACAAATACCAGCGCCAGCCGCACTACCGACGCCGCCATCGTGTGGAAGCTTCTTCCCGCCAAATCCCTGCAGCCCATCCCGATTCACATCGGCCTTACAGACCACACCTACACCGCCTTAACGAGTGGAGATTTGAAGCCTGGAGATGAACTGGTGACCGGCGCGACCACGGTGAAGACAGGGTCCTCCGGCCCAGGTCTGGCTGGTCCGCGGCGCTAGGCCCAACAATGGCAACCAGAAGTTCGACCACCGCAACAAGTTCTGCAACGATACGAACCTCCTCGCCCCTCATAGAAGTCCGCGATGTGCGAAAGACCTATCAGCTAGGCGAGACGGAGGTGCACGCGCTGCGTGGAGTTAGCGTAAGCATAGAGCCCGGCGATTTTGTCGCCATCATGGGCGCTAGCGGTAGCGGTAAGTCCACGTTCATGAACATACTGGGATGTCTTGACACACCTACATCCGGCCAGTATTTGCTGGAGGGTGCTGATGTCTCGAAGCTCAGCAAGAAAGAACTCGCTGGCATCCGGAATCAAAAGATCGGTTTTGTTTTCCAGGGATTCAACCTCCTTGGCCGGACCACCGCGTTGGAGAACACAGAGCTGCCATTGCTCTATTCGCATGTGAGCAGACAGGAGCGTGTGAGCCGGGCTCGTAGCGCTCTGGCTCTGGTGGGCTTGGGCGATCGTGCGGGCCACTTTCCTGCCCAGCTCTCTGGCGGTCAGCAACAAAGGGTAGCCATTGCCAGGGCGCTGGCGAATAAGCCGCTGTTGTTGCTGGCCGATGAGCCTACAGGAAACCTGGACAGCCGCACTTCCGTGGAGATCATGGAGATATTCCAGAAGCTGAACGCAGTGGGTCTGACAATCGTGTTGGTCACGCATGAGCCCGACATTGCCCGGTTCGCAAAACGGGAAATCGTCTTTCGTGACGGGCAAATCAGGCGGGAAAACATAATTCGATCGCCGCAGATTGCGAGTGAGGTCCTGAAAACTCTGCCCAAGATTGAGGATTGAAGTATTTATGGAATTCTCTGCCGCATTCCAGATCGCACTGCGAGCGCTGGGACGGAACAAAATGCGTTCCACCCTAACCATGCTCGGCATGATCATTGGGGTGGGAGCAGTCATTGCGGTCGTCGGCATCGGGCAGGGAGCCGCGGCGAAAGCGCAGGAGCAGCTGGCAGCGCTCGGCGCCAACATGCTGTTCGTCGGTTCTGGTTCGGTGAACCGCTACGGGCTCAACGTTGGCACCGGCCAAACCAAGACGCTGGTGTACGCGGATGCTCGTGCCATCGTTCGCGAGTGTCCATCGGTTGCCTTAGCCGCGCCAGGTACCGCAACTGGCCAGCAAGTGGTGTACGGCAACCAGAATTGGGCTACACAGATCAACGGAACCGAGCCGCAATATTTTGAGATTCGCAACTGGCTGTTCGCTAAAGGGACATCGTTCGGCGAAGACGATGTCACCCAGGCTGCCACGGTAGCGGTGCTTGGGGATACGGTCCGGAGGTACCTATTTGGTTCAGTGAATCCCATCGGAGAGACCATTCGGATCGGCAATCTTCCCTTCAAGGTGGTGGGCGTGCTGGTGCCCAAGGGAATTAGTCCCGGCAGCGGACAGGACCAGGACGATGCCATCTTCGCTCCGCTTACAACCGTCCAGAAAAAGTTGTTGGGCCAGGAGTGGTTGCGCTGGATCTTGGTGTCGGCAACTTCCCGGCAGGCGAGTTATATCGCGCAGCATCAAATCCAACTCCTCCTGCACGACCGTCACAAGATCAGGCCGGGCGATCCAGACGATTTCGTTGTGCGCAATCTCGCGGATGTCGCCGATGCCGCCTCCGAGCAGGGAACCGTCATGACAATCCTGCTGGCTATAGTCGCCAGCGTCGCCTTGCTCGTGGGTGGAATCGGAATCATGAACATCATGTTGGTGTCGGTCACAGAGCGCACCCGCGAGATTGGAGTGCGCATGGCGGTGGGTGCTACCGAGGAGGACGTTCGACGCCAGTTTCTCGTCGAGGCCATCGCACTCGGCTTGATCGGAGGAGCGCTGGGCATCATTTTCGGAGTAGTGAGCTCGCTAGTTATTTCTCGCCTGCTGGAATGGCCGATCCTGATCCCGCCCTACATCATTGTGGGATCAACCCTCTTCGCAGTCGCTATCGGGGTATTCTTTGGCTACTATCCGGCAAAGAAAGCTTCACAACTCAACCCCATTGAGGCCCTTCGGTATGAATGAAGTAAGTGGTCAGGCCCAATTCGATCAAGGCTAAGGAGCGGCACAGGGACCAGCCATGTTCATATATGCCCATTCGATCTGGAGCGAGGCAATGAAGTCATTGCAGCGCAACCGAATTCGGACAGTGCTGACTGTTCTTGGCCTGGTAGTTGGCATCGCGGCATTCATCAGCGTCGTAGGAGTTGGCAAAGCCGGTTCCGCGAAGGTGGAAGAGCAGCTCCAAAAACTTGGAGACAACATGATCTGGATCGAGGCGGGGAGCCGAGCGACTAATGGAGTGCGATTTGGCACGCGCGAGACCAAGAGCCTCACCCTGGAAGATGCGCGCGCCATCTTCGCGGAAATTCCCGGCTTCAAGCGCATGAGTCCCAATGTGGACGGCCGGGTCCAGGTCGTTTACGGAACGCAAAACTGGAATACCACCTACCGCGGCGTAGGTCCGGAATACTTCGACATCCGGAAGTGGGAGATTCAGACGGGGACCATCTTTACCCACGACGATGTCGAGCGAGATCTTCCGGTTTGCATTCTTGGCCAAACGGTTGTCGAGAATCTGTTTCCGAGTGAGGACCCGGTTGGCAAAAGCATTCGCGTTCAGGCTATGCTCTGTCGTGTGATCGGCACCTTTCAGCCCAAGGGCGCTTCAGCCAGCGGCTGGGACCAGGACGACTTCGTTGCTATGCCCTACACCACCGCCATGAAACGGATTGGGGGCACAAGCTGGCTGGACGACATCTTTTTCTCAGCCACTTCTCGCGATGCGATTCCCATTGCGACCGGCCAGGCGGTTGGGCTGCTGCGTGAGCGCCATCACCTTCATCCCGACGAGCCCGATGACTTCAACATTCGCAGTCCCGAGGACGTAATTCGCGCCCAGTTGCAGACCAGTGAGCTGTTCACGCTCCTCCTTGGGATTACCGCATCCCTGGCTTTGCTAGTAGGGGGAATCGGCATCATGAACATCATGTTGGTCTCGGTAACTGAGCGCACGCGCGAGATTGGCATCCGGTTGGCGATTGGGGCAACAGAAGCAGATATTCAGTTGCAATTCCTCAGTGAGGCTGTTGCGATCAGTCTCCTTGGCGGGTTGTTAGGTGTGATTGCCGGTGTAGCCGCCTCGTCGCTCTTTCGGACCACCCTGCACTGGGAGATTAAGCTCACGCCGCAGTTGCTCTGCTTCTCCGGAGTGTTTGCGGCAGGCATCGGAATTTTCTTCGGATACTACCCATCAAGAAAGGCTTCTCAACTCAACCCGATTGAAGCATTGCGGTACGAATAGTGTCCTCGCTTCTACCCGCCACTCGTCTGCAGCCGTGAAGACCGCATTTCTGATATCAATTTGGACTCCGTGGTCCTCAGAACTGTTCTCGACAGCGATAGATCTTGATAACAGGCGTTGTCACTCATTGACCCGGAAGGGGCATGTTCAGTAGGCATAGTAGACAGGGGATTACACTCATTGACCCTACCTGCTCCCGGCTCCCGCTCCCGTATCCGCTTCCTCGCCCACTCCCACTTTTCACCCAAATCACGCATCGCGCAACCCCGCATTTGACGCGGCCCGGACGCATGTCATAGCGCTCAAAGGTGCATGAACACTGGGCGAAACGCACTTTTAGAAAAGTGGGGTGCGGTAGAATGGATCCCTTACCCTTAACACCCCCCCGCTTGACGGGGTAAGGAGAATAGCCCCTAGATTGCGCACCCCCCACCCTGATGAAGTGGGGTTTGGTTCCAAATTGGGGAAAGGATACATTTGGCGCGGCGAAGATGATCAATGCCAGATCGGAGACGGCACACAGCCTGCCCGCGTTCCGTGAAGCGATGAAACTGCGCAGATGCCTCGTTCCGGCAGATGGTTTCTACGAGTGGCAACGGCGTGGCTCAGCGAAACAGCCTTTCTGCTTCGAGGTCGGTGAGGGTAAACTGTTCGCGTTTGCTGGGCTATGGGATGGATGGAGAGACGCAAGCGGCACTTGGATCAAGACCTGCTCGATTCTGACCACGGTCCCGAACTCCGTGACATCAGCCGTCCACGACAGAATGCCAGTGATCCTTCAGCCTGATAGCTACGAACTTTGGCTCGATCCCGGAATGACCAACGTGCAGGTCATCTCCGACGTGCTTAAGCCGCGATCCGCAGTTCATGCGGTGCTACCCGGTGAGCACGCGGATCAACCATGTGGCAAACGATGACGAGGAGTGCTCGCGACCTGTGGAACTTGTGGAGACTCAGGATCGACTCTTCTTGTAGCAGGACTGTGAGGCTATGAAGCCAGCCACCGTCACATTTCCTAAGCTGATCGATAAACTACAGCAGCATTATGGCTCTCCCGCGCGTCCGCCCTCGACTGACCCACTGGAGCTAGTCATCTGGGAAAACATCGCGTATTTGGCGAGTGACAAGCGTCGTGCAGAAGCATTCGTCACGCTAAAGGAAACGATTGGAACGCGCCCCGAACAGATTCTCGCTGCCAAGCACTCCGCTCTAGCTGCTATCGCCGAAGCTGGCATACTCCCGGACGTGAGTGCGGAAAAACTTCTTTCGATTGCCAAAATTGCGTTTGAGGAGTTCGACAGTGACCTGCGTTCTGTTCTCAAGAAGCCATTGCCCCAAGCGAAGAAAGCTTTGAAGCGGTTTCCCAGCATCGGCGATCCGGGCGCGGAAAAGATACTCTTGCTCACTCGTTCCTATCCGGTGATGGCACTCGATTCGAATGGCTTGCGAGTGCTGTGTCGAGTGGGGTTTGCCGAGGAGCAGAAGAATTACCCTGCGACATACCGGTTGGTTCTGGATGCTATACGTGGGCAACTTCCCAGAGACTACGATTCGCTGATTCGGGCACATCAGTTGCTTCGGCAGCACGGTCAAGAACTGTGCAAACGGTCAAAGCCGCTCTGCACCGAATGTCCGGTCAGAGATAGCTGCAACTACGGTCGGAAGGCTTGATCAGTGGTTACCAAGGGTGCGAGGCGCACCCGGAGGGCAGGAAATGGAATATTTGATTGGTGTGATCCTGTCTTTGGCTGTGGCTGTTTTTGCTGCGGTCATCGGCTTTGATCGCGAATCGGCGTTCTATCCCACCGTGCTGATCGTGATTGCGTCCTACTATGTTCCGAGTAGCGGGTGTCACAACGATTTTGTGCGGCGGGTGTAGGTCTCTAATCGGAAGATATATCATCTCAGGTTATGGGAGACAAGCAACCTTCTGAACAACACAAAGAACGCAAAACTCTCTCCGAGAATGACCATCAACGTCGAAAAGAATCGAAATTCGTTTCGGAGACCTCTTAGCCACACCATCAGGCACACATGAACAATAAATACGGCTAGGAGGAGCAACCAATATCTGGGCACTCTCCATTGTTCCCGAAATTGAACAAGCAGGAAACCCATCACTACAACAGGCGCAAGGAAAACCTGTTCCCACCCTGGAAATGCGTGGTATGTGGCGATCATACCTATCCCGCACAGGATCGCAATGACGATACCAATCGGCTTGGTGATGCGCTGGTCTAATGGCTTTGCCATATGAAGCTTGTTGTTACTCTGCGACACATCGCTCAAAAGTATCCTCATAGGCTTCCCAGCCTTGGTATGTTGCATAAAGCGCCTGCGCACCTGTAACCACCCAGCCGATGACGGGAACGACATGAGCGCCGAACTCAGCTACGTCGACGGCCAAAGCTGCTCCGCCTATCTTCAAAGCAGTTCTCTCTGCCGCTGGGCGACAGTGAGTGCAAAACCTTGCACACCTGAGTCTATGACTCTACCGCCGTGCGAGTCGGCGGCGGATGACGGGCCATTTGGAAGTACCTGTCGAAATCAGGCGATTGCACAAGCTTGCGCCGTCTGTTCACCTTGGGCCGGGTCAATGAGTGCAATCGGGATTTATCGCCAACTACGCGGAAGGCTAGCTAATTTCCGGTTTGCCGACAACCCTGAAACCGTTTGCACTCAGTAAACCGCCATTCCGAATGCAGACGACTTTCGCAAGACAAGGAATCGTAGGAAACTCGCCCGGTCACCGGGTTCTGTCCCTCTGCCTCTTCGGAATCGTTGTTTACGCTCCGTAGTCAAGGTGAAGTATGAAGACGATCATGGTGTTCGCTCTCGCGTTGCAGTTTTCGGCCGTAGCTCTCGCTCAAACTGTCTCATCTTCGGTGCTGGCCACCCCTCAAATTGCCGATGTGCGCAGCGGTGATCTCCACCTGAAGGGGTATTTCTGGAAACCCGCTGGTCGAGGCCCATTCCCGGCTATCTTGTTCAATCATGGCTCTGGCGCTGACGACCCGCAGCATACGGCTGGTCGGACGATGGCCGAGGCCGCTTCCGATCTTGCTCCGGTCTTTCTCAGGCACGGCTATGCTTTTCTTTACCTTTGCCGGCGGGGCCAAGGTCTTTCCGCCGACCAAGGCCCATTTACGCAAGACCTCCTGAAACAAGCTGAAACCAAGGGTGCTGACGCGCGAAAGCAGTTGCACTATCAGTTGATCACGGGCACCCAACTCGATGACGCTCTCGCAGGGTTAACGTTCTTGAAGACCGTGCGGGAAATAGATCCCAAGCGCATCGCCATCGTCGGCCATTCGTTTGGCGGTATGCTCACGCTGCTCTCCGGCGATCACGACAGCACCATTCGCGCTGAAGTAGCCTTTGCCGCAGGCGCGAACTCTTGGCGAGCATCGCAAGAATTGCGGGACCGCACCCTGGCGGTAGTTGGGAAAACGGCAACGCCTATCATGCTTGTATATGCTGCCAATGACTACGACACTACACCCGGAAAGGACATCTCTGCGGAACTCGATCGGCTTCACAAATCCCATTTGCTCAAAATTTATCCCCCGATCGGCAAGACCTCAGATGATGGGCACAGTTTGCTCTATCTTGGCGTCTCCGAATGGGAACCGGATGTTTTTCATTTTTTGGACGACAACGTCAAGCACTGATCCATTTGTGTCCGAGCCTTGCACGATTCACGATCCGATGCGCAACCCTTTGTTCCCGTATGACGGGCACACCGGAAGTCAATTGTTGCAATCAGATGAGATGAGAAGGCCGGTCTCCGAACGGGATGCGGTACGCTCCCAGGTGATCGACGCGCTCGAAGCGCAAGAGATAAAGGAGACCGGCCATGAAGAAGGGTAGCACCGCAGCGGCACGGCCGCTCAGCCATTTTTCC
>DATHDM010000323.1:0-2067 GCA_035319065.1 Terriglobales bacterium
GAAAACGAAACGAATAACGCTCGGCTCTTTCCCGAATACCCCAACGCAAGCCCGTATGTCAAAGATGGAATCAACAATTTCCTAGTAAACGGGCAGCAGGAGGCGATCAATCCAGCAGGGGTCGGAACAAAAGCTGCGGCCCATTATGAGATCACCGTCGGGGGCGGTAAAGAACAGGTGATCAGGCTCCGACTCACCGCCGCAGCTTCCGCCGACACCAACGCCAACCCGTTCACCTCCTTTGACAAACTGTTTGCTGGGCGCCTTAAGGAAGCAGACGAATTCTACGCCTCAATCATCCCGCGATCGCTAGACGACGATGAGGCAAACGTGATGCGCCAGGCGATCGCCGGCATGCTCTGGTCCAAGCAGTTCTACTATTACGATATCGACCGGTGGCTCGAGGAGCACGGAGCGGACCCGTTCAAACCGATACGGCAGGCCCCCCGCAACGAACACTGGCACCATATGTATAACAGAGACATCATATCCATGCCGGACAAGTGGGAATACCCATGGTATGCGGCATGGGACCTGGCCTTCCATGTCCTGGCCCTGACTGCAGTGGATGAGGACTTCGGCAAAGAGCAGTTGGACCTGATGCTCCGGGAGAAATACCTGCACCCTAGCGGCCAACTTCCGGCCTACGAGTGGAACTTCGGCGACGTCAACCCGCCGGTGCATGCATGGTCGACCATCTTCACGTACCGCCTGGAAAAGCTGAAGAAAGGGCAGGGCGATATCGAGTGGCTCGAGCGCTCCTTCCACAAGCTCTTGCTCAACTTCACCTGGTGGGTGAATCGCAAAGACCGCTCCGGCAACAACGCCTTCGAGGGCGGTTTCCTGGGGCTGGACAACATCGGCGTCTTCGACCGCAGTTCGCCCCTGCCAACCGGCGGGCACCTTGAGCAGGCTGATGGCACCGCCTGGATGGCGCTTTTCTGTCAGAACATGCTTGAGATCGCAGCTGAGCTGACGTTAAGCAAGCCAGCCTACATACACCTGGTCCTCAAATTCGTCGAGCATTTCATGTGGATCGCGGCGTCTTTGGCCCACGCAGGCGAGAAGGGAATGTGGGATGAGGAGGATGGGTTCTTTTACGACGTGCTCCGGCTGCCGGACGGAAGTGCCCAGCGGCTCAAGGTCAGGTCTATGGTTGGGCTACTCCCATTGTGTGCGGTCACCATCTTTGAAAGTCGACTCAAAGGAAAGTTCCCAGAGACAGAAGAACGCTTTCACCGCTTCCTCGAGGCTCGGCCGGAACTTAGGCAGTATATCCACGACCCGGTCAAGCCTGGTTATGCAGGCCGCCGACTCGCCTCTGTTCTGAACGAAAGCAGGCTCCGCCGTGTGCTGACGAAGATGCTCGACGAGAAGGAGTTCTTGAGCCCCTGCGGCATCCGGTCGCTCTGCCTCTGCCACGCCGAGCAGCCCTTTGTGTTTCATGTAGGAGACCAGGAATACCGGGTTTCCTATCTTCCGGCGGAGTCGGATAGTGGCATGTTTGGCGGTAACTCCAACTGGCGCGGACCGATCTGGATGCCCGTCAACGCGCTAATCATCCGCGCCCTTATGATGTATTACGGGTACTATGGAAATGATTTTACAATCGAATGTCCAACAGGCTCCGGGCGACTGATGAACCTGTACCAGGTCGCCGAGGAGATCGCGCGGCGGTTGACCAGCATCTTTCTTCGCGGCAAGGATGGCAGGCGGCCGGTCTATGGAGGTAGCCGAAAGTTTCAGGAAGACCCGCACTGGCGCGATAACATTTTATTCTACGAGTATTTCCATGGCGACAATGGCGCCGGCCTCGGGGCGAGTCACCAGACGGGATGGACCGGAGTCATTGCCCGGGCCATGCATCTGTTTGCGACCACCACGGCCGAGCAAGTCCTCGAACTCGGCAAGGCAGCCGGTATCACAGAAGTGGAGAAGCCAAGGAAAGGCAAGGCAGAGGGTGCCGCCCGGAAAAGGTAACACCCTAATCCCTCCCCACCGTGAGGCTGTGTCGTAATGTCATTGCGAGGGAGTGAAGCGATCGAAGCAATCTCGTAATTCTTCGAA
>DATHDM010000324.1:0-2714 GCA_035319065.1 Terriglobales bacterium
GATCACGGTGGTGCGCGACCGCAAGGACGAAGGCCACGCGGTTCTCACCGTCAAGACTGACCTTGGCGAGTTCATTCTGGACAACCAGGCCGAAGAGATCCTGCCCTGGACCCAGACCGGCTACCGCTTCGTCAAGCGGCAATCTCAGTCAGATCCAAACGTATGGGTTGCGCTCGGCGAACCTCGCGTCGCACCCGCCACCGTTTCCGCGCGCTGAAGGAAAGGAATCGCGTTCCCGGTCACGTCCCCACCCCTCCCCGTCCCCAGACCGGGTTCGCGAGCGGCCGGCCTCCCCCAAGGCCGGCCGCACATTTTTGGTTTTATTGATCCTTCGGTTCCTGGCTATCGATCGATTGCCAACGGAACAATGAGAGAAAAAATTTGGGCAAGGGAATTACCCACAAATAGGCCCACAGAAGCACTCACTTCCAAGAGCAGACATGTGCGATGCAGCTAGCGATGTCCGCTTTGGGCGGTGAGTTCAACCGGCCGACGCAACACCTTCTAATCCTACTGGATAGGGAGGTGAGCGATGGAGGGGCATGCACGGACCTGGTTTACGCCGAAGCAGAGGGCCGAGCTTTGGGAGCGGTGGAAGAGCGGCCAGTGTGTGGCGGACATCGCCCGCGCGCTGGAGAGAAGGAACAAGAGCGGCGTCTATCGGGTGTTGGCTCTCAATGGCGGCATTGTTCCGGCGCCACGGCGGAGAGCTCCAGGAGCACTGAGGCTTGCAGAGCGTGAGGAGATTTCTCGCGGCATTGCCGCTGGTTGGTCGATCCGGCGGATCGCCCAGGGCCTTGCACGATCGCCGTCGACGGTCAGTCGGGAGATAAGTCGTAACGGCGGCTGCAGTACTTACCGCGCAGGTCGGGCAGATCGGTGCGCCTGGGAGCGGTCACGGCGCCCGAAGTCCTGTCGCCTGGCGTGCCAGGCCGAGCTACGATGGCGGGTCGCGCAGAAGCTCGCGCTCCAGTGGTCGCCGAAACAGATCGCCGGCTGGCTGAAGCAGCAATTCCCTGCCGACCCGGGCATGCAGGTATCGCACGAAACGATCTATCGCAGTCTCTTTATTCAGACCCGCGGTGTGCTGAAAAAGGAGCTGATGGCACACCTGCGCACCGCGCGGCGGATGCGCCAGGCCAAGGGCGGCACTACGAAGAATGGGCTGGGACAGATCGTCGATGCGGTCTCCATCCGCGAACGGCCAGCCGAGGTTGAGGACCGTGCTGTGCCGGGCCACTGGGAAGGAGACCTTCTCGCGGGAGCCAACAACACGCACATCGCGACACTGGTTGAGCGCCATACCCGCTTTGTGATGCTTCTCAAGATTCCGAGCAGGGACACGGCGACCGTGGTTGCCACGCTCGCCAAACATGTGCGCAGGCTGCCGCAGGAACTGCGCCGCTCGCTGACCTGGGATCGCGGTAAAGAGATGGCTGACCACAAGAGCTTCACGATCGCCACCAAGGTGCAGGTTTATTTCTGCGATCCACGCAGTCCTTGGCAGCGCGGCAGCAACGAGAACACCAATGGCCTGTTGCGGCAGTATTTCCCGAAGGGGACAGATCTCTCGCAGTTCTCTCAGGCCTACCTGAACAAGATCGCTCTGCGGCTCAATCAACGCCCGCGGGAGACCTTGGGATTCGAAACCCCTGCCGATAGACTACAAGCGGTGTTGCAGTGACCGGTTGAACTCACCGTCAAAAGCAGACATTGTACCCCCAGCCGATCAACTCGTCGGCACTCGCAAGAAGTGAGGAAGAGACCTTGAGGCCGAGCGCCTTGGCCGTCTCGAAATTGATCACCAATTCGAACTCGTGGGCTGCTCGACCGGAAGGTCGGCTGGTTTTTCTTGCCGCAGCATAGCGGCCAACCACCGGACCAGTGATCACGTGAATGAAATCGCGCCGCTTCGGTGTGTCCGCTTGGTTTTAGGCCATCTCATGATTTAACGATTCTTCCACCCTCTGCCGAGGTTTGAGGGCCGGCGGATCGAATGCAAACTGCTGACGATAGAATTGCCTTAGAGTGCCTTTCTTCCACATCTCAAAAATGACGTTGTGGGTTGTCTCAGGGATTTGCAAACGCGTCACAGGAAACATGGTCGCCAGACGATCAACGGCCGCCACGTCGGCTGGTCGATTCCCATAAACACAAACGAACTTGGCCGCTTCGTGCGCTTTGCAAGCACAAAGAAGCTCAAATGCCGGAATGGCTTGGCTAGTTGGCCCAAGCAATCGTTGGACATGCCAAGGAAATTTTCCGCCAACCGAGATCGCCTTGCTTCCAAACAGTAGGCCACATCGCAACGCGACGAGACCGCCCATGCTGGTTCCGTAGCAGCATTCGTTCTTGTAGCCATCGGCCTTAAGATCCCTGCTCAGCCGAGTGATAAGCTGGAAAAAATCCGATGCATACTCCCGTGATCCGTGCGTGAAATGAGTTTGACTGGGGTCACTTAGAAGCACGACATCAAAGTCTGTACTGGGCAGCAGCTGCAAGAAAAGGCCTGTTGGTATCAACAGCCGTTGAGCCTTGCCACAAAATGCGAAAATAATGCATTTGTCGGCACGAGCAATGTTCGGATCGTGAAATAGCGTAATGTCTGGAGCGATAGGGCAGCGCACATACCGAGTGGGGGCTTCGTTAGCCAACAATTGTGAAAGGGAGAGACTTTGTAGCGCCGCGTGCGCATTTGCGAAATGCTCGCAGAG
>DATHDM010000325.1:0-2367 GCA_035319065.1 Terriglobales bacterium
CCCCAGGCCGTCGCGGCTCGGCGTTGGCCGTCAGCTCCCATGTTGCGCCGCACCGCATCTACCAACTCCCGCACCGTGTACACCTCGGAGACCACCGCATCGGGAACATTGGCCCCGAGCTCCCGCTCCAGCGACACCAGCAGCTCGACCCGTTCCATCGAGTCCAGGCCCAGGTCCAACTCGAGACTGTCTGCCGGGCGCACTTCTGCGACCTGTTTCTTCGCCGACGCTCGAATCACCGCCAGCGCTCGCTGGACCTCGGGAAGCGCCGTCCACTCGCGGTCCGCCTCGTTCAGCGTCTGCGCCGGCGACGAGGCGGCCTTGGCCTGCAGCCCGGCCGTTGCCTTGAGGCGCGCCTCCACTGCGTTTCGCTTCAGCTTGCGCGTGGTAGTTCGCGGCAGCTCCTCCTGCCAGATGTCGTAGCTCAGAATTCGCTTGGTGGAAGGCAGCTGCGACGAGAGGCCCTCGATTTCGAAGCGGATGATCTCCCGCGCGTTCACGATGCGTTGTTCACGCAGAACTTCGAAGTCCGGCACCACCACGGCGTGCAGCCGCTCGGAAAGCGGCTCTCCCGGCTGGCCTTCAATCCCCAGCACGCACATCTCCTTGATGAACGCGCTGCGCACGTAGTGCGCCTCGATTTCCTCCGGATAAATATTCTTTCCCGAACTGAGCACAATCACCTCTTTGGCCCGCCCCGTGACAAACACATTTCCTTTGCCGTCCATGAAGCCCAAGTCGCCGGTGTGCAGCCAGCCATTCTCGATCACCGCAGCGGTGGCGTCCGGACGGTTGTAGTAGCCCTTCATCACAATGCCGCCGCGGACAGCAATTTCCCCAATCTGGCGCCCGCTTTCGGGATCGGTTTCAGGGTTCAGAATCTGGACTTCCATGCCGGGCATCGCTCTGCCCACTGACCCGATCAGGTTGCTTGTCGGCGGGGTCAGGGTGGCTGCGCCGCTGGTTTCGGTCAGCCCGTAAGCATTGAGCATGTTGAAGCCCAGTGCTTCGAAGTCACGCCCAACTTGTGGGTCGAGCCGCGAGCCGCCGGTGATCAGGAAATGCATGCGCTTTCCTAACAGCTCATGCACCCGCCGGAAGAACAATTTTCCGAGATTGATGCCGATCCTCTTGAGCACTCCGTTGAGGGCAAGCAGGTACGAGAACACGGTTTCCGTGAGACGGCCGCGGGCATGCACTTCCTTGAAGATGCGGGTGTGAATCAGGTAGAAGAACTGCGGCACACAGCAGAACAGCGTGATCTCCCGCTCGCGCAGGGCGCGCAGGAGTTCCGTAGTATTTAGCGACTCCAGGAAGACGATTCGCGCTCCCACGATGAGCGGCAGCAGCAGGTTAGCCATCTGCGCCAGGGCATGAAAGAGCGGCAGGACACCGAGGATAGAATCGGACGGCCCTATCGTAGTAAGCACGCGGAAGGCGCTCTCAGCCTCCGCGTGGATATTTCGGTGACTGAGCATGACCCCTTTGGGATCGCTCGTGGTTCCCGAGGTGTAGAGGATGGCCGCGGTATCGTCGAACGCCACATCGACCCGCTCGAAGCCAGCGCTGTTCTCGGCGAGAATGGAATCCAGAGAGGTTAAGCCGGAAACTTCTTCGCCCGAATCAATCAGCACCAGGCGAATCCCAGTCCCTTGGATTGCCGCCGCCTCGCGCGCCGCCCCCAGGTGTTTGGAATCGACAAACAGCAGGGAAGCGCCGCTGTCGGCGAGCAACTTGGCGACCTGGCTGGCAGTGAAGGCGGTGTCCAGCGGAACCGCAACCAGGCCGGCGGCCAGCGTCCCCAGGTAAACGCAAACCCAGCGCGGGCCGTTGCTCGCCAGAATGGCGCAGCGGCTGCCGCGGGGCAGCTTCGAATCAACTAGCCAGCACCCAACGCTATCGGTGGCGCGGCGAAGCTGGGCGTAAGTGTGGCTCTCCACCCTGCCGCTCTCATACTGCATCTCGAGGGCGATGGCATTCGGCCACTTGGCCGCCGATTCCAGGATCTTGTCGTAGAAATTTGGCATCTCGGGATAGCCCTATGGTAAACCGGCAACCCGACCCGGGGCGACTGGCAGGAAAGAGGCGGGCTAACTGAGGGCTGAGGGCTGATGGTTGGCTGCTGTCTGCCGTCCTCAATATCCTGCGGCCACCGGGCCCAGGCCACGGCGGGTATCGGGCGGGCGATTCACTGTGGGATGCAGCCAGCCTTCGTGAGCGGCGATCACCGACGAGAGCTCGTCGGCATCGGCCAGGAAAGCATCGTGCCCGTGCGAGCTCGCCAGTTCTGCGTAGCGCGCACGAACTCCGGCGGCCTGCATCCTCAGGGTCAGGGCACGGACATCGGCAGCGGGAAAGAGCCAATCG
>DATHDM010000326.1:0-3620 GCA_035319065.1 Terriglobales bacterium
TGATCTTCGGTGATCTCGCTGCTGCCGATCGCCCAGCCGGTGACCCCCTCGATCAGGCCCTCGAACCACCATCCGTCCACCACGCTGAAGCTGGGTACTCCATTGAGCGCCGCCTTCATGCCGCTGGTGCCGGAAGCCTCCTGCGGCCGCCGCGGCGTGTTCAGCCAGATGTCCACTCCGCTGGTGATCTTCCCGCCCCAGTACATGTCGTAGTTCTCCACGTACACCATCTTGATCACATCTGCCAGCGACATCGCGCCCCCGTACACCTTGCGGATGATGTTCTTGCCGCCCTCATCGCGCGGGTGCGCCTTCCCCCCGTACACCAACTGGATCGGCCCCACGTTGCGGGTAATCGAGCGCAGCTTTTCCGGGTTGTGGAACAGCAGGTCGGCGCGCTTGTAGGTGCTGGCGCGCCGTGCGAATCCGATGGTCAGTATCGCCGGATCCAGCACCGCTCCGGTTCGCTCCTGTATCGCGCGAAACAGCTCCCGCTTGGCTTCATCGTGCGCCGCCCGGATCTCCTCCAGGGGAATGCTGATCGCGTAACGCAGGTAGTTGTTGTCGTTGCGCCACGCTGGGATATGGCGGTCGAACAGCCGCCGCAAAGGTTCGCTGGTCCAGGTGACCGCATGCACTCCATTGGTGATGGCGCTGATGGTGTAGTTGGGAAACATGCCCTGCGACACTTCCCCGTGTCGCATCGCCACTCCGTTAACGTAGCCGGAAAAGCGCAGCGCCAGGTAGGTCATGTTCAACGACCCGTCGTGCCAGGCCTGGGCCTCATCCAGCAGCGCCACCTTCTCGCTGCCCAGGATCGATTCCACCATCGGCCGCGGAAAATGATCGTGCCCCGCCGGCACCGGCGTGTGGGTGGTGAAGATGCACATCCGCCGCACGCTGTCCAGGTCCACCTTCTTCACGCGCCCGGAAAAGCTCTGATCCAGCCGGCGCTCCAGCAACCCCAGCGCCAGCAGCGCCGAGTGGCCCTCGTTCATGTGGTAGCCCTGGATATCGGTGTGCCCCACCTTCCTCAGCAATTGCAGGCCGCCAAAGCCCAGCACCGCCTCCTGGCACAAGCGGTAGTGCTCATCCGCGCCATACAGATAGTCGGTCAGGCTGCGATCCCCCGGCGTGTTCTCCGGCAGATCGGTGTCCAGCAGGTACACCGGCACCATGTCCCCGTTGATGCCCTGCACCGTGAACTTCCACGCCCGCAGCGCCACTTGCCGCTCCTCGATGTTCACGCTCACCCGCACGTCCACCGGCGCCAGCGTCTGTTCCGGGCTCCAGTTCTGCGGTTCTTCCCGCTGATTGCCAAAATCGTCGAGCCGCTGCCGGAAGTACCCCTTGCGATACACCAGCGTGACCCCGATCATCGGCACGCCCAGGTCAGCCGCCGATCGCAAGGTATCGCCAGCCAGGATGCCCAAGCCTCCGCTGTAGGTCGGGATCTTCGCATCCAGGGCGATCTCCATCGAAAAATAGGCGATCGTCGGCAGCTTCATCCTCGTGCTCATGCCTGACTCCTGTCTTTATGTGTACGTGCGAATGGCAACTAAATCAAGTACCCGATCCGAATCGACCGCTCTCCGGCGTGTGGAAATCTGCTTCTCCTGCACTCCCTTCGCCCTCGCACCCCTGCGCCCGGCTAGGACTTCCCGGCGCCGCCAGCGCATAATGTTCGCATGGCCTTCTTGCGTTTTGTCATGCTGCTGGCCCTGGTGGTGTGGATAGGCGGCATCATCTTTTTCGCTTTCGTCCTCGCTCCCACCGTGTTTTCGGTTCTGCCCACGCGTCACCTCGCCGGCCAGGTCGTCAACCGCTCCCTGCACCTGCTCCACTGGATCGGCGTGGTCTCGGGCATCGTTTTCCTGGCCGCCTCCATGGCCTGGTCCGCGGCTACCTCCGGCTGGGCGCACCCGCTCGCGCTCCGCCACCTGCTGGTTTGCCTCATGATTGCCCTCACCCTGACTTCCCTGTTTGTCGTCTCTGCCCGGATGGAGACCCTGCGCGCCGGCATGGGCGTCATCGACGACATATCGCCAACCGATGCCCGCCGCCTCGAATTCAATCGCCTGCATGGTTGGTCAACCCGGCTGGAGGTTGCCGTGCTCGTGCTCGGACTGGCCGTGCTCTACCTGACCGCGCCTGGCCTCGAGTAGTTCGCGCCCTAAGCGCATTGCTCCGCGCGAAGACGCCCCGCTTGCGCCCCTGCCCGTGCTGGCCTTAGTGTGAGAAGCGTGAAATTTCCGCGTTGTAGTGGAATCCTGCTGCACATTACCTCTTTACCCGGCCCTCATGGCATCGGTGACCTTGGGCCCTCCGCCTATCAGTTTGCCGACTTCCTGGCCGAGTCCCGCCAAACCATCTGGCAGGTCCTGCCCTTGAGTCCCACCGGATATGGCGATTCGCCGTATCAATGCTTTTCCGCCTTCGCGGGAAATCCCCTGCTGCTTGATCTCCGCGCGCTCGCAGAGCAGGGCCTGTTGACGCTCTCCCAGTGGCCGCCGTTCCCCTCGGCCTACGTGGATTACGGGGCGGTGATTGACTTCAAGTTCGCGGAGCTTCGCCGCGCCGCCGAAGCCTTTCTTTCCCGGCCGGCGCATGTCCTGCGCCCCGATTTCGACCTCTTCTGCCGCCAGCACGCTTCCTGGCTCGATGATTACGCCCTCTTCATGGCTTGCAAAAACGCGCACCAGGGGGCCGTGTGGACCGCGTGGGAAACTTCTCTCCGCCGCCGCGAGCCGTCTGCGCTCGTCCACGCACGCGAGCGTCACGCGCCTGAAATTGACGTCTTCAAGTTTTTGCAATTCGAGTTTTTCCGCCAGTGGGACGCGCTCAAGACCCACTGCCGCAAGCTCAAGCTTCGCATCATGGGCGACATTCCCATCTACGTCGCCCACGACAGCGCCGACGTCTGGGCTCATCCCGAACTCTTCCACCTGGACGACGCCGGCATGCCGTCCGTGGTCGCCGGCGTTCCTCCCGACTACTTCAGCGCCACCGGACAGCTCTGGGGAAATCCCCTCTACCGGTGGGACGTGCTCGCCGCTTGCGGTTACGCCTGGTGGATCGATCGCTTTCGCGCCTCCCTGCGCCTGTTTGATATCCTCCGCCTCGATCACTTTCGCGGCTTTGAGGCCTATTGGGAGGTTCCTGCCGACTCCCCCACCGCCCAAACCGGCCGATGGATCAAGGGTCCTGGTTCCGCCCTGTTTCACACCCTGCAGGCAGAGCTGGGAGAATTACCGGTAGTGGCGGAAAATCTCGGCGTCATTACCCCCGAGGTCGAAGCGATTCGCCACGAATTCGGCTTCCCCGGCATGAGCCTGCTCCAGTTCGCCTTCGGCACCGACCCCCAGGGGCCCTCCTTCCGCCCCCACAATTACTCCCCTGACCTGGTCGCCTACACCGGTGGACACGACAACGACACTACCGTGGGATGGTGGACCAGTTCCGGCAGGCACGACAGCACCCGCAGTCCGGAACAGGTGCGCCGCGAACGCGAATTTGCCCGGGCTTATCTCGGCTTCGACACCCAACCCGTCAACTGGGTCTTCATTCGCGCGGTGATGGCTTCCGTGGCTGGCGTTGCTATCGTCCCCCTGCAGGACGTC
>DATHDM010000327.1:0-8631 GCA_035319065.1 Terriglobales bacterium
CAGGCTTAAAGCGGAGGGCTGCGTTCGGGACCTTGGTGACATCATTCGCCGAAGCTACCGGAATAGAGACGTAGGCAGTCATGCCCGGAAAGAGCTTCAAATCCGGATTGTCGAAGTCGATGATGGTGTCGTACGTAACCACGTTCTGCACGGTGGTAGCGTTCATACGAACCTGGTGCACAACACCGTGAAATATTTCTTTCGGAAAAGCATCCACCTGGAAGTCCGCACTGTGTCCAGGACGGATCTGTCCCACGTCTCCTTCATCTGTTTTGGCGTACACCTGCATCTTGGTCAGATCGAGAGCAATGGTGAACAGCGTTGGAGCTTGTAAGGAGGCGGCCACGGTTTGTCCAATGTCGATGTTCCGGTTCACCACTGTTCCGTTGATCGGCGCACGAATGATGGTGTAGTCAAGGTTGGTTTGAGCAACCTTCAGGCTGGCCGCCTTCTGTGCAACTTGCGCTTCGGCCTGTTGAATCGCGGCGCGATCAGATCCGACCTGGGCAGATATGGCATCGTAGGTGGCCTTCGCTTGATCGAGCTGTTGCTGGCTCATTACTCCTTGCTGCGCCAACCCCACGGCCCGTTCGTAATCGAGCTTGTTCTGCTTGAGGGTAGCCTGATCTTTTGCCAAGTTCGATTTGGCTGCGGCCAGCGTCGCCTGCGCATTCTGTAAGTCGGCTTGCGCCTGCAGTACAGCGCCCTGGAACAACTTGGGGTCGATCTCAGCAATCACCTGACCCTTCGTGACCTTGGAATTGAAATCGACGTACAGCTTGGAAATCATTCCCGAAACCTGTGAGCCCACCTGTACCAGCGTGACTGGGTTGATAGTTCCCGTCGCGTCAATTACCTGGCGGATGTCGCCTCTCTCTACTTTGGCAGTAAAGTACTCCGCTGCCGTCTTCCGATTCAGACGGAAGGCCGCGAAGACAGCAACGGCTGCCAGAATTATGAGAATCCAAATCCGATTGCGTCTGATCAATCCCACGTTCGCTGCCCAAGCCCATGGTAGCAGTTTGTTAACTCGTCAACAGTGCGATTTGACCTTTCTGGGCGGGCTGTCTCCTATTTTCGAACGAGTCAGGCTAACCAGGGAAGCTAAAGAATAGCCGAATCCAGAAGCACAGTTGCACCAAAGGCTCGATTCTCGGGGGGATCTGGGCCCTATGTGATGCGGAAACGTTTTGATACGTTCAGAGATGCAGACAAGGTGGGCCAGTGAACGAGGATGGGGTCCGTCATCTATTTGGATTGCCTTAAAGTCACGGCAAAGTTAGAGCTCGTGAATCGGCAACCAGTTTTCGAAATGGTCAAAACCAGGAGGTATCCATGAGAAGAACCAGCCTAATTGTAAGCATACTCCTTCTAACCCTTCCTCTCAGAGTAGGTACACCTCAGGCACAGGCTCAAGAAATTCCCCACGATTACCAACAAGTGCTGAAGATTGTCGGCAAGTCCGGCGACTACAAGGCCAAGGTTCTGAAGGTCAATATTCCGCGTAACGACATCCAGGTGAATATCAACGGCTTGGGACTGCCAACACCTTTTGGTTTCGGTGGTTGGTTCGCAATGACCAAAGGCGCTGGCGGGGACGAGGTGTTAATGGGCGATCTGGTTCTCCTGCAAGAGGAGGTCAATCCCGTGATGTCGGCTCTGCTCGATAAAGGGCTTGAGGTGACCGCCCTGCACAATCACTTCTTTTGGGAGACTCCACGCATTTACTACATGCACGTCCACGGCCATGGGAAGGCAACTGATCTGGCTGAACGAATAAAACCGGCACTTGCCATGATCGCGACAGGCAAAGAACAGACTGCTCCCAATCTGGCTGCCAGCCCAAGCGCAAAGACTACCCTCGATACATCTGCCATCGCGAAGATCGTCGGGCACGAGGGCGAGCAGAGCGGTGCCATCTATAAAATCACCCTTGGGCGCGACGATCTCAAGATTCAAGAAATGGGTGCCACTATTAATGCGCGCATGGGCTTGAACACCTGGGCCGCTTTTTACGGCAGCAATGAGGATGCCGCGATCGCAGGTGATGTTGCCATGCTAGAGACTGAGGTCAACTCAATCCTAAAGGCGCTGCGGTCTCATGGACTGGAGGTGGTCGCCATTCACCACCATATGCTCGGGATCCAGCCGCAAGTGATCTTTCTCCACTATTGGGGACGCGGTCCAGCCGACAAGCTTGCAACTGGTTTCAAAGCCGCCCTGGTCGAGTTGAGCAAAAGCGGCCAACAATAGCCAGACTGATACCTCGCCTGAGAATATTTGGACGTTCACAGCACTGTGAGCCCTAACGGATCGGTCACATTGATTGGATTATTCATGACATACGCATATCGATTCCAGCTCTGGGGATTGCCGGCATCGACCGCCACCAGGCCCGCCGGGTCGGGCGTCATCCATCAGCCCTGGGTAAAGGTGATTCAATCGGGTCATCGATTCAGCAAGTACAAACCGGCAAATGTCACGAGCAGTGATACGAGAAAGACAAATGCCTCGAAGCCGCCTATCTCGTCCGGCCACTCATAGCTCGGACGATAGTGCCGCGAAAATCTAGCCGTCAGAAGCCACACAGTTCCCGCCACTACAAAAATAGCTGCCGCCGGAAGATACCGATATCGGATCAGAACGTAGATCGAATACAGCGCAAAGCAGCCCGCTACCGCTCCTAGCATCAATCTCTTCTCGTGAGTCAGAAGCAACAAACCAAGCACTACGGCTAATAGCTCCACTTTGAATATCCCATGCTCGGACTTATTGAACAGCTCTGCCCCAGCGAGGAATGAGCCGATAATGAGCGGCCAAAGCAAAGCGAGATCGCGATAAAAGTTCCAGTCTTTGGACACGGGCTGAAACGGCTTTCTTTTCTCAGCAGCCATACGATTCAACTTTGTTTCCTCTATTCAGGGAACTTGCCCAGCAAGACAGTCAGCGACTAATGCACCTGCCAAAGCTACGTCTAGGATTCCTTTCGCCTCTCCTGCAACTTTCACAACCCTCCAACCAAAAGCTTTCCAACCTCGCGTGGCAGCTTTAGGCCCTAAGACTGGTTCGGTCGCGGGACACCACAACCTAGTCTGAGAATCCGAGACGCCCGCGCGACCAACGCGGTTACGGAATCGGCAACGCTGCGCACGCCTCGCTCGTACGCTCGCTTCGCACGGGGACGGGGGGCGCGCTGGCGTGGCGCTTTTCGGGGGGCAGCGTGGACGGGAGCGGGAGCCGCTATCGTGCACGGGTACGCGCGGCGGGTGGTACAAGGGTTTAGTGGTTCGGATTTGGTAGATGGTTGAACAGCCACTTCCGCCAAAAAGCAGGTTTAAGCCACACCAGCAATCCCGACGACTGCCATTTCGACCGGCCTCCGTGAATTCCAGAAACCGACCGAGGCCCAACGTACAAATCTGAGCGACGCCAAAACGCCTTCATTCCTCTTTTCGCCATCTCGATTTCAATCGCGCCGATACGTTCCTGCAGATTAATTTAGCCCCCAAGAGGCAAAACCGATGAGAGTATTGTATGCCCGTTTGTTGTTGTAGTAGTCGAGGCCAAGAAAATCCACCTAGTCCGGCGGCTGCTCTGCCTGGTCCTTGGTTCGAGTGTCAGTGGGTGAAGAATGAAGCGCGAACATTTCGTCAAGGTAGTCGAGGAGGAGCTTGCTTCGCTCCCGCAAGAATTTCGCAGTCGCATCCGTAACGTTGCAGTTCTGATAGAGAATACGCCGCCAAATCAGCCGTCTCCGCGCTCGGGGCAGCAAAGGCGGCTGCTTCTGGGTCTCTTCCACGGCGTGCCCACGACCAAGAAGAGCGTCTTTGATCTACCGACCGGGCCTGATTACATCGTGCTTTATCAGAAGAATATTGAAGCGATCTGCTCCAGCGAAGCCGCGGTCCGCGAACAAATCCGCCTGACCGTTATGCATGAGCTAGGCCACTATTTCGGGATGGATGAGAACCAACTGAAGGATGTTTAGCCGGAAAATGGTTGAATTAGGCTCAGGGGTGATTATCAAAGACCTCGACGAATCGTGGGGAATCTGACCCATTGGTGACCAGCGTGTCATTTGGCACTCAGTTCGACGAGCGCAGCACAAATAGGGTAAGCTCTGGTGTGTCCGATTGAATGCCAGTTTGGGGTGATCAGTTTGGCGGAAGTTCGACTGCAAGAGGGAGAGTCGTTGGAGAATGCCCTGCGTCGGTTCAAGCGCAAGGTTCAGACGGAAGACATCATTAAGGAAGTGAAGCGTCACTCCTACTACTTGAAGCCGGGCGAGAAGCGGCGACTGAAACAAGCTTTGGCGCGAAAGCGTGCCCGAAAAAAGATTCGCAGAGAGGCGGATTAAGTTGCAACGGTTAGGGCCGCCGCTGCCAAGACGCAACCCTCCGTTTCGCCGGACGATGTTTTTGCTGGACAAACAGTCGAAGATCAGGTTCTTCGGAATCCGACCTGCTATACTAATAAAGACGCTTTAGCCACGGTTTGCTCGTCACGCGGTGGTCCCCTCACTGGATCAGATTCATCTCCGCTTTTCCTGCCCGCCGTTTAGTTCAGCGCCAAATCTGAAATCAAGGTGAGCGGCACAAAAACTCTCGACGCGTGTCTGAGTGTGTAACTAGCCCCTCCAGAAAGAGAACAATTCGAATGATTACATTTTCAGAACTGCCCCTGCCTTCTGCTTTGCAGCGGAAGCTGGCGGCAGCTCAATTCATTAACCTTACTCCTATCCAGGCGCGTGCGATCCCTCCTGCCCTTGAAGGCAAAGACGTAATCGGCACCGCCCAGACCGGCACCGGCAAAACACTGGCGTTTCTAATTCCTTTGATCGAGATGCTGTACCGCGAACCATCGCCGCAGTCGAGTGCTTTGGTTCTGCTGCCGACGCGGGAACTCGCAATGCAAGTTCACGAGCAATACGAGAAGCTGCGCAGCAAGGGCATGCCCAAAGCTGCGCTCATTATTGGCGGTGTATCGGAGAAGACGCAGATCCAAGGCCTCCGTGCTGGCTGCAGACTGGTAATTGCTACTCCGGGACGCCTGCTGGACTTTATTACCCGGAAACTAGTTGACTTGCACGAGGTACGGATTCTGGTGCTTGACGAAGTAGATCGGATGTTGGATATGGGTTTTCTGCCGTCCATCCGGCGCATCTTGTTGGCACTGCCAGCAAGCCGCCAGACGCTGTGCTTCTCCGCAACCATGGAACAGTCGGTCGCCAGGCTTGTGCATGAATACATGCGCAAACCGGTGCGGGTAGCTCTGGGCTCGGTCCTCAAGCCGGCAGAGAGTGTGCAGTTGAAAGCGTATGAGGTACGGCCGGGGGAGAAGCTGGATATGCTTCGACGGCTGCTGTCAGCAGAGAAGGGTCAGACCTTGGTGTTCGCTCGTACCAAGCGCGGCGCGCAGCGGCTTGCCAAGGAACTGGTGCGGGACGGCTTCAGCGCCGCCATGATTCACGGCGACCGCTCGCAGGCGCAGCGGAACGGAGCGTTGAGCGGATTTCAGGAAGGCCGCTTCCGGGTGCTGGTGGCTACCGACATCGCATCGCGCGGGTTGCACGTGAACGACGTGGCCCATGTGATCAACTACGACCTGCCAAAGATGGCCGAGGACTTCATCCACCGGGTCGGACGCACAGGACGCGCCGGGTCTCAGGGGTGCGCCTCAACCCTGGTCACAGGCGCCGAGGTTCTGGAGCTTAGGCATATCGAGCGCACGCTCCAGTTACGGATGGAACGGAAGCAAGAGCCGTTGGCGGCAGAGCAACCGAAGCGATTCATCCAAAACGCCCTTGCAACGCGAACGCTGACCGCGCTGCCCGGTGAGCTTTTTCTCTAGAAAAGGGATACGAGATCGCCGGGGCATTGAGCTCCGGCGATTCTCACAGGGTGGTCTCCTGATCGATTCCGGCTCCGCTGCGCGGTGTGGATTCTTCAACAGGACCTGACTCGTCGGAGCCCATGCGGAACAGAGCTGCCTGGGCTTCTGCGTGCTCCATCAACTCGCGCATCTCGTCCGCGCTACCTTCTTGTTTCTCCTGCTTGCGGTGGCTCTTACGCTCCGCCTTTTCGCGTCGTTTCTGTTGGCGTGCTTGTTCTTTCTGACGTTTCATAAACGTCGATCGGCCTCGTGGCATACCCGATCCCCCAATCTAGATTCTGTTCATCGCTGGCTGGCAACTGCAGCCGGTTTGCGGGCTCCGCAGGTAAGAAGCCCTACCAGCGCGGTTCGCGGGGCTGACGTGCGTGACCGCGGTAGTCATCGCCTCCACGTCCTCCTTTACCGCCACCGAACCGTTGTCCGCCGTTTCCTATCCGGTCGGACTTGGGCTTCGCCTCGTTGATCGTCAACTTGCGTCCCCCGAGTTCAGTTCCGTTCAACGCCGCAATGGCCTTATCAGCCTCACTGGCATTGGTCATTTCCACAAAAGCGAAACCCCGCCCCCGACCTGTATATCGGTCGGTCATGATACTGACTTTTTCGACCCCGCCGTGTGCTTCGAACACGGCGCGCAGCTCAGCCTCGGTTGTGCCGTGGGGTAAATTGCCAACGTAAACGTTCTTCATTGCATTTCCTTTCTTAGTAGTTCATCCAGGGTCGGAGATTTCATTGCCTTGGGAAGCCGGGTTTCAGGATCCCGCGGCGGCGCGGGTCTCTCCTGCATGGCCTTTGAGCGCGCAAAAAACGCGGACCGCACCGCGGAGATTCGCTGGGAGGCTTCCAGAATCCCCCAGCACTGAGGCGGCCCCCCAGAAACATCGGTTGACCGCGTAGCGCTCGGCTCCTTTTGGAGGATTACGTCGCTATCCGGCTGGCCTGAGGACACTCCGTCCGCCCTTGGCGCGTCAGCGAGGTACTCGGGTTTGCCTACCAGAAACGCAAGTTGCTGGGATGGCGTGGCGCGGCGCATGTCTTCACAAAACTCATTGCGATGACCCAGCTCATTTTCCACATTGATGAGAACCAGGTTGTACAGGTCCGCTCGCCACCAGGAACGCGCTTCGCTGATATCGGCGGCACAGTCTACCTCCATGCCGAGTCTTCGCATGGCCTCGGCCCGTAAGTCGCGTTTGCTCGGCGATGTATCCACCAGAAGCACTCGCTTCTTCTTGTGCGGGCTGCGTATCGGTTCGGAAAGCGGTGACGCAAGGACAGGCGTGATCATGGGGAGACCGCCTTTGTCTTCGAAACAGTTGCGGCGGTCATCTTGCGCCCCAGTGCTAAACTCCTCCGCAGTTCTCGATTTCGTTTCCGTCGAGCAATCTGTTGCTTGCGCTCTCGGTGAAATCTGGACCTATCACCATTGATTCCGGACATAATTAACTCCTGTCATTCAGGCTGGTTGACGAACGGTCGGGCTGCCGCGACTCGTGCGCACAAGTTCCAGCATCACTAATTCCTGTCTTGTAGAAATGACTCGAGCTTTCAGTGCCTGCCCGCATGGAGAGGGAGGCTCTGTTGATCTGGAACGGCAACGTGAGCAGAACCCGGGAACGTGAGACTATCAATGATGTTAGCACGGCGTCACAACACTTCCAATTATCTCAAAATACTAGGGCATGCCTCTTACGTTCCTGTCGACAGTCGCCGAAATGCCTGTCAATTTCGCCAGCGCCAGCCAATGCCGTGGATGAGGTCGGCGTCAGCCCGCCCGAACGAGCGCGGCATACGGCTTCGAGACTTGGAAAGCTTGCACAATCTCTCAAACTTTGACGGTTCTGAGTCGAAGCTGAATTTTCTCGACGTGGCAATTCTCATTGAGCCATTTCGGCAGGCTTGATAAAGACCACCATGAAATCGCAACGCGTGATCGCTCTGAAGCTGAGCCGCTCGTTTTCTGATGCCAGGCTCCGGCGTCGTCCGGGTTTACGGCGAACCTGTTGGCTGAAGGATGCCCCCTCTATTCCCTTTTATTCCTTTTTTCAGAATCATTTTCTGAACTTTGCTGTACCTTCCTGGCCGGTACTCCTTGCCGCACTCAGAACACACAAATGCGTGCCGATGCCCTCCGTAGTCCTTTGAGGCCGGCCTTTAGACCGATAGTTCTGTACTTACTGAAATTCCGAACTGCGATCCGCAACCGCCTGCGAAAGCTTCGGGAGCTTAATGTTCCATGCGAGTCCGAACTTGCTTAGCATCCAGATTCCATGCCAGTTCAGATCGAACTCGTACCACTTCAGCCCGTGGCGCGCCGACTGCGGATGGGCATGATGGTTATTGTGCCAGCCTTCCCCAAACGAGACCATGGCAACCCAAAAGCTATTGGTGGAATCGTCCTGGGTCAGGAAGCGGCGCGATCCCCACATATGTGTGGCCGAGTTCACCAGGTAGGTTGCGTGCAGGCCGAAGGCGATGCGAAAGAAGATCGCCCACAGCACATACGGCCAACTTCCAACAACGAGAAGCAGGAGGGCCAGAATCACCAGCGGAACCCAATGCCACTCGCTGATCCAGGCATGGAACCGGTCCTTACGGAGGTCGGGAACATACGCGTGGAGTTCTGCGGACTTGTTATGCCTTCCTTCGCCGGTGATGATCCAGCCAAGATGCGCCCACAGACCGCCGTCGTGCGGCGAATGCGGATCGGCGGCTTTGTCGGCGTTCTGATGATGCATCCGG
>DATHDM010000328.1:0-2978 GCA_035319065.1 Terriglobales bacterium
CCAGCACTCAGCAATCAGCACGCCGGATGCGTGTCCCGGCTCAGCCTTGTTTTGGCCGAGGTGGGAGGTCGTGGCGCAGCCTGGACAGTTCACCCGCCGACCGACTGCGGACTGCCGAGTGCTAACTGCTTTCTTCTGCTAGAATTTCCCGTCCTCAATCTATCGATACGGGCCGCGCGTCGTTGCCATCGCGCGTGCGCGAGCTTAACCGCCGAGGCCGCAAGGAGAAGCGAAGCTATGAAGGGCGATCCCAAGGTGATTGCTGTGCTCAACGAGGTGCTGAAAGCCGAACTCACCGCCATCAATCAGTATTTCCTGCACGCCGAGATGTGCGAGAACTGGGGCTACGAGCGGCTGGCGGTGCTGATCCGCAAGGAATCGATTGAAGAGATGACGCACGCCGAGAAGCTGATAGAGCGCATTCTCTACCTCGACGGCACCCCCAACATGAGCGACTACTTCAAGATCAACATCGGCACCAGCGTGGAGCAGCAGTTCAAGTACGACGTGCAACTGGAATACGACGCCGTCAAGCGCCTCAACGACGGCATCCACACCGCCAGCGCGCAGAACGACGCCGGCTCGCGCGAGCTGCTGGAGCACATCCTCAGCGACGAAGAGCACCACATCGACTGGCTGGAGGCGCAGCTGCACTCCATCGCCGAGATGGGTATTCAGAACTACCTGGCGCAACAGCTGAAGGAAGAAGAGGAAGAGGACTAGGCGCCAGGGGTCAGAGCAGTTCCTGCTAGAATAAAGCAACTTCTGCGAGCAGCGCCGGAGAGATGGCCGAGTGGCTGAAGGCGCACGCTTGGAAAGCGTGTATACTCGAAAGGGTATCGAGGGTTCGAATCCCTCTCTCTCCGCCATGTCCTTGTACTTCAGTAACTTGCCATTGCGTGATACTTTGGATGATACTATTTCCCGAAACATCACGCCTATGGCAAACCGCCAATGTAACCTGACAAAGCGCATCCGCCTGGCAGATGGGACAACCCGTTTCTGCCCGGTAGTTCTGTCCAACAACGGCCGCGTAAAGCCCGATTGGGTCATTGTGGACGGTCGTGAGGTGCACCATTCCGAAGGCAACTATTACCTAGATTGGTACGAGGGCAACAACCGCATTCGGCTTTCGGTGGGCAAGAATGCTCAGGATGCGGCCGCACGCCGGCTCAAGAAAGAAGCTGAGCTGAATGCGCGCAATCACGGTGTGGCCGTCGTTCCCGAACAGAACAATGGGCGCCGCTCGCTGTCGGGCGCGATCACCGAATACCTGTCGGACGTTAAACTCACCAAGAAACCGAAGACCCACGCGGCATACTCAACCGCTCTCCAATACTTCCAGGAGTCCTGCCACAAGATGGATTTGGAAGACATTGGCCGTCGCGATCTGCTGGCCTTCGCCGCCTACCTTCGCAACGAGAAAGAGCAAGCCCCACGGACCTGCTGGAACAAATTTCTGCACGTCGTTTCCTTCCTGAAAGCCTATGGTGTGCGCGGGTTGGTCAAGAAAGACGATTGGCCGAAGTTCACGGAAGAGGAACCCGAAATTTACGAGCAGGAAGAGCTGGATTCACTGTTCGCCGCATGCAGCCAGGAAGAGCGATTGCGGTACGAGTTTTTCCTGATGACGGGCATGCGCGATCAGGAGGTGATGCACACGTATTGGTCGGACATCAATTTCAAAACGTGTACCGTTCGCGTCAGCCACAAACCTGATCGTGGCTGGACGCCCAAGGCGTACAAGGAGCGCGAAATTCCCGTCCCGGACAGGCTGATTGAAGCGCTGAAAGCCTGGAAGGGGACGGCCGCCAAGAACTGCAATCTCCTTTTCCCGACTGCTGGCTGCCAGCCGAACACGCACTTCCTCGAGGTCCTAAAAGACATCGCCAAGCGCGCCGGCCTGGATCCCAAGGATTTTTGGCTTCACAAATTCCGCGCGACGTTTGCTACATGGCATCTGTGGAAGGGCGTTGATCTCCGGACCGTGCAGGACTGGATGGGACACACCGACATCGAGTCGACGATGAGATACTTGAAACCCAACCGCAACAAAGTCGTGCGGGAGAAGGTGAACGAGACTTTCGCTGCTCGTACGTGAATTTATCAATGAGTGCTCGAAGGTGCTTGCCGAGCGTCTTGTCGGTTAGCGCAGCATACCGTCCAGGGGTTGGATGGGCCACCCCAATTTGGAAAGCAGCAGGTGTTACCTGAAGTCAGCGAGTATCGAGCGTTCGCTTGCCAAGGTCGATGCCATCTTTGGGTAAGAGCGAAACTGCGCGCGCAATACCAACTCATGGCAAACCGAGAACCACGGGAGAGAAGATGGTGGGAAGTTTGCGACTGGGGACGGGCCGATGGGTCGCAGGTGATCTAGCTTCTACGGTTCACTGCCTCCAGCCCGAGCGCAGTCAGGAAACCCGTGCCAAGGTTGATGCCGCGTTCGCGTCACGGAAAACGATGGTATGAGAGTCGAGGTGGAGTGCTATGCGGGACGGAAGGCGGATGAACGACCCGTGCGATTCCAACTCCATGGGCACTCATATCTGGTCGAGGAGGTGCTCGATCAGTGGTACGGACCCGAACACCTTTTCTTCAAAGTGCGTGCGGATGATGACAATTTGTACATTCTCCGGCATGAGACATCGGTGCCTGATGGGGATTGGGAGCTTGTTTCGTTCCGGGAGTCCCGCCCGAGGTGATCCAAAGAGAAAAGGGAAGGAAAAAGGCCGCCCACGGGGGTGGGCGGCTCAACGCGTAGTCCTAATCTGTTTTACGTTCAAGCTCTACGGCTCGTGCGGATTGCCCGACTAGCGGCAAGCATGCCGGGCGTCGCCGCGCTCAAGCCCGCATTCGTTTGCAGAGGTCGAGCGCTGACTGTCGGACGACTCCCGGCCCGAATTTTTCATAGCACATTGCGTCCGGGAAATCAGTGACGGCGCGCTTCGCGATCTGTTACCTGCCTTTGTTGGGAATGA